>NZ_JAFNJD010000001.1:0-343251 GCF_017368415.1 Shewanella sp. 4t3-1-2LB
TAAGCAAATATTTTTATGACAATAAAATTAATATTGAAGTCATCACCTGTGCTGTGGTGGGCGGAGACAATTATCTGCGACAACAGTTTGCAACGCTTTGCCCAGATGACCGTTGTCATCCCAGGATAATAAGTTCCCCCAAAAAATATCATTTCGGCAAGCTCTACCCTGAGTTTTATCAAATATGGCAGCAGTTGGCTCAGGCAGGGGTGATGTTTGAATTATTATACGATCCATTAGCGTGGTTATTGATGCTGAATTACAAACAACAGCATCCTCAACAGCCCATCATGTATATTCATCAAGGGGGATTATTGGGCAACGAATCCATGTTGCCAAGATATATGCGAAAGTTTGATAAAAAGTAAATTTATACCAATTTGTTACGTTGCAATATTTTGAAAGTTCGCTGCGCCAGTTGTTGCAGGTTTTTTAAATCTGCCAATGAGGGTTGCTGCCATTCAATAACAGATTCCCAATAACCTACTTCGGTATCCAGTAACTCCAGCATTTTCTTAGAGCAGCCGCGACAATCACCACCGCAAATTGTGGTTTCAGGTAGATCAAAAGGGATCTTTGTCCTGATTTCATGCAGCATCAGTAACATCGCATCGTGACAATTAGGTTTAGTCAAGGGCATTTCCTAACAACTATCGCTAGTACTTAGCGCATTATAACGCTTTCGATGGGTAATTTAGATGATGATTATAGAACTTGCAGAATATTCCCATTTGGTCAGGCAGTCATCCGTGAACGGATCCAGCCTGAACCAAATGTGATATTGCCCGATTGCTGATCTGTTACATCAGTCCCATCTGCACAAGGCATTCGGTAGTTTGAGAGGATTATTTACCGAACAGGCGATAAAGCAGGTTTACTTGTTAGCGCTTACCAGCCATTTCATAAAAGAGATGACATCGCTGCGTTTTGAGAAGGTTTGTTTTTTCTTGCCTTTCCTGTCGGTGAAGGCGATTGAATTTTTATTTATGGAAATAGAATCTACAGGGAAATTAACTGTAATTTCATGTCCGTCTACTTTGTATGACATAGGCCACACTCCTTTTTTACTTGAAGCCACGCTGGCTTTTTAAATTTAACTATAGAATATCCTTAGCTTTTTTAGCGAAAGAACTCATTGCCTGACAAAACACTGTAATCGCCTTTTTAAAAAAATTCAAGCACCTGCATACCAATCTTGTGCTTAATGATTTTACCGCAACATTTCAGGTTTGCTAAAACAACCCATACTCCATCATATCTTTATGACAGCCATATGATAACTATGCCCTGATAAGCGATTTCCACTTGATATTATCGACAAAAAACTTACTTTCTTTAATTGAGATGTCACGGCAGCGTAGGATATATAAGGATTGGGGCAAATAAATTCAAGTATGGCTATCAGAGGAAGTTTATGAAACTTAATAAGCTGGAACGTTATATCGTCCGTCATCCTGCAAGGTTATGGTTGCAAAAGCAGCTGGAGCAGCCTCTGTTGTTGGGATTGTTTAACCATAATCTACCCTCAGTAGAACATGCGTTGGAGATTGGTTGCGGCTTTGGTCAGGGGATTTCACTGATCCGTGAGGGTTTTGGTGCGGGGACGGTTACTGCAGTTGATCTGGATGACGAAATGCTCAAATACTGTGGGGCTCGTTATCAGCAGAAGTCCTGGTTAAGCTTGTTTCAAGCCGATGCCACACGCTTGCCTTTTGCCGCTAATAGTTTTGAACTGGTGTGTGATTTTGCGGTGTTTCATCATGTCCCAGACTGGCAGGCTGCAGTGGCAGAAGTCTTCAGAGTGCTGCGCCCTGGTGGTGCATTTGTCATCGAAGAGTTGTACCGCGCCGCTATTTGTAACCCGCTGAGTCGCCGTTTATTTGAACACCCGCAGCAAAATCGCTTCAATCATACAGAATTGCATGACTGCTTGCGTGCTAACGGGTTTGATATCATGAACAGTCGCCATTTGTGGGGGCTTGCTGGCGTTACACTGGCCATCAAGCCCAGTGGCATCTGTCAGCGGGATTATTCTGCCGGTGTCAGCGCCGGTGTCTGAGGTACCCAAATAAGCTGTTGAGGGTTAACGCCTAAAGCCGCCGCTTGTTCCATAAAGGTTTGTTTGACATCGTCGCTGACTTGCCGCTGGCGTGACAATAGCCACAAATAACTGTTGTTAGGTCCCATGATAATTGCATTTTGGTACTGACCATTTTGTGGCTGTGATGGTAACAATGCATGTATCTGGTAGGCACCGTAAAAGGGACGGAAAAAGCTGACTCTTAGCAGTCCTTTATCACGTCCGTCAATGAAGTAGGCGATACCATTGGCACTTTGCCACTTTTGGGTTTGTGGATCATAGCCCTGATTCAGTACCAGAAGTGCATCTCCCTGTTCCCGATAGCTTGCTTGTACGTGGGTTAATCCTCGTTCAAAGCCGTGATCAAGCCGGGCGATTTCATACCAGGTGCCTAGATAGGCATTTGCTTGAAAATGACTGACAACAGGGATCTGTCGATCGATAACGGTGCAGGCTATGATTAGCAAGGGCGTCAGTAACAGCAGCAACAATGTACGTTTGGTCATATGCAAATGGCTCCAGCGTGGTTATGCTCTTTTTATCGTGTACCTACAACATTATGTTGCATAAGAAAATTTGCTCTGGCTCATGCAGAGCATTTCATTATGTCGTTATAATAGTCGCCTATTCTGTACATTCAATGCAGTCGAGTGGGAAACTTCAGTTATGGCAAATATTTTGGAATCAGTGGACCAACATACGCAACTGGTGGGTGAAAACCGTCTAGAGCTGCTGTTATTCCGTATCAATTCAACCCAGCTTTTTGCCATTAACGTGTTTAAAGTTAAAGAAGTGGTGAAATTACCGCGATTGTCGCAGATGCCAGGCAGTCATCCCTGTATTTGTGGGGTGGCCAATATCCGGGGGACTTCTATTCCGGTTATCAACTTGCGTCAAGCGATTGGTTTTAAGCCGATGCCGCTGGATGCTGATACCAATCTGATCATCACTGAATATAACCGCAGCGTGCAGGGATTTCTGGTGGGGAAAGTCGAGCATATCGTTAACATGAACTGGAACGAGGTGATGCCACCACCACAGAATGCCGGTCACAACCATTATCTGACCGCTATTACCAAAGTGCAGCATCAGGAACGTACCGAACTGGTGTCGATTATTGATGTCGAGAAAGTGCTGGCGGAAATTATCCACTATAACGTGCGCTTGGACGAATCAACGCTGGATGAAGCGCTGTTGCAGCAGATGCTCGGGCGTAAAGTGCTGATAGTGGATGATTCGCCCACTGCGCGGCATCAGGTTCGTGACACTTTGGGACAGATAGGATTGGAGGTCATAGAGGCGTGTGATGGGCAGCAAGCGTTGGATATGCTGCAAGGCTGGTGTGATAAAGGACTGAAGCCGACGGACGAAATCCTGATGATGATCACCGATGCAGAGATGCCGAAGATGGACGGTTATCGCCTTACCCATGAGATCCGTTCCGATAAACGAATGGCTGGATTATTTATTGTCCTCAATACGTCATTAAGCGGCAGTTTTAATCATGCAATGGTGGAGAAGGTGGGATGTGACCGCTTTATCTCTAAGTTCCAGCCAGATTTGTTAGTGGAAACGGTACAGGAACGCATGCGTCAGCTTGCGGTTGACTGATCCTGCAACAACTCTCTGATAACTTGGCGTTTTGTGGCAGCATCGGACACAAGATGCAAGCGTGCTAAACGAATAGCGTAACCAAATCGTTGTTTGCCGATGATAGCCACAATACCGCTGAGAAAACTCTTATCCAGCGCCATGGCTTTACCGTAATGCTCAATGGCGGCAAAAACGGAACTAAAGTTTATGCCATCGAAGCTAAAACGTGTATCAGGCAAAGTCTGCGCTAACGGAACGCCATCAAGTACCAGCGGCCATCCTGCAAAGTTAATCCGGTCTTTTGCAACTTCGTACATGAACCAAGCGCTACGCTGAAAACTCTGCAGGGTTTTACAGGTGAAGTCAGCCTGTTCTAACTCCTCCTTAGTCCAGTTAAGGCCAATAGCTAAATGTTTAACATAGCGGCGCATCAGGGCATCTTTTACCGCAGTGCGGCATTCATAGAGGGAGGTCAGTGGCTGAATCTTTGCCAGATCACGGCATTCTTTACATGCAGGAACGGACAGCGATGGATGGCCGGCATGCGTGGGCGCATGGTAATCAAACTGCAAATTACAAGGTTCGCCACAGAACCAGCAGTGGTGACGAACCTCAAAGGGGATATCGACAAGCGGCAGAGACATCAGTCTTCGTCGGCTTCTACATCCGCCAACAGTTGCCCAAGGTCAAATGCTTCTATTTCTTCGCAGTCGTCATCGCTGCGCCAGTCAATACCAACCAGCACATCATCCTGGTTCAGATCTTCAACCCAAAACTCCAAGAAATCATCGACACTGATAGCAACTGGCACAAATCCACTCCAGTCTTCCGTACAATGAGTCTGCGCCAGCGCCGCTTCCGACCACAAGGGCATCACATCAGCATCTTCATATTCGCCGGAATCGCACACCAACCACTCTTCATTGGTGGGATCTTGCAATCCCCAGAGCTGTTGAGATTCACTAATGGTAGCGATAAAGCGTTGTACAACCGGACTTACATCATTCATGGTTAAGGTTCCCTAAAAGGTTATCGTGCCATTATACGTTATCGACAGCGCCATCCAAGGAGTTCTTGGTGTTGATGCGCAATCGTTCAAAATTCAGCTGATTGGTACGGGATCTGCGTTAGGGGGCTTAAAAAACACCGAACCTGTGGGTAGGATGTGTAGCAGTACCCAACGGCAGCAAGGAGTCTGTTTGTGGTGAAAGTGATTACATGGTTACCCTTGGTGTGGGTCGTGCAGGCCTGTGCCAGCTCTTCCGCTGCGGATATTGATTCGGCCGCCGCCAAGGTCGAGGCGGATTTTCCCCAATGTATCGTGACATTTGCCGATAAGGCCCGTAGTGAGGGGGTTTCCGAAGAGACCATCAAAACGCATCTGCAGAATCTGCAGTTTGTTCGGCGGGTTATCGAACTTGATCGTCAGCAACCTGAATTTACCCAAACCTTCGCAGGTTACTTCAATCAGCGAGTAACGGATTGGCGAGTGATGAAGGGGCGGCAATTACTGACAGAACATCGACAGTTTTTGCAGGAACTGCTGCAAAAATATGGTGTTCCACCGCAGTATCTGCTGGCGTTCTGGGGGATGGAAACCAATTTCGGGGGTTACAAAGGCAAGATGCCCGTGCTGGATTCATTGGCCACACTGGCCTGCGATCATCGCCGCAGTGAATTTTTTACCCAAGAACTGATCACCGCCTTAAAACTCAGTCAGCGTTATGGTTTCCCCGCATCAGAGATGCAGGGCTCTTGGGCTGGTGCCATGGGGCATACCCAGTTTATGCCGAGTGCGTATGCCAGTTATGCAGTGGATGCCGATGGTGACGGCAAAGCTGATTTGTGGAATAGCGTTGAGGATGCGTTGGCCTCCGCGGCGAATTTCTTACATCATCTCGGCTGGCAACGTAACGAGCGCTGGGGCCGAGAAGTTCGGCTACCTGCTGGGTTTGATTACCGGCTATTGGGTGACAAACAATCGTTAGCTCAATGGCAACAACTGGGCGTGACGGATGCAAATGGACAGCCGTTGCCGCAGACAGAGATGTTGGCGACCTTGTATCTGCCAGCCGGCCACTCTGGTCCGGCATTTCTGGGTTATGACAATTTTGATGTCATTAAACGTTGGAATCGTTCTGATTTTTACGCGATCAGTGTCGGTCATCTGGCGGATCGTATTGTCGGTGCCAGCAAACTGGTCAAGGCGCCACCTCAACAACCGCGTTTGAGCCATCAGCAGATTAAGGCGTTGCAGCAACGCCTTAATGAACTGGGGTTCGATACCGGGACACCCGACGGTATTCTCGGCAGTAATTCGCGCAACAGTTTGCAGGCGTTTCAAGTAAGCAAAGGGTTGGTGGCTGATGGCTTTCCCGATAAGCAGACTTTTAAGGCGCTGGGGCTTAATTAATTGCTAATCAAAATGATTGCTTGAAAGTTGTCTTTTGGTTAACGTGGTGTTTATCTTTAGGTTCATAAAGAGAGCATCATGGAGCCATTACAAGCGTTGAATCATGGTCAGCGCCAGCGGCTGGCCTTTATAGACTTCTGCCTGCAGTATTTCGGACAGATTAGCCGTCAGGATTTGATCGGTAAATTTGCGACAGGACTGGCGGCGGCTACCCGCGACTTCAGTCTTTATCGAGAATTGGCTCCAGAGAATATGAGACTGGTGCATCCTTCGCGCCATTATCAACGGCAACCCGGATTTAAAGCGCTATTTCAACACGATGCCGAAGCTGTATTGAGCGGCCTAGCGCGTGGTTTTGGCGATGGTCTATCTCAGCCGCTGGTGCCAAGTCAGGTGTGTATCGATGCGGTGCGTTTAATTCACCCAGATACTGAGATCATCGCAGCATTGATGCGGGCAATTCAGCAGGGCGAAGCGCTGGATATGCAGTATGTCTCAACGTCTTCGGGGGAAAGCCAACGGCAGATTGTGCCCCATGCCTTGGTGAATAACGGCCAGCGTTGGCATGTGCGGGCATATGATCGGCAGTCTCGGCAGTTTACCGATTTTGTCGTGACCCGTATCAAAGCGTTGCAGCCTTGTGCTGAATCGCCGAAAACGGCCGAGCAACCCGCAGCTGATAGCGCCTGGTTACAGCCGATAACATTAGTGTTAATCCCCCATCCAGGATTAAAACATCCGGAAGCGATCATGTTGGATTATCGGATGCAAGACGGTGAACTACATCTTAGCAGTAACGCCGCCTTGGCCGGATACTTGCTGCGCGCTTGGAGTGTTGATTGTTCGGCCAGACATCAACTTAGTTCCGGGGTGTGTCAATTGGCGCTGAAAAATTTGGACGTATTGTCCAGCATTGAACATCTGGCGATTGTGCCCGGAGCCGGACACTAAGCTGCCGCCAAGTAGTGGTGAAGGCGGGTAGCTTCTGCTAAGCTGCGGCGAAATTTTTTGCGGTCTTGAGGATGATTTATGAGTATTACCAAAGACAAAGTTGTGCAGTTAAATTACACCCTGAAGGATGAACAGGGTAACGTGATTGAAAGCAATGAAGGGCAGGCACCAATTGCTTATCTGCACGGGCACAAGAATATGATGCCAGGGGTGGAAAAAGCCTTAGAAGGCAAAGAAACCGGCGATAAATTTACCGTGACACTGCCCGCGGTCGAAACTTATGGTGAACGGCTTGCTGATGCTGAGCAGCGGGTTGCCGTCAAACACCTACAAGGTGCTAAAGTATGGAAGCCAGGTATGATTGCGGTGATTAACACCGATCACGGACAACGGCAAGTAACCGTACTCAAGGTTGGCAAATTCATGGTAACCGTTGATACTAACCACCCGCTGGCTGGCCGCGAGTTAACATTCGATCTGGAAGTGATCGATGTGCGTGACGCGAGTGCTGAAGAAGTGGCACATGGCCACGCGCATGGGGATGGTGGTCATCACCATTAAATCCTGCGGTTTTGCCGATAACAAAACGGCCTCAATATGGAGGCCGTAACCAAATCAGCGGAAATATCAAGTACATCAAGAGGCGTTTTGAGGATTAAGCGTCCCTGGTCGGGTAAACAACTGACAGACTCCAACCAGCATGATGGCCACCAACATGATGGCAGCAAAGGGAACCGCTGTGCCTGTATAAAAGAAGGCCAGAATTGGGCCAGCCATTGCGCCAATGCCAAAACGCAGCGTGCCGATAACAGCCGTTGCTGTACCGGTTTCCTGCTTGAATTTCATCAGCACAATGGCATCGGAATTGACGGACATAATTCCTAGCGACCCCATCAGCGGTGCCAGGGTAATTACGGTCCAGTAATATTCGAGCCCCAGCAGATTAACCAATACTAAGGCGCTGGCGGAGATAGTCCCCGTGAGCGTTGCCACCGCCAGCATACGTTTGGAGCCATAACGACCGACCACCCGTGAGTTAATAATATTGGCCAGCGCCAGCGCTCCCACATTGCAGCTGAACAAAATCGCAAACAGCGACTTATCCAGATGAAACACCTCCATATAGACAAATGGCGATGCTGTGAGATAACAGAAAAATGCCAAGGCACACAACAGACCGCTGCCAAGGTAGGGTTTTACCCCGGCGCGGGTCAGCACCACTGCATAGTTGCCAAAAAATGAGCGAGTACTGTGCGGTGCACCTTTTGCGTCTGACGGCAGTCTAAGTTTAAGGCTGACCAATAGCAGTAGCAGTCCGGCATAAACCGCTAGGATGAAAAATATTAAAGGCCATTGACCAAATCCCAGAATAAAACTGCCGATGCCGGGTGCCAGCAATGGCGCCAGCATCATGATCAGACTGACATAAGACATGCCTTTGGCGGTGTTGTCACCGTACAGCTCTTTGATATAACCGGGAACCACAACCGTAGCGGCTGCACCGATAAATGCCTGCACAAAACGCAGCACCATGAACAGCTTGAGTGACGGTGACAGCGCTAACCCAATACAGCACAACAAAAAACCGCTGAGGCCAACGATCACCAGTGGGCGACGACCAATGCGATCTGCCAGCGGGCCAAAGGTCAACATACCGATGGAATATCCCGCCAGATAAACACTCAGTGATTGTTGTACCGTTGTGACATCCGAATGAAAGCTTGCTGCAATAATTGACATTGCTGGCAGGTACATATCAATGGTAAGCGGCGTGATGGCCATAATCGCCGCCAGCATTGGCAAAATTAACATCAGCGGCAAGCCGGGTGTTGTTGACGGTGTCGAAACTGTTGCGCTCAAAGAAACCTCAGGAATAACTCTCAACCCGATGTGGGTTTGCGGGACCGACATAGTAAAGCGTCTGTATGGGTCTGCCAACCAGTAAGAGTGTTACAAACTACTTCTCTGAGCACTACCATCAGCCCTGTCATCGCCTGTTAATATTTCTGCCTTCTGACTGTCATCAAAGCACTTTAGCGTGTTGCTGATTTGTAATAAACATGGATGACAAAATGAAACTGCAACTCTCTGTGATTTGCTTATCATTGACACTGGCACTGACGGCCTGTGGCAGTGGTGATGACGGTAAAGATGGTAATAATGGTGCCAATGGCAGTAATGGTCTGAACAGTTTGGTGAACGTCACCGAACTTGCCGCCGGTAATGTCGCCTGTCCTTATGGCGGACAGCAGATTGACACCGGGCTGGATAGCAATGGCAATGGCACCTTAGAAACCGATGAAATTACGGCTACCCAGCAGTTATGCAAAAATAGTGGCGACACCTTGAAAATGGAGCTGATGGCGCGCCATGTCAGTGGTGTTTACGGGCTGAGTGCCGCCGAAATTGTTGATTATGACTCCGTGGCTGCCAAGGTTTTGGTGGTAAATGCCCGCAGTGGCAAAGTCGATATTCTAGAGGCTTCTGGACTAGCGAACACCACCGCCGTTAGCGGTGACGCGGCTTTGGCACTGAATAACATGCCATTGCTGAATGAATTGGATGTGGCTGCGGATATAGGACTGGAACGCTTAGGCGGAGTTAACAGTCTGGCACTGCATGGCGATTTGTTAGCGGTTGCTATTGAGCGCGCGGATATCAACGGCAATAAAACACAGGATAAAGGCTTTATCGCCTTTTATCGTCGCGGTGATAGTGGTTACAGCTACCTTAGCGCTGTAGAAGTCGGCGCTTTGCCTGATAACGTGGTCTTCAGCCCTGATGGTAATTGGGTATTGGTTGCCGATGAAGGTGAGCCTGCTACCGATTACAGCGTCGATCCAGAAGGTTCTGTCGCCATTATCAAGATCACCGGTGGTGTTCCGGCAAGCAGTGCAACGTTAGTCTCCTTTACTGATTTTAACGTAGGCGGCAGCCGCGCGGCAGAAGTCAGCCCAGAGATTAAAATCAACGGTCCTGGTGCGTCTGTTGCACAAGATCTGGAGCCGGAATATATCACCGTCAGTGCCGATTCAAAAACCGCTTGGGTAAGCCTACAGGAAAACAATGCGTTAGCTCGAATAGATATTGCATCTGCAACCGTCGAGAAACTGATTGCACTGGGAGCCAAAGATTATGGGCTCGCGGAAAATGCCCTTGACGCTAGCGATAAAGACGACGGCGTTAATATTCGCAGTTATGCCGGGGTTTATGGCCTGTATCAACCCGACACCGTTGCCAGCTATCAATGGCACGGCGCCAATTTTGTGGTGATGGCTAACGAAGGTGATGCTCGTGATTATACGGCGTTCTCGGAAGAAGCTCGCGCCGCTGATCTCGTGCTCGACCCGAATAATCCTGAAGTGGCCGCTGCTGCTGACAAAACCTTGTTGGGGCGTCTGAAAGTGACTACCTCAATGGGGGATGAAGACGGTGATGGTGATTACGACAAGCTCTATTCATTTGGTGGTCGTTCATTCTCTATTCGCGATGCAGACGGGCGTATGGTGTTTGATTCTGCCAGCGACTTTGAGCGCATTACGGCCGCAGTGCTGGGGAATGACTTCAACAACAATAATGATGAAAACAAGGGCGACAGCCGCAGTGACGATAAAGGCCCAGAGCCAGAAGCGCTGGCAGTTGGTCAGGTTGGCGATAAAATGTATGCATTCGTCGGACTGGAGCGCACCGGTGGCATCATGATTTATGACATCACCAATCCATTTGATGTTAGCTTTGTCGATTACGTTGTAAACCGTGACTTCAGTACCGACTTTTCAGTCGATACCGACACTGGTGAATATCAGGGGAATATTCAACTGGCTGGCGACCTGGGGCCTGAAGGCATGAAGTTTGTGCCTGCCGACAAGAGTCCATTTGGTACACCTATGCTGGTGATTGGTAATGAAGTCAGCGGTACTACAGTGGTTTACCGTTTGCGCTAAAGGCGTGCGCATATGATGTGCACGCGACATGTAATAATCATCAGGGCTGGCATTGCTGGCCCTGTTTGTTTTAAATCGTTGTAATTTTCATCAAATACATTCAAGGGGCTCGCAACTGCACAATTTCCATGTCATAACTTGTGGAAAGACAGTTTTCCATATTTGTTGACGGGAGCGACATGGATAGCAAAGTCACCTTTTCCGCCATCACTCAAAATTCCAGATTTTCCCAGTGGTTTCCCGGCTTGGCTGGATTACTGCAGTATCAGCGTGACTGGCTGAAAGATGACTTGCGCGCTGCACTGTCGGTAACTGCAGTCGCCTTGCCAGTGGCTATCGCTTATGCCCAACTGACCGGTGTCAATGCGGTAGCTGGGCTATACGCCTGTATTTTGCCTATGCTCGCCTATGCGATATTTGGCACCTCAAAACAGTTGATCGTCGGACCCGATGCCGCTACCTGCGCCGTGATTGCGGCGGTCGTCACACCGCTTGCGGGTGGCGATGCTGTACGGCAATGGCAGTTGGTGATGACCATGACGTTATTAACCGGATTTTGGTGTTTGCTGGCGTCACGTTTCAGCTTTGGGGTATTAGCGGAATTTCTTTCAAAACCAATTCTTATCGGGCTGCTCAACGGGGTGGCAATTACCATCATTGTTGGGCAGGTGGCGAATATTTGTGGCTTTACCTATACCGACCGTTACTTGTTGGAACGTTTGTATCACAGCGTTGAATATTTGCAGTTAACCCACTTGCCAACGCTAGGCGTGGCCTTGGTGACGTTAGGGATTTTTTTGCTCTGTCGCTGGTTAAGTCCACAATGGCCTGCCGCCATGGTTGCCATCGCAGGCGCAACCTTGTTGTCGTGGTTGTTGAATGTGGCGCACTATGGTGTTGATGTGGTGGGTGAAACCAAAAGTGGTATTCCAGAGTTTCAAAGTCCGGTGTTTGATTTGGGGCTCATTCGTGAATTAGTCATGCCAGCGCTTAACTTAGCCATGGTCAGCTTTATTAGCATGATGCTGACCGCTCGCAGTTTTGCAGCTAAAAACGGCTATGATATTGATGCGGATAAAGAATTCAGGGCGCTTGGTATTGCCAATATTGCAGCCGCTATCTCGCAAGGATTTGCGATCAGTGGTGCCGATTCGCGTACTGCAGTGAACGATGCCAACGGCGGCAAAAGTCAGTTGGTATCGGTATTCAGCGCCTTGATGATCTTGCTGGTGGTGCTGTTTTTTACCGCCCCGTTGCAATTTATCCCTGCACCAGCCTTGGGGATTGTGTTGGTGATAGCCTCATTGTCGTTGATTGACTTTCATGCGGTTTGGAGCCTCCGAAAACGGGATAATGGCGCTTTTACGCTGGCCACGATAACCTTGTTCGCGGTGCTATTTATTGGGATCATTCCCGGCATTACGCTGGCAGTTTTGCTCGGACTATTTCAGTTTATTCGGTTGGTGATGCGTCCTTCCGACCAACTGCTGGGTATCAGTCAGAAGGGGATCCTGCGCAGCCTAGACAAAACGGACAAAGCTAAACCTATCCCCGGGATCCTGATCTATCGTTTTAACTCACCCTTGACCTATTTCAACGCGGTCTACTTCAAGCGCCAGCTATTACACCGTATTACCGAACAGGAAACTCCGGTGGAATGTGTGGTCGTAGATGCCGTGAGCTGTTTCAGCCATATGGATATCAGCGTGATGTCAATGATTGATGAACTGCAAAAACAGTTGCGCAAACAAGGTGTTAATTTGATTCTTGCCGGCCGCAAACGTGAGTTAATCAAATGGTGCGAAATGGCTGGCATTAAAACGGGCGGGGAAGGGCGGTTAACTATCCGCTCAGATCTCACGATGGCAGTGCGTATGCACCAGAACTATAAACAGGCATTGCAGCAGGGGATTGCACCGCAATTGCGGAGGTCTGAAGACCCAGATCAGGCACTTACTCATGCCATCCTATAGTTATTCCTCGCAAAACAGTTCACTAGGGAGGAATCCTTGCACAGCATAATAGCCAATCGGGCCGAATATCAGGCTGGCCATCAGCCAGTGATAACGCCGACTGAAACTCAACCGCAGGCGGCTAGTGTACGCGCGCCAGGCAAATAGAAGATTGAGTGCTACCAGTATTGCGGCTCCCACTAAAATGGCGATATCCATAAATGCGTTCCTTTTTATTAAACGCAGACGAGAGAACTCCCGTTACAACAGCGCTCCATTTACAACTTCCTTGGTATCGGTACAACTTGTACTGATAACGACAATCTAGGTTTTGCCACACTTTAGAAAAGATGAATTTGATTTAAAACAAATTTGTCAATTTTTCGTCTCAGACTGTGACACAGGTTTCCCTTATATATCAATATGTCGAAGTGGATGTGACAACTCCTTGGCCGCAGTATTCATTAAGGTGTCGCCTTCCATAAAACTTAGACCGTGAGCTTTTTATCGGCTACGTCAGCGAAAGTATGGAATGGCTCCTAATTACAACAATGAACGGGCTCATCAGGGGAAAATGTGTTGTGGCTGAACACCAATGGCGACACTAATCGATGGCCCAGCTTACTCAGGCCGAATGCGAAGCCATTCAAAGACGGCTAAACAGCCGTCCTCGAAAACGCTATGACTTTAAATCACCATGGGAGATGAAGAACGAATACCAATGATCAAGGTTGCACTTCAGACTTGATACTAAGCGGCACCGATCTTCAATTGCCTGATTTCTTCGGCAGTAAGTACCTTTGGACGTACTATGGGGGAACCAGATTCATTAAATAGCGCTGATTTCCTATGCCGACCGCTGATACACGTTGAGAGAACGATCCAGAGAAATCGCAGGATGGAAACAAAATATCCATTCGGCTCCGGTTTCGGTTTTCCTGTCGCTGTATCAGTATTCACTTTGGCAACGCTTTTCCCGAAGTCGGCGTCCATCCGAGAATGATCGAGCGATGAGTGAACAAGACCAATGAAGGGCACTTTGGAGTTGAGCAGGGTGTTCCCAATAGGAGTATTGCAACATGCCGCATACCACCGAACCAAGCCCTTCTCGCTGAGCCGCACTGCTGCGAGATGTTCTTTCCCCTGGGAGAACGTCAGGCGTGGCAGGGCTACCTGGACAATCTCGGTTCCGCCGTGGGCATCCAGCACTTCGCTAGGCCGCCCAAGAAAATGTGCGAAGGCGCGACAGTCGGTGCAATAACACACGACGCGATTGCTGGTTCCTTTACCGCTTAGCTGTCCGCTTATGGTGCCGCATTTGCATTGAATTCGGTGCATAATAATCATCCGTTTGTGAAAGGTGCCAGTCTATATGTGATGTATAACGCCCACAACAGGGGCCAATCTGTAGCGACGAAGGAGCACAAGCCAAGCGTTTTGCGTGGAATGGTCCAAATTCATTAGTACGAGCTTTTTGTCGTCCCATTCGATTCATAGATAAGAGCCGTTAGGGTACAATGCTAAAGCGTCGAGACAAGTCGTTGTAATGACGCATTTATTCATTTAAGTATTCGGTAGCTAAAAATGATAACGAAAGAAGCACAAATTGAACAAGCGCTCATAGATAAGCTAGGCGATCTCAAGTATTCATATCGTAAGGATATCCGAACAGAGCGAGCCTTGAAGCAGAACTTTCGTGAAAAATTTGAGGCGTTAAACTTCGTCAACCTTACTGACAATGAATTTGAGCGCTTGTATCAAGACATCATTACGGCTGATGTCTTTGAAGCAGCTAAAACGCTGCGTGAACGCGGCTACTTTCAGCGTGAGGATGGCACACCGCTGCATTACACCTTAGTGAATATCAAAGACTGGTGTAAAAATGAGTTTGAAGTCATCAACCAATTGCGCATAAACACGGATGAAAGCAATCACCGTTACGATGTAATTTTATTGATTAATGGCGTACCTACGGTTCAGATTGAGCTGAAGGCTTACGACATTGTGACTCGACGAGCTATGGAACAAATCGTTGATTACAAAAACGATATTGGCAATGGCTACACCAATACGCTGATGTGCTTTATTCAAATGTTTATTGTCAGCAATGAACACCATACTTATTATTTTGCTAACAACCGTAGTGAGCATTTTAGCTTCAATGCTGATGAGCGTTTTTTACCTGTTTATCAACTAGCTAATGAAAATAACCGTAAAATATCGCACTTACATGACTTTGCAGATGCCTTCTTAGCGAAGTGTACTCTCGGTCAAATGATTAGCCGCTATATGGTACTAGTTCAATCGGAACAGAAGCTTCTTGTTATGCGTCCGTATCAAATCTATGCGGTGGAAGCTATTGTTGACTGTATCAGTGATGGGCGAGGAAATGGTTACATTTGGCATACAACAGGATCAGGCAAAACCCTAACGTCTTTTAAAGCGTCAACGTTACTGAAAGATAATCCTGATATTGAAAAGTGCTTGTTCGTAGTCGATAGAAAAGACTTGGATCGTCAAACCCGAGAAGAATTTAACAAGTTTCAAGATGGCTGTGTGGAAGAGAACACCAATACAGAAACGTTAGTTCGTCGTATGTTGTCAGAAGACTATGCTGATAAAGTTATCGTTACAACGATCCAGAAACTTGGGTTAGCGCTAGACGAAAACAGCAAGCGCAACCAGAGTAAACTGAAAGAGGGTAAGAAAACCTTCAAAGAGCGATTAGAGCCATTACGATATAAGCGTATTGTTTTTATCTTTGATGAATGTCACCGCTCTCAGTTTGGTGAAAACCATAAAGCGATTAAAGAGTTTTTCCCTGAAGCACAATTGTTTGGCTTTACAGGTACTCCTATCTTCGAAAAAAACTCAACGTATACTCAAATTGATGGCAATGTGGGTTCCTTTAAAACCACAGAGAGTATCTTTGAACAAGAGCTACACCACTATACGATTACTCATGCAATTGAAGACAAGAACGTTCTAAGCTTCCATATTGACTTTTTTGGCAAACATTCTGCGAGCAAACAACTAGCAGACGCTAGCAATGATGAAGCTGAAGCCACGGTGACAAGAGTTACACCTCCACCACGGGCTGTCGTTCAAGAGATATTAGAGAAGCATGATGCTGTGACGAATCACCGTCGATTCAATGCCATTCTAGCAACGGCTTCTATCAATCATGCGATTGAATACTTTGAAGAGTTTAAGAGCCAGCAAGAGCTTAAAGCGTCAGAATCTGAAGACTATATTCCGTTAAATATTGCTTGTGTGTTTTCGCCGCCAGCACAGCTAAGTGATAAGGATAAAGAAGATTCAGATTTAAATACACTCGCTCGAAATGTGAAAGATATCCAGCAATTACAGGAAGATCTACCACAAGAAAAGGCCGATAACGAAGTTGAGCCTGAGCGTAAGAAGCAAGCACTAATCGATATTATTAGTAGCTACAACCACCAGTATTCAACGAATCATACTATTAATGAGTTTGACCTTTATTACCAAGACGTTCAGCAGCGGATTAAAGATCAGCAATATGACAATGCTGATTATCCACATAAAAACAAGATCGATATTGTCATCGTCGTTGATATGTTATTGACAGGTTTTGACTCCAAATACCTGAACACTTTATACGTGGACAAGAATCTAAAACACCATGGTCTTATACAAGCATTTTCACGTACTAACCGTGTATTAAATGATAGTAAGCCTTGGGGGAATATTTTAGATTTTCGAGGCCAAGAAAAAGAAGTCAATGAAGCGATTAAACTTTTTTCTGGTAAAAAAGAAGAAGGTGCTGAGCAGATTTGGTTGGTAGATCCTGCGCCTGTTGTCGTTGAAAAATATAAAGCAGCTGTCGATAAGCTAGAAGCCTTTATGCAAAAGCAAGGCTTAGCATGTGAGCCTTCAGAAGTGACCAATATTCAAGGTGACGCGCAAAGAGCTTCTTTTATTAATCACTTCAAAGAAGTACAAAAATTTAAGAACCAACTAGAGCAGTACACAGAACTGGATGACGAACAGAAAGCACAAGTAGCAGAGACATTACCTATTGATACCTTACGTGGCTTTAAAGGAGCATATTTAGAAACAGCCAAAGACTTGAAACGCAAGCTAGATACGAATAAAGGGGTAGGAGACTTGCCTGAAGAGGTCGAACAGCTAGAGTTTGAGTTTGTGTTGTTTGCATCCGCTTTAATCGATTATGACTACATCATGGGATTAATTGCTAAATCGACTCAGGGAACAAGTAAACAAAGCATGACGCGTCAGCAACTCATCGATTTGATTTGTTCGCAATCGAATCTGATGTCTGAACGTGACGAATTAATTGCTTATATACATAGTTTACCTTCTGGTGAAGCATTGAATGTGTCACAAATCCATGCTGGTTATCAAGCATTTAAAATGAAAAAGGCTACCAGCGAACTCAATGACATGGCTATAAAGCACGGTTTAACTACTGAGAGTTTGCAGGCATTTGTTGATGGAATTATGGGACGAATGATTTTTGATGGCGAGAAGCTAGGGGAGCTGTTGGAGCCACTAGATCTTGGCTGGAAAGAACGTACGAAGAAAGAGTTAGCGTTAATGGAAGATTTAATTCCATACTTGCATAAATTGACTCAAGGACGTGATGAAATTTCGGGGTTAGCTGCGTATGAGTAAGATTGAGTATCCAACTTTAGTACCTGAACTAAGGTTCCCTGAATTTGTAGAACAAGATGGATGGAAGCCTAAGATATTGGAAGAAGTCTGTGATCTGCAAGCTGGAAAATTTGTTAAAGCTGCCAATATCAAGAGTGAAAAGGACGATAGTTTATATCCTTGTTATGGTGGTAACGGTTTACGTGGTTTCACTGAATCATTTACACATAATGGCAACTATTCTCTTATAGGTCGCCAAGGGGCGCTGTGCGGAAACATTAATTTTGTATCTGGAAAATTTCATGCGACCGAGCATGCTGTAGTTGTCGAGCCTAAACGCGGTATTGATAATTTATGGCTCTATTACGAATTATGTAGATTAAATTTAAATCGGTTTGCAACAGGACAAGCTCAACCGGGGCTATCTGTAGATAATTTGTACAAAGTTGATGCGTGTGTACCAGTAGTTGGAAAAGAACAACAAAAAATAGCCGATTGTCTTTCTTCGATGGATGATTTGATTAAAAAAAATACTAAAAAATTAGATTCGTTAAAATTACACAAAAAAGGCTTAATGCAGAAACTCTTTCCAGAAGAGGGAAAAAATGTACCTGAATTGAGGTTCAGTGATTTTAATGAAGGCTGGAAAGAGAAAAATGTGGGAAGTGTCTGTTATCTACAAGCCGGAAAATTTGTTAAAGCTGTGAATATTAAAAGTAAAAAAAACGATAGGCTTTATCCTTGCTATGGTGGCAATGGTCTGCGAGGTTTCACGGAATCTTTTACCCATGAGGGATCCTACTCTCTTATCGGTCGCCAAGGGGCGCTGTGTGGGAATGTTAATTTTGTTTCTGGAAGATTCTATGCAACTGAACATGCTGTGGTTGTTGAACCTAAAGAAAATATAGACAACTTATGGCTCTATTACGATTTATGTCGTTTAAATTTAAATCGCTTTGCGACAGGGCAAGCACAGCCAGGTTTATCTGTTGATAACTTAAATCGAGTCGATACATGTATTCCTAAATTAAAAAAAGAACAACAAAAAATAGCAGATTGCTTATATACTCTTGATAAATTGATCAAGAATCAGTCTAAGAAAGTAGATGTACTAAAAGAGTATAAAAAAGGTCTTATGCAGCGTTTGTTTCCATCTGTTGAAGGAGTCATAGTATGAGGCTAATTGATGTAGCAAATCAATTGAATGAAATAGATAAGCCAATAGTTCTTATTTATGCTTTTAATGGGACTGGTAAAACTCAGTTGTCAGTAGCTTATAAAAATGTAACCAAGGAAAAAAATAAGGGTCAACATGTAGGTGTGTATTATAACGCCTATAGTGAAGATTTATTTCGCTGGGATAATGATGAAGACAATGATGGGGTTAATGTAAAACTCTCATTATTACCAAGCAACCTTAATCAATTTCATAGTTTTCTTTCAGATGACCCTCAAGTTATAGAAAGTAAGTTGGCATTATATAATGCTCGATTTAAGTTTGAATTGAACTTGTTCGAAGATATTGAAAAAGGTATTGAGTCTATAAGTTTCTATGCTTTGGATGATGATGATAAAAATAACCCTATAAAAATCTCTAGAGGAGAGGAAAGTATTTTTATATGGTGTTTTTATCTGGCGTTGCTTGATGTTGATGGTTGGGCTAATGAACAGGATGCTCATCTTTTTATTGATGACCCTGTGTCTAGTTTAGATGAGAACAACATATTTATTACGGCTGATACTATTTTTGGTCAAATAGAATCTCACTATGAAAAGAAAAAAATAATAATAACTACTCATCATATAGGTTTATTTTCTATTTTAGCTAATCGTTTGTTTAACAGTGAAAATAGCGGGCGTTACAAAAATTTGACGACATGTCGAATATTAAAACGTTCAGGTGATGGTATTGTGTTGGAAGAAACAAAAAGAAATGTTTTCCTTTATCATTTACATTTAATTCAAGTTCTTAGTAAAGCTATAAATGAGCAGCTTTATACCTATCATTTTGCGTTACTTAGGCAGCTTTTGGAAAATATTTCGTCATTTCAGGGTAGTGGTAGTTCAGGGCGAGTCCTCGGAAAGTTAGGGTTTGAAGGTGTTGAATCATTAATGGAACTTGTTAATACACACTCACACAAAACACCATATTATTATCAAACTGAAATGATGAATGAGACTGAACAGTCTGAATTTAAAAAAATATTTAATAAGTTAATTGAAATGTATCATTTCAAATTTTAAACGGGAAAGCTATGACTCAAGAACAATTAAACAAGTTAGGTAAAACTCTGTGGGATATCGCGGACACTCTGCGTGGTGCAATGAATGCTGATGATTTCCGTGACTATATGCTTTCATTCCTGTTTTTACGTTACTTGTCTGATAACTTTGAAGCCGCAGCTAAGAAAGAGTTAGGAAAAGACTACCTTGATTTGCCTAAAGATGTTCTTAGGGATCTAAAAATGTCTAACCCATTGGAAGTGTGGTATGACGAAAACCCTGATGACATCTCGTTTTTTGAAACGCAAATGCGCCGTAAGTTGCATTACATTATTAAGCCTAAGCATCTGTGGTCAAGTATTGCGGAACTGGCGAGAGTGCAAGATGATGAGTTGCTCAAGACGTTAGAAGAAGGATTTAAGTACATTGAAAATGAAAGCTTTAATAGTAGCTTTCAAGGCTTGTTCTCTGAAATCAACTTAAATTCAGAAAAGTTAGGGAAAAAGCCATCAGATCGTAATGCAAAGCTATGTAAAATTATTCAAAAGGTTTCTGAAGGTATTGCTCAGTTCTCTACGGATACTGATATTTTGGGGGATGCTTACGAATACCTGATTGGTGAGTTTGCTGCCAACGGTGGTAAGAAAGCTGGGGAGTTTTATACGCCGCAACCAATTTCAACCATCCTTTCTGAAATTGTCACATTAGACAGCCAAGAACCAAAGATGGGTAAAAAGAAGAACTTAAACCGAGTTTTGGACTTTACTTGTGGTTCGGGTTCTTTGCTATTGAATGTGCGTAAACATATCACGGCTGCTGGTGGTAGCATCGGTAAGATTTACGGACAAGAAAAAAATATTACTACCTATAACTTAGCCCGTATGAACATGTTACTTCATGGAGTAAAAGATACTGAATTTGATATTTTCCATGGGGATACACTATTAAATGATTGGGATCTACTGAATGAAAAGAACCCAGCGAAAAAGCTTAAGTTCGATGCTGTAGTTGCTAACCCTCCATTTAGTTATCGATGGGAGTCAGATAGAGCTGAGTTTAAAGAAGATTTTCGTTTCAAAAATCACGGTATAGCTCCTAAATCTGCTGCTGATTTTGCTTTTCTTTTACATGGTTTCCACTTTTTAAGTGATGAAGGCACTATGGCTATTATTTTGCCTCATGGTGTCTTGTTTAGAGGTGGAGCAGAACAACGCATACGCAGCAAGTTATTGAAAGATGGTCACATTGATACTGTTATCGGTTTACCTTCTAATCTGTTTTTCTCAACAGGTATCCCTGTTTGTATTCTCGTACTAAAAAAATGTAAGAAGTACGATGATGTTTTGTTTATCAATGCTAGTGATGAAGAGAACTTCGAAAAGGGTAAACGCCAGAATAAGCTTCGCCCAGAGGACATTCAAAAGATAGTCGATACCTATAAGTTTAGAGATCAAGAGGAGCGCTATTCTCGCCGAGTCTCAATGGAAGAGATCGAGAAGAATGATTTCAACTTGAATATCTCTCGATACGTAAGTACAGCTAAAGCTGAAGCTAAAGTGGATTTACACGCAGAGCATAAGAAGCTCGTTGATATTGAAAAAGATATCAATGAAGCTTTAGACAAACATAATAGCTTCCTCAAAGAACTTGGTTTGCCTCCGTTGCCTAGATAGCAATAAATTGTAATATTGACTTTCATACACAATAAAAACGAAGACAATCTTTAAGGCTTAACTCTCAATATGTTAAGCCTTCTTAGTTGTGCAGCCGAAAATCGTTTGTCTTCGCTCTAATTTGTTTTGTCTTCGTTTTAATTTGCTCCATACATACCACGGTCATCTGGATCTACTCATCAAGCATACCTCTGGCACGCAGAATCGCAGTTTTAAAGTCCTCCACATAGTCTTTCTGCAATCCGGGGATTGGCTGATTTTTATCGGTTTCACGCATTTTGAGGTGATAAATCAATACATCATCGGATAAATCCTGAAGCTCGCCTTTATAACCCGCTTCTTGCGCCAGCTGTGCCAATAATTGCAGTAAACTCAGGTCTGGCGATTTTTGCCAGACTGGGGTCAGCAGTTCCAATAATTCGTTGATACGATGGCAATTCATGACATTCTCCTTGGTGGCGGCATGACCATCAACATAGCAGTGATACTCGCGTCTGCAAAGCGGAATGGGTGAGTGTGGAGTGATGTGACTCAGAATTAAGGATTAAGCCAATAAGGTTTAGCGCTAATAACCAATGAGCAACACGAAGGGGTACCCATTGGTTAATTCTACTGTGTATTTATAAGATGATTGCGCTCATGCGCCCAGCGCTGCGTGATAGCGAGTAAACGCGGCTTGTAGATCAGCAATCAGATCCTCGGTGTCTTCCAGACCAATATGTAGCCGGAACATCGGTTTACTGCTGTCCCACTGGGTCACTGTGCGAATTTTATCGATGCCAAATTCAGCAACAATTAGGCTTTCATAGCCGCCCCAAGAAAAGCCCATCTTGAAATGTTCCATGCCTTCGACAAAAGCCTTCATCGCTTGGCGATCGCCGGTTTTCAATACAAACGAAAACAGGCCGTTACTGCCGAGATAGTCACGTTTGAAAAACTCATGACCGGGGCAGGAGGGAAAAGCGGGGTGGCGGATATGATCTACTTCTGGACGAGTTTCTAGCCAATGGGCAATCGTTAACGCATTTTTCTCTTGCTGCGCCATGCGTACGCCCAATGTCCGTAGACCGCGCAGTGCTAGGTAGGCATCGTCGGCTGAAACACACTGGCCAAGCAGATAGCTGTTTTCCCGTAGCTGTTCCCAATGCTGTTCATTAGCGGTGGCGGTCCCCATCATTACATCGGAATGGCCAACAATATATTTGGTGGCAGCTTGAATCGAGATATCAACGCCTAATTCAAATGGACGGCAATTGATGGGCGATGACCACGTGTTGTCCAGCATTGCAACCAGCCCATGTTGATGGGCTATTTGGCATAGTGTTGGCACATCCTGAACTTCCATGGTGATAGAACCGGGAGATTCCAAATACAGCACTTTAGTGTTCGGCTGTATCAGCTCAGCAATGCCAGCGCCTATCATCGGGTCGTAGTAGGTGGTCGTAATGCCCAGCCCGGCCAGCAGTTTGTCACAGAGGTCGCGGGTAGGTTCATAGACGCTGTCAACCATCAGCAGATGGTCACCACTTTTTAGAAAAGATAACAGCGCGCCGCTAATGGCGGCAGCACCGGAAGGGTAGAGCGCGGTACCCACACCGCCTTCAAGTTCAGCGATTGCGGCTTGCAGGGCGAAGTGGGTGTCGGTGCCTCGACGGCCATAAAACAGTTCACCTTTGCCACGACCCGCGGCGGCTTTGGCGAGATGTTCCAGACTTTCAAACACAACGGTTGAGGCGCGGACGACCGGCGGATTAATAACACCTTTGGTCCATTTTTTATCCCGTCCGAGGGAAACAATTTTTGTCGCTCTTTTCATTATTGGGCTCTTGCACGGCTTAGCATTCTGAATGGTCAACAGTTTCCCCAATATTTAGGGAAGTAGGCATCTTAACACTGAAATCGCTGTTGAGAAGCACCGCGTGGCTGAGAGTTGTTCATGTTAGCCCGGTAAGGGCAGGGTCAGGGTAAACATTACGCCGGAACCATCGCCCAAGTTGGCGGCTTTTATGGTGCCACCATGAAACGCCGCAATCAGCCGCGCAATATACAACCCCAGCCCCAGATGGGGTTTTTCCTGAGCCCCGGCTGGGCGCACGGATACCATGGACTCGAAAATCTGCTCACTCATGTTTTCTGGTAGCAGTGGTCCTTTGTTTTCCACGGTGAGAATGGCCTGTTTTGCCTGAGTACGCAGCACCAGATTGATGGGGGTTTCTGGACTATGAAATTCCAACGCGTTGCTGATAAGTTTATCCAGTAACTGGGCAATATATTCTGGCACGCCGAGCATCATTAGCGGTTCATCTGGTTGTTTTAAAGTGAAATGTTGCTGCGGATAGGTCATTTGATAACCCGCCACACAGCCACTGACCACTTTAGTCAACGGAAATTGGTCGGCGTCGCTATTGTTAAGTGATTCTTCCAGGCGCGTGGCTTCACTCATATTGGCAAGGATCAACGACAACCGTTTTACCCCTTCCTGTGCCCGGTCAACATATTTCATGGCATCGTTGTCGATGGGTTGCAGGCTGAGATGCTCCAGCGAGCTACGTACCACTGCAACCGGCGTGCGCAGCTCATGGGATAACCGTGACGACATGTTTTCCAAATAGTGCGTATATTGTCCGAGCCGTGACACGATATTGGCAAAGCTGCGTGACAAATCGCCAATTTCATCGCGGACCGCTGAAGACGGAATGGTATCGCGTACGCGCCCCTGGCTATCAATGGCTTTTTCGGCCTGATCCCTAAGTTTACGGATGCGGCTGGAGATGCTGGAGGCAAAAAAGAACAATGACAGAGTGCCGACACTCATCACGATCAGAATGATATTGAACAGTTTTTCCAGTGCCCGGTTACGCAAGGTACGAATGCCGTGGGTGGTTTCTTCGGCCACTACCGCACCCATTACCTTGTTGTCTATCCAGATTGGGCTGGCGGCGGATAACACCACCGCTTTGCTGTCGGGCGTCAAACGCCAAGTGGAGGCTAACTTGCCCGCCAACGCTTGCTGAATTTGACTGCCTTGCAGTTCGGTTGAATCCTGCAAGGCGTCAATGAAATCGTTGGGTGGCCGGGTCAATATTTTGTAGTAGATGGGGTTGAGATACTGTTTTTGTAGACGGCTCCAAAAGGTTTCGGGTTCATCGTCCACTTCGCCCCAAACACCATTACTATTGCGAATGTCACCAGATTTTGCCAACACCCGCCCATGGGTATCAACGACCCAGATGCGCGAGCTGTTATGGCTCATGCCTTTAATGATGTTTTCAATTTCAGGTGACGGAACTAACACGGTACCGAGCCGATCGACGCTATCGGTGGCGGATGTGCCCACAATGGCCTCTAACCGTCGGCTTTTGCTGTCATTGACATCGTGAATGGCAAATCCCAGTTTGCTGCCCACCATCTCCAGCGGCATACGCAGTTCAATGTTGTAACCTTGTTCGGTCTTGCTCCATTGTCCCTGAATGCGATTTTCTGGCGTGGCGGGAGAACTGAGGCTGGCATCGGCAGGCAGTTCATAACTGCTGAGCCAGCCGTCTTTCATGTTGGCCACCACATAGCGGTGAAAGCTGCCATCCTGGGCTTGGGTGGCAATATCCAGATAATCATTACGATCAACGGCTAAGCTATTACGGCCACGGTAAACTACATGCGGATCGGTGACTTCAAAAAAGCCATAAAGATAGCCGCTGTATTTACCGACCATATGACGGAAAGACAGCTTGGAGTCGCTGTTCTGTGCCAGAAATAGGCGGTAACCATCGCCATATTCCATAGACTTACTGCGGTATTGCTCCCAGTCATCCAGCTTACCGTCCAGTTGAATGGGGCCTTGCAGCGGATACGCGTAAAGATCGCGACCTTTTTCCACTTGTTTGAGGAAACTTGCTTGGGAATCAAACAGCTTTGGCCGTTCGTGTAATGCGGTAGCTAATGCCTGTGTGGTGCCTTCGAGGGTCTTTTCTTGGCCGTGGCGCAAGTACTTTTCCATCTCCCAGACGTACTGATAACCGAGCCAAGGCAAGCCTAACAGAAATAGCGACAGCACCAAGGTTTTGCTGCGTAGCCCAATGGGCGGATGATAAACCGGTATCTTCACGCGTGACTATCCCAACGATAACCCATGCCATATACCGTATCGATACAATCAAATTCTGGGTCCAGTGCCAGAAACTTTTTGCGGATACGTTTAACGTGAGAGGTGATGGTACTGTCATCTACATAGATCTTGGCTTCCTGCATTAGATCGCCACGACTGCGTACATGGCCGGGATGTTTGGCTAAGGCATGCACCATCCAGAATTCGGTAACCGTGAGTTCAATCGGCGTGTTTTTCCAACACACCTGAATGCGGTTGGCATCAATGGACAGATGCCCACGTTCCATTAATGATTCGCTGGAATTGCTGTTGTCAGCCAAATCGCTACGGCGGAATAGCGCTGCTAACCGTGCTAGCAAGTGGGGAAAACTCACATCTTTGCTGAGGTAGTCATCGGCTCCGAGTCGCAGCCCACATACCGTATCAAAATCGCTGTCGCGCGCCGTCAGGAAGATAATTGGCAGAGTCCCGGACATGGCCCGCAACGCCTGACACAGGGTAAAACCACCATCAATTTCATGCTCCAGCCCAATATCAATAATGGCCAGATCTGGCAACCGAGTATTGAACGCTAACATCGCCTCAGCGCGGTTCGCATAACCTTGCACGTTATAGCCCTGATTCTGTAATACGTCCTTATAGTTCTCACGAATGGCGGCTTCATCCTCCACGATAGCGATGCGTTTCATATGCGCGGAAATCTCTTGTTCTGAGTGATTAGCCGTGACTATACAACAAATTGCCTGATAAAAAAGCGCCTGTAGGCAAATGCCATTTTGTTGCCACAATTGATCGCCGAACTGCCACTTTTGCTCCCTTTCACTGCCATTTCACTCCGGTTTAATGACTCCATCGACACCTCAACACATTAACGTTTACAACAAGGAAACCGTGAAATGAAACAGCACATTATCTCTGCTTTAGTGATCTCTTCACTCATGACGCTGCCCGCGATGGCTCAGGAACGTCAGGACAATCAAACCGAAGCCGCCGTTGGTTTTGGCGGCGGTATGGTTTTGGGCGCGGTGATTGGTGGACCAGTGGGCGCGATAGTTGGTGCGTTCAGTGGCAGTTTGGTGGGAAAAAGTGTTGGCGATGACAAATACATCCAAGCGCAGCAACAAACGTTAGAGACTCAGGCAATACAAATCACCGCGCTTACTCAAAAACAACAGTCACTGGAACAGTTACAAGCACAATACACCGAAGCACAGCGGCAACTGAAAACATTGCAGGCGGCAAGGGTCTCCAAACTGGAAGAGTTGACCGTTGGTATGAACGTGCAGTTTCGCACTGGCACCGCAGAAATTGAACCACATTTTGCCGCGCAGTTGAAAGACATTGCTTATGCCATGAGCCTGGCACCGGAACTGACATTGGATCTTTCTGGCTATGCCGATCGCCGAGGTTCTGCAGAATTCAACCAACAGTTATCGGAACAGCGAGTACAAGCGGTACGTGATTTTCTTATTCAGCAAGGTGTAGATGGTGAGCGTCTAACCGCGAGTGCTTATGGTGCCAGTGCCCCACTGAGTCAAAAAGAAAGTCTGGAAGGCGATTTCTTTGACCGTCGGGTGACACTGCGCCTGCAAAATCCCGATGCGGCATTAGCTGCCAATAATCAGCAATAAGCCGAGGATGCGCCAATGAAAAAGGAATTTTCCGCCTCTTTGGCGGCAACGACCACGGGCGATGATTGTGCGGTGGCATTAGCGCCCAATCATCAGTGGTGGCCTGATTGGCTATTCGACCTGCTGCAAGGCTGCGGTCTGTTGCTGTTAGCGGTGTTGCTGTTTAATTTGTTGACATCGGTATCTGCTATTGCATCTACACAGAGCCCTGAAGATATGGTGCTTAATCCCGAATGGCCGGGGGCGGGGACGCTGGAGTGGCAAGGGGATAACACCAACAATAATATTGCGCCGGGTTTGAAAACCGATGTGAATATGCAGGTGTCTGGGCTGACCAACCGGGTTACCGTTACCCAGCATTACACCAATCATAGTGAGCAGTGGCTCAATGGCCGCTATCTATTCCCATTGCCCGAAAATGCGGCGGTGGACAGCTTGCAGATGAAAATAGGCGAGCGGCTGATAGCAGGGCAGATCAAACCCAGAAAAGAGGCGCGGCAGATCTATGAACAGGCGAAAGCTGACGGCAAGCGCGCTAGCTTGCTGAGTCAGCAGCGGCCAAATCTGTTTACCGCCGAAGTAGCAAATCTGGGACCGGGACAAACGCTGGAGATCCGTTTTAGTTATCAGCAGGCGCTGGATTATCGGGATGGTCAGTTTAACCTGCGATTCCCGATGACGCTAACGCCACGCTATATTCCGGCAGCTATGCTGACATCCGCAGCAAAATTGCCAGAGGTGTTATCGCTGCAAACACTCATGGTGGATAACACGGCATTGCGACAAGAACAGGCCAGTGCCAACCGTACCAGCATTAACATCGTACTGGATGCCGGTCTGCCGTTGGCTTCGGTGAGTTCTGCCAGCCATCAGATCCAACAGCAGCCTCAGGATGATGGCAGCATGGTCATTACACTGTTGAACGCTTTGCCAGATCGGGACTTTGTACTGGACTGGCAACCGCAGGCCGCTAATGCACCCGCAGCGGCGCTATACAGCCAGTTAGGGCAGACCTACAACCACAGCACTGACAATCATGATACGCCTGACACCAGCCGTTACAGTCTGCTTATGATGATGCCTCCGGCCGTCAAACCGCAGACAGACAACCCCAGAGAACTGATTTTAGTGATCGACACTTCGGGTTCGATGGCTGGCGACGCGATGGCTCAAGCCAAAAGTGCCGTGCTTTATGCGCTGTCAGGTCTTAAGCCTCAGGACAGTTTCAACATTCTGGCATTTAGCTCAGATGTGCAGCCATTAGCCCCGCAGGCGTTACCGGTGACCGCACACAATATTGGCCTAGCGCAGCAGTTTGTGCGCAGTTTGGAGGCTAATGGCGGTACCGAGATGGCCAAAGCACTGCAACTGGCGTTGCCATTCACAGGTGATACCGTGGCGAATGAGTCCGAAGCCGCATTGCGACAAGTGATCTTCATGACCGATGGCGCCGTGGGTAATGAAGATCAGCTGTTTACGCTGATCCGTGACCGCTTGGGAAATAATCGACTGTTTACCATCGGTATTGGCAGCGCTCCCAACAGTCATTTTATGCGACGCGCGGCGGAATTGGGGCGGGGCACTTTCACCTATATCGGCAACATGCAGCAAGTGGAACAGCAGACGGTATCGTTGCTCAACAAAATTGCCGCGCCGGTGCTCACCGATGTGCAGTTGCATTATGCCGATGGTACGGTGCCAGACTATTGGCCGGCGCATATTCCCGATCTGTATATGGGCGAGCCGATGTTACTCAGTTTGCGTGAGCGCAGTGCTGAGCAAAAGGCGTTGATTGTTTCGGGCAATTTGCAAGGCCAGTTTTGGCAGCAACAGGTGTTGTTGCAAGCTGACACTGATAAGCGCGGACTGGATCTATTGTGGGCAAGGCAACAGATAGCTTCGCTGGAATTAGCCCGCAGCAGTGACAATGCTGAGCGCACCGCTAAACAAGTCACAGCATTGGCACTGACCTACCATCTGGTGAGTAGTTATACCAGCTTGGTGGCGGTGGACATCACGCCAGTCAATACCGATCCTCAGCACAATGCTGTAGGCGAAGTAGCCAATATGAATCCCGCCGGTTGGCAAGCGCCGGGCAACATGCCACAAACCGCCACCAACAGCCGTCTACTGCTACTGATGGGAACATTGTTGCTTATTGTCGCAATGTTGCTGGGGATCTGGAAACGGCAGTTTGCAGCGACAAGGAGTTGCTGATGTCATTTACCAATATTTGTCGCCCATTATTTGTGTGTGATTGGTCAGCCGAGATTAAGCCGTTGTGCGTCAGTCTGGCAATGATACTGCTGTTATTGTCGGGACTGGTGTTGGTAGCAAAAGGAGGATATATGCAGGCTAAGGCAATGTTTGCCCAGTACCTGATTGAGGATGCCTGGAATAAAAGTTTGCAGGATGGGCAATCACACAAACCCTGGTTCTGGGCTGATACTCACCCTGTGGCCAAATTATGGATTGGTGACAATCCGCCGTTATATGTATTGGCGGGGGCCAGTGGTCGCAATCTGGCTTTTGGCCCAGCGCAGATGATGGGCGGCGCGAAGCCTGGGGAACTGGGAAATACCGTGATTGCTGGGCATCGAGATACCCATTTTGCGGTGTTAGCTTATGCTCGGCGCGGACAGATAGTGCGGTTGCAGACGATGAACGGTGACACACATTTTTACCGAATCCGAGCTACCCGTATCGTCCATGAGTCACAAACCCAGTGGTTGGCCAATGGCGACGAATCGCTGTTGACGTTGGTGACCTGTTACCCCTTTAATGCCTTAACGGGCGGTGCGGAATTACGTTTTTTAGTGGAAGCGGAAGAATTCATACCTTTGCAGCATTCTGCCTGACATAGCGTTTTGTCGGGAAAATCAAAAAGAGTCGCTGTAGCTGTTGATGCTACGGGCGTGTTCCTTGTCGTGGTGAATCTCAATATACCAGCGGCTAAAACGTTAACGCTCTGGCTGATGATAGCCACCTAAATAGCTGTTCCTAATTGCGTGTCACCCGAGGAATAGAGGTTATCTGATAAGTCTACCCTCCGCGTCAGGGATGACGTGGTGGAGCCTCATGGATGGTGTTATGCGTGTCAACGCTACTTATTTAGTTGCAAGAGCTTTGGAATACCAATATAGCTGCAGTGAGCCCATAGGTGACCGTTCGTTCCTAATGCTTTGTGGCCGGTGATATAGAATTTGGAGATACTTTCCGGTATCTTGGCGGTTTTATTCTGGTCGCCACTGTTTTGGCATTACCTTCACGAACAAAGGCTTAGGCGTAACTTCTGCAATGACTGACAACTGCTGCTTTGATGACATTCGCCCGTACCATGATGGCGAGGTGTCTGAGGTTCTGGCGCGAATCATGGACAGTCCCGATCTGAGCCTAGTTCTGGCTCGTTGGCGTTTCCCTCGATTATCCCGCTGGCTACCCGCTGTAATGGCTTGGGCGGTGCGCCGCCATCTGCGGCGGCAGCTAGGACAATTAACCTCTGTGACAGAGGTGCAATTGGTGGTTGCCCGCTACATGCAGCGAATGATGGATGCCACTGTCACCGAACTATCGGTTTCAGGGTTTGACCGATTACCAACGGATAAGGCGTACCTTTTTATCAGCAATCATCGAGATATTGCGCTAGATCCGGCATTCGTGAATATGGCGTTGTATCAGTACGGCCAACAAACCGTGCGGATTGCTATTGGGGATAATCTGCTCACCAAGCCGTATGTGGCGGATTTGATGCGCTTGAACAAGAGCTTTATTGTGAAACGTTCAGCAACTAGCCCAAGGGAAAAACTCAAAGCATCAAAGCAATTATCGGCTTTTATTCAGCATTCGTTGCAGCAGGAGCATAGCCATGTGTGGTTAGCGCAAAGAGAAGGGCGGGCAAAAGATGGTAACGACTGCACTAATGCCGCGATTATCTCGATGTTGACGTTAAATCGCCCTAAAACACAGGAATATGCCGACTATATCCGCGAGCTTAACATTGTGCCGGTGGCTATCTCCTATGAGTGGGATCCTTGTGATGCCGCTAAAACCCAAGAGTTGTTCAGCTTGTGTCAGACGGGGGAATATCGCAAACAGGCCCATGAGGATATTGCCAGCATCGCCGCCGGGATTGCTGGTTTCAAAGGGCATGTACATCTGGCTTTTGGCGAGCCTTTACAGGGCGATTACGCCAACGCTGAGGCGGTAGCGGCCGAGATAGACCGCCAGATCTGGCAAAATTACCGCTTGTATCCCAGTAATCTGCTGGCGTATCAGCAAATGACAGGCAAAGACTATACGGCAAAGGATATGGTTGCTTTAACGGATTGCCAGCAACAGACCGCGCAATTTCAGCGGCGGCTGCAGTCGATTGCCAGTGACCAACAACAAATTTTTCTGGCGATGTATGCTAACCCGGTTTTGAACAAACAACGTGAAGTGCCACAGGCCATACCGAGTGAACAGGAAGCGCCATTGTCATCGGCCAATGCAGTAAATTAAACTTGGGACTTGCGTCAGGTCAGCCGTTTATGGGCATCACCCGGTTACGTCCCAGACGTTTGGCTTCATACAAAAGTTGATCAGTACGTTCAATCAGACTGGCAGTTGAATCTTTGGGCTGCCACTCACTGACACCGAAACTGGCACTGATATTACCCACACTGGCGTGTTGCTTTCTATCCCGCACGGTTACTTTTTCCAGAGAGCGTCGCATCGATTCAGCGAGCTGTCTGGCAATGCGCTGCCGACTTTTCGGCACAATAACGGCAAATTCCTCACCGCCAAAACGGTACAGTTTGATACCGTCACGACAACTATCTTGCATTCGCTTGGATACCGCTTTTAATACTTGATCGCCCAACACATGGCCGTAGGTATCGTTAAACTCTTTGAAATGATCGATATCGCTGAGGATTAAACAGGTGCCTTCCGGCGATTGTTGCAGCAGCGCATTCAGATCCAGATTAAAGGCGCGACGGTTAAAACAACCGGTTAGGGCATCATACATGACGTCGTGTTCTGCCGCTGACAGCCGTTGCCGCAATGCTTCGATTTCTTGCTGGGCTTTATCCAACTGATGGGTAAAGTAGGCGGTACTGTTGATAATGTCATCCGAGTCTTGTACCAGATTCCGCACCATGTCCATCACCTGCTCCAGACTGATGGCCTCTTGCTCTAACAGACTCAGCTTACCAAAGTTTGCTTCCAGTTTGTTGCGGAACGAATCAGTATCGATACTGGTATCACGTAGCGATTGCGACAGTTCCGTGGTCATCGCTTCCATATTCTGTCGTAGATTATGTACGTCAAGGTCTTTCGGATCGCCGATATGCTGCTGGTACAGCACTTCTGCGGTGGTGGGCGGACAGGTTTGGTATTGCGCTATCACTTCATCAAGCTGTGAATTGAGTTGTGAGTTCTGTTCACTGACATAGGTGTACCACAACGTATAGTTGGTGGGCGTAGTCGGTATCTGATATTTAAGCATCAACGGTAGTGCTTTTTTCAGATATTTTGCCGCTTGCTGCAGTAGTGACTGGGTCATTGATGTTGCCGCCGATGGTTATGCCGACATGTTAACACGTTGCGAGCAACTTATTACAATTTTACAGTAGGTTGCCCGAGGTTAAGATTGTCGGCAGCTTATTCGCTGTTACAATGAAAATCCAACGGAAAAATATCGAAAGTAAGGAATAAGTAGTGAAACCCTCACATCTGGTCGGTTTGCTGGGCATCTTATGCTTGCCAGCTGTCAATGCCGCCACTTTTCACTTTGATGCACCCACCTATCGGCAGGATGTTAAAACGCTTGCCAGTGATAAGTTTGAAGGGCGTGGCCCCTTGTCTGAAGGCGAAAAGCTCACCATCAGTTATCTGGAAAAATCGTTTCGCGAAATAGGGTTGAAGCCCGGATTCGGTGACAGTTACGTACAGGATGTGCCGATGGCCAAAATCACGGCGGATCAGCAGATGCAATTGCGGGTCGGTGGTCTGACGTTTACCAATGGTCGTGATTTTACCGCACGTACCGAGCAGGTAGTGCCGCAGGTGCAGTTGGCTAACAGCGATGTGGTCTTCGTCGGCTATGGGATTAACGCGCCGGAATACGGCTGGAATGACTATGCCGGTGTTGATGTCAAAGGCAAAACCGTTATTGTGCTGGTGAATGACCCTGGCTTTGCTACTCAAGACCCGCAGGTGTTTAAAGGCAACGCCATGACCTATTATGGCCGCTGGACATATAAATATGAGGAGGCCGCGCGGCAGGGGGCTAAGGCGGTGTTTATCGTGCATGAAACTGCGCCTGCCGCCTATGGCTGGAATGTGGTAGAGAGCAGCAACACCAACAGCAAATACACCTTGGTCGATGACCATAAAAATCTTTCGCATATCGGCGTCATGGGCTGGATCCAGCACAATGTGGCGCAGCAGATTTTTAAGGCGGCAGGATTGGACTACGACCAGTTAAAGCTGACTACCGTAAAAAAGGGTTTTAAAGCGGTTACGTTGCCGTTGCAGGCTAATCTGACTATCAACAATCACATCGAATTGGCCACTTCCCATAACGTTGCTGGATTATTGCCAGGCACAACGCAGCCAGATGAATGGCTGGTGATGCATGCCCATTGGGATCATCTGGGCAAGGCCATAGTTGATGGCAAAGAAGCCATCTACCACGGTGCGGTTGATAACGCTTCGGGAGTCGCTGGCGTGTTGGCGTTAGCGCGTCACTTTAAAGGCTTACAAGGTAAGGCTGCGCCTAAACGCTCTATACTGTTTGCCAATTTTACTGCAGAGGAAAACGGTTTATTGGGCGCGCAGTATTTTGCGGAGCATCCACCAGTTCCTACTAAACAATTGGTGGCATTTCTCAATATCGATGGCATGAATGTTGGCAAGCCCACCCACTACGTTTTGCGCTACGGCGAGGGCGTTTCTGAGTTGGAAGGTTATCTTGCCGATGCCGCCAAAGCGCAGGGGCGTGAAGTCAAAGCTGATCCCAGACCGCAGAATGGTCTGATGTTCCGCTCGGATCATTTTGCATTAGCAAAAGAAGGGGTGCCGGGATTGCTGTTTCTCAGTCTTGGTGATACTGACCCAGATTATATTGCCCATAAATATCACCAGCCCGCAGACCGTTACGACCCTAACTGGAACTTAGGCGGTGTAGCGCAGGATCTGGATTTAATGAGTGATATCCTCGACAAACTGGCCAATAGCGATGACTGGCCTAAATGGCTAGAAGCGTCAGATTTTAAAAAGCGCCGCGCTCAGGATGGGCTGTAACGCTTGCGGTAATAACATAAGGGAGGCTTAACTCCTCCCTTATTCTGAGTGAGCTAAGCGCAAAGATCAGGCCTTCTCTTCCGCTTGGGGTTCCTCATCTTCGTCAGCAACATCGGAATCGGTGTCCAACAAATCCAGATATACGTCGGCTTCAGATGGCCGAACCAGATTGGTGCCAACAACCGCATAAAACGGCCGTCCTTGCGCCAACGTGGTGTATTTTATCCAGAGTTTTTCCATCGGGCTGGATGCTGCCTGCAATCCCTTGACGACATCAACAAAACGTTGTTCATCAATGGTGCGGGGCAATAGACTGCCATCTGCCAGTGATTTCATGGCAACGCCATGTGCCTCAAGCAGCTCGGCTTCTTTTTGGGTAAAATCCCCACAACGACGGAAACCTTTGGGAAAGTTAGCATCATCATAGAAACGGCGTGTCGAGGAAAAGTTCACGGCGTTGTTCTGTGGCACTGACGATGATGAAGAAGTCGTAGTTAACATGGTCATATCCTTGCAAAATTACCGGTGACAGAGATTTGCAAGCAGAGTATTGGCTAGTATGATTGATTTATAAATCAAAAAAATTTGTCTTGTTTGATAAAGAATTTTTATGGATACCGATCTGCTTAAGACTTTTCTGGAAGTCTCACACACGCGTCATTTTGGCAAAGCCGCTGAAAATCTCTACCTGACTCGGAGTGCTGTTTCCTTTCGCGTTAAACAACTGGAGATGATTCTGGGGGTGGAGCTGTTTGAACGGCAGCGGAATAACATTCAGCCCACGCCTGCTGGTGAACGTATGCTGGTGCATGCAGAAGCGGTGTTGCTGGCGTGGGAGCGCGCCAAGCAAGATGTGTCGTTGAGCCAGGTACAATCTGTACAACTGGCAATTGGTGCGGCCCCTAATATTTGGGACGCTTACCTGCAAGACTATCTGCAGGGGCTGCATAAGGGACTTTCCGGAGTAGCATTACGCACCGAAGTGCAAAATCAGTCGGTGATGACTCGGCAACTGATGGAACGTACCTTAGATCTGGCGATTTCATTTGATCCCCCCAAACTGGAAGAGTTTGAGTTACTGCAGGTGGGCGAAGTGGTGTTGGGGCTGGTGAGTAATATTGCCATCAACTCATTAGCGGAAGTGCTGCAACAGCAATACATCAAAGTTGACTGGGGCACCGCCTTTAATATTCAACATGCGCGTGATTTTACTGAGCTGCCGTTGCCAGTGCTGCATACCGGCTCAGCTAGAATTGCACTGGACTTCCTATTGAATAATGGCGGCAGTGCTTTTCTGCCTCAGAAAATGGTGCAACCTTATATTGATAAAGGACAACTGCATTGGGTGCCAGCTACTGACACTATCCGTCGTAATGTTTATGTCTCTTATCTGACCGGCAACGATCGTCTGCCGCAGATTATACAGGCAGTCAATTATTTGAAAGCGCAGATATGATGCGGAACGCCTTTACATTGCGGCCTTTAGCAAAGGCCACAAGATAACCAACCAAGTGACACCACATAGGCACAGACTCATAAAGACCGCGGCTGAGGCAATGTCTTTGGCTTGGCCGCTGAGCGGATGATATTCATCGCCGATGCGATCCACCACCGCTTCCACGGCGGAGTTCAGCAATTCGACGATCAGCACAATAAATACTGTTAGGATCAGCCAAAGCTTTTCAACAGTAGGTACGTTTACCCATAAGGCAAATGGCAGCATGAGCAGCGCCAGGATTGCTTCCTGACGGAATGCGGCTTCATGCACCCAAGCTGATTTAAGTCCCTGCATGGAAAAACCGGTTGCACGAAAAATTCGCTTAATCCCGTGGTTATTGGCTGGTTTCATAATCTCGATATGGGCCCAAACTAGAGGAAATACCCCACAATCACAGTCATCTACTGGGTTGCGGCGAAAAAACCGCGACAGTATACCATCTGTTGCCGCTAGGGAAAGTGTCAGCGATGATTTACCTCTCTGCGGGGTGATACGCTAGACTGTCACAATACCCATTCAGGCATGGAGGCCGACAATGCGCTTAATTATCTCAGCAACAAAATTCGCAATACTGCTTGGCATAATAGCCGGATGGCTAGTGATACCTCTGGTTGTGGCCGCCACTATGCCTGCGCCGGAACTTGCTAAAGTCTGGCAGTCGCAGGACGATATCCGTGCTTTTTTAGTCAGTGAAAAATTGGATGGCGTCAGGGCGCGCTGGGACGGCTCGCGGCTGCTGAGTCGTTCGGGATTGGTGATTAATGCACCAGAATGGTTTACCCAAGGATTTCCACCACAGCCGTTAGAAGGCGAATTATGGGGTGGTTACGGCAGTTTTGAGGCGGTCTCTGCCGCCGCTAGAAGCAAGGGCAACGATGAAGCTTGGCGTGCCATCAAACTGTATCTGTTTGATGCGCCCACCATTGCTGGCGGTTTTTCAGAGCGTTACCAGCAGTTTGTCGCATTTTCTGAGTTTACACCTTACCTTACGGTGATCCCGCAGCGTGACATTGCGGATAATGCTGAGTTACAGCGTTGGTTGAAAGAGGTTCTGGCCCGCGGTGGCGAAGGTTTGATGCTGCATCGCCGCAATGCGCTGTATACCAGTGGTCGCAGTGATAATCTGTTTAAACTCAAAGCGGTGCTGGATGATGAGGCGCAGGTGCTGGCGGTGCTGCCAGGTAAGGGCAAATACCAAGGCATGATGGGGGCATTACTGGTGGAGACAGCAACTGGTGTGCAATTTCGTCTCGGCAGCGGCTTTAGCGATGCTGAACGCGCTAATCCTCCGGCCATCGGTAGTTGGGTCACTTTTGCGTACTCGGGGTTAACCAGTAAAGGTAAACCCAGGTTTGCCAGATTCCTTCGACTGAGATCTGACTATCAATTAACCCATGAAACAGCGACTGTTCCTGCAGCCAATACTGTTACGCCGTCAACCAATCCGACCACTGAAATAAAACCTTGGTGAAAGGTTTGCTCTTTGATCAATGATTGGAGCGGCAAGGTGAATACAGACAACCGTCATTGCTGGCAGCATGAGCACTCGATTTATCATCGAAAATCGCGTCATGACAAAAAGTGGCAATGATCGTTTGCATTTAGCCACTCTTTGATTTTGTCACGAACTAAAACATGGCGTGGCGAGTGTGTGATGATGTGAAGGATGCCATGGCACATTTTAGGCCGGCTGGCTGACGAGCTTTAGTTTGAGATTACCTCAGTGACCGCCAGATACCCCCGCGTCTTGTGGGGATCCTCTGGCGCGACCTAGAGTTGCTGTGAGCAATGACGCTATTACTGACACCACTACAGAAAATCCGTTAATTGATAGAGACAAACTGCTGAACATCAACCCAAGGGAAGTGCTTTTGCAGAATGTGTAGCTCGCTGTCTACTATTTCTTCAGAAAGGGTGATCTCGATAGCATGAGCCTCGGCGTTATGCTCATATTCATGCCAGTCATTCAGGTAAGAAAACAGTGCTTCCAAGCGTTCCGGTGCATCCTGCGGATATCTCAACTGTAATTCATAAGTCATCGTTGGATCCAAGCACGCAGTAAACGTTAATATGAGTATAGATCAGGTGAGGTCACTGGTTATCTCATTCGACCAGTGGCCAAAACTGTGCTGGGACGTCGGACTTACTGATTAGCGACCAACCACCTGCCGTGGCAGGTGGTGATTTATTGGGATGATTGGGAAATAATGTTGATTAATGGCGTTTACCGGAATGCTTACGTTTTAGTTCAGCGCGGCGAGCTTCTTTTTCAGCTTCTTTCAGCGCCAGCATTTCAGCAACTTCGACCTTCTCTTTTTCGGCCATGGCTGGCGTTTCCAGCGACAGTAAGCCAATTTTCCCGGCGCGGTATTCATGCAATAACAATTCTGATGCTTTATGCAGATCCAGATAACCACCAGAGCGCAATGCGCCACGGCGGCGACCAATCTCTTCTAGCAGTTCAATATCGGTTTGCGGCAATTCATCCAGCTTATAACGTTCTTTGATCTGTTCTGGATAGGCTGCCAGGAAATAACCAGCGGCAAACATGGCAACATCGTCATATTCAATCGCAGTATCTTTGATGGCACCAGTCACTGCCAAACGATAACCTGATGCCTCGTTATCCACTTTGGGCCACAGGATGCCTGGGGTATCAGACAGTACAATACCGTTTTTCAGATTGATACGTTGCTGGCCTTTAGTCACCGCCGGTTCATTACCGGTTTTTGCCACGACCCGACCCGCCAGCGTATTGATGATGGTGGATTTGCCTACATTGGGGATGCCCATGATCATGGTGCGGATGTCGCGTACATTACCTTCGGCTTGTGGCACTAGTTTACGGCACAGATCTGGTAGCGCCTTTAAGGCCCCTGGCTGCAAGGTGGTTGAGATGGCTTGAGCTTTAACCCCTTGTTCTCGCTCTAAATATTCAATCCATTGGGCGGTCACTTGCGGATCGGCCAAATCGGCTTTATTCAGCAATTTTATACAAGGTCGGTCACCACGCAGCTTGGCCACCATAGGGTTTTCGCTGCTGTAGGGAATGCGGGCATCCAGCACCTCGATCACTAGATCGATTTGTGGCATTGCCTCTTCAATCTCTTTGCGGGCCTTGTGCATATGCCCCGGATACCATTGAACCGCCATCGCTTGTTCCTGCTGAATCTGAAAAGTCGCGTATTGTACCATCCCATTTAGCAAAAAGCGCCCGCAGGCGCTAAGCGTAGTCTCAGATAACGCCAAGCTCTCGGAGGCGTTCTAGCAGGTAGCTGTCTGCTGTATACCGTTCCGATAACACAACTTCTGGCCGAGGGTGCAGAAACAATGGCAGCGAAATCCGCGATTTGGCCATGTCAGCACCTTTAGGATTTATCACTCTATGAGTGGTAGACGGAAAATAACCGCCGGACGCTTCCTGTAACATATCGCCGATATTGATGATGATATTGCCAAAATCACTGGGCACATCCAGCCATTCGCCTTCCAGCGATTTAACCTGTAATCCCGGCTCATTTGCGGCGGGCAGTACGGTGAGCAGGTTGATGTCTTCATGGGCCGCAGCGCGGATAGCGCCCGGCGTTTCATTACCCGTCATTGGCGGGTAATGCAGCACTCGTAGCAGCGTTTTCTGGCTGTCTTTAATCATCTGCGACAGTGGTTCACTGTAGTTGGCGGCAACTGCTGTCGGAGAGTAACGTTCGACCCAATCTAATAGCTGTGCGGCAAAGGCATTGGCTTGCTGGTAGTAATCCAGAATCTTGGTTTTTAGCTCAGGCGGGATCTGTCCCCAAGGATAAACATGGAAGTACTCTTTGATATCTTTAACACTATAACCCTTGGCGGTTTCCGAAACGCGTGACGGGAAAAATCCGTCTTGGGTGCTAGGATTAAACAGGTATTGTTCTTTGGCTTCCGAAAGGAAAAAAGCCTGCCATTCTTGATAAATTTCTTGTACCAGTTGTTGTGCAATAGGATGGTTGCTCAACACGCCAAAACCGGTGTGGTGCAGCGACTCAACAAAACGTTGTGGTGCATCTGCCGCACGAAAGTCTATGGTTTCTAATTTCATGTTTACCCTGCGTTTGTCATATAAAATGGCTGCCGGTGTACCTGAAGAGGCTGCGGTACAAAAGATTATTGTAGAAGTTTTAGTCCGGCGTTGGTTCGGTCGCAAGTCTACCTTGATGTTGTAACAGCGGCAACGTAAAGTGATCACGATCACAAGTGTAACGCCGTCACTTAGGCGGCAGCAGTGCGGTATTGAGAATAGCGCTGATCAATGCAGGAGTAATCCCATGAAAACCATGCCACCACTAGATGACTTGGAACGTTATGTCATTGAAGGGAAGGGCACCGAGCGACCCTTTAGCGGCAAGTACTATCGCCATACGGCGAACGGGCGTTATTTGTGCCGTAAGTGTGGGGCACCTTTGTATCTCTCTGAACACAAGTTTGAGGCACACTGTGGCTGGCCAGCTTTTGATGACGAAATTCCAGGGGCGGTCACCAGAAAAACGGATGCCGATGGCCAACGCACCGAAATCCTGTGCGCTCACTGTGGCGGTCATCTTGGTCATGTGTTTACCGGTGAATATCTGACGCCGAAAAATCTGCGACACTGCGTCAATTCGGTATCGATGGTGTTTGAAGCTGCAGACGCTGCTGAGGCGGCAGAGTCTTCCACTGCATTGGCAACCTTTGGCGGTGGTTGCTTCTGGTGCACAGAAGCGGTATTCAAATCGTTGCACGGTGTTTTGCAAGTGACTCCTGGTTATGCCGGAGGCGAGCAGAGTACCGCCCATTATCGCCAAGTGTGTAGCGGAGATACCGGTCATGCTGAAGTGGTGCAACTGGTATTTGATCCCACACAGATCAGCTATGAGCAATTACTGGAAGTATTTTTTGCCGCCCATGATCCGACCACGCTGAATCGTCAAGGTAACGATGTGGGCACGCAGTACCGCTCGGTGATTTTTGCCCATGATGCGCAGCAGCTTGCGATTGCAGATGCCTATATTAAAGTGTTGGCGCAAAGCGGTGAATATCGCGCGGGTATTGTAACTGAACTCAGTGCCTATCAAGGGTTTTTCCCGGCAGAAGCCGAACACCTTGACTATTATGCCGGTCATCAGCAACAACCTTACTGCTCGTTGGTGATTGGCCCCAAACTGGCGAAACTTCGTCACTATTTTGCTGATTGGCAAAACAAGGATGAGCAAAAATAGCCGGACCGTTGGTTTCTAAGCGGGGATGATTATTCCCAGTTTTGCATGATGGTTGGTTGTTGTTGGCAGGTATCTGGCCCAACGTGTGTTGGCGTTTCTTCAACTGGTTAAAAATAAGCGGTAATGGCTGACAGAGAAGCGGTAACGGAAACTATGCGGTACATCCAAAAGAAAAGCCATGCACTAAGGCATGGCTTTTACTCAGTTTCGAGAATTACTCAGGCTTTGCCATATCCGACGTCGCAGCATTGCCTGCATTGTGCTTAGGTGTTACTGGCATATCTTCGGCTTGATATTCGTGGCCGTGAGGTACCTCCACCTTAGCTCTGACTTCAACCTGCGGTTTGGACATGCTGGCTCCCACCATCGCGCTGAAGCGACTCACTGTCGCCACAGGCTCTGTTATCTGAGCCGGAGTTGCTAGCTGTGCCTCCTCTGCGGCTGCTGGCATCGCAACTTTTACGGATTTAGGCGCCGCAGCACTTGGTTTTGCCATTGGGGCTGATGCCGCACTGCTGGCGTGAACCACAGCGGCAGCCTCAGCAAGCTGAGTCTCTTCAACTGTGACAGTGTCTTCCGCCTCTGCCGAGCTGTCCGTTACCGTTGTTACCGTTGGTGTTTCCACGGTGACTGCCACTTCTTCAACTTTCGCCTCTGCAGTGACATCACTCTTGGGCTCGGCCTGTGGTGTCGTTGTTGGGGGCGTTGCTTCTTTTTGAACTTCTGGCGACTCAGTCTTAGCAACTACTGCGGGTGTTTCGACAACTTCAGCAGGGGCTGCAGATGCAGTATTTTCAGGTTCGGCAACGTTGCTCACCGTTGTTTCTGTGCCTGCGACTGGCGAGTCTTGCGCCGCAGAAACCTGCGGTTGTACATCATCAGCTACCGGGGCGGGCTCCGCTTCAACCTTGCGGGTAGCACCCTCATCGGCAGCTGTGACTTCCGCTATCGTTGACGCCGTTTGCTCGCTACCCAGTTCCAACGCAATCTGTTGTTGTACAGGTGCAGTTGCGGCGGCAGACTCTTCGGCTTCAGCGTTTACTGTAGTTTCGGTATTTGCGGTGTCTTTCTGCTCATCACGACGGCGGCGCTGTCCGGCAGCTCGCAAGTGACGCGGACTGCGACGATTGCGGCGCTGACCTTCACGCTTGCTATTATTGTCTTGAGCGTCAGTATCACTAGCACCTTCGGTTTCGGTAACAGTCATGTCAGCGTCAGCTTCCGGCGTAGCGACTTGCACTTCAGCAACTTCTGCTACTTCGGATTCTACGATTACTGAATCAGCGGTTTCTATAACAACAGGCTGTGCTGTTTCAGTACGGTTTGCTGTCTTATCTACTTCAACACTATCTACAAGTTCATTAGTGACAGCTTTTGCTTCGGGCTTGCGGCTGCGACGTGCGGGTTTTTCTTCAACCGCAGCGCTTGCTTGAGCGGTGTTTGCTACCACTTCAGCATCTGGCTGTGCAATTGCAACGTCTTCCGTTGGTTGTTTCTCAATACGCACTTTGCGGCGCAGATCCCGGCGCTGACGCCGCTCACGAACAACTTCTTGGATCGGCTCTTCGACGATGTCTGCTTTAGCCGATTTGTTGCGAGTATTATCTTCTTTGTCCTTGGTTTCTTTGGCTTTACCTGCATCAACTTTGTCGGTGTTGCGGCTGTTTTTTGCCGGACGTTTGCGTGCTGGTTTATCGGCTGTTTTATTATCTTCCACCACTGCCGAGGTAACCGCGCTGACTTCTTCCGTCTCTTTGTCTTTAATCTGTGCAGGTCGGCGACGGCGATTGTTACGGTCATTGCGATCATTGCCACGAGATTGACGACGTTTATTGTCACCATCAGGTCGTTTTTCGCTGGTCGTTTTTTCACTTGTTTGACGGGGTTCTGCTTCAGAGGATGCAAACATGGCCGCCAGTGTTTTGAATAAACGGCTCAGTAAACCAGGTTTGACTTGTTCCACTGTCGTTTTGCTAGCTTTAACCGGTGCTGCTTTAGGCGCTGGGGTTGTTACCACCGGGGCGGCAGGTGTCGCAAAACCACTAAGGACGGGTTGTGGGGTTGCGGCTCGTTCCAGCTTGCGTGGTTCATATAACTGAGACTGCGGCGTTTCAACGCGTTTATAGCTGGCCTCATCAATTTCATCATCGTCACGATGACGTACCACCCGGTAATCTGGTGTGGTCATGTTAGGATCTGGGATGATATAGACTTCAACATCGTGACGTTCTTCTGTGATACGAATAGCTTTACGCTTTTCGTTCAGTAAGAAGGCGGCTACATCGACCGGCACAATGGCTTCAATTTGAGTGGTGTTGTCCTTAATCGCTTCTTCTTCAATCAGGCGCAGAATGGACAATGCCAATGACTCGGTGCCGCGGATAGTGCCCTGTCCATGACAACGAGGACAGATATGGGCCGCAGATTCTTCCAATGATGGACGCAGACGCTGGCGGGACATTTCCATCAGGCCAAAACGACTGATGCGCCCCAACTGAATGCGTGCACGATCATGCTGTACGGCGTCACGTAGGCGATTTTCTACTTCGCGCTGATGGCGTACCGGTGTCATATCGATAAAGTCGATAACGATCAGGCCACCTAGGTCACGCAACCGTAATTGCCGGGCAATCTCATCGGCCGCTTCTAGGTTGGTGTTCAGTGCCGTTTCTTCAATATCTCCCCCTTTGGTAGCGCGGGCAGAGTTGATATCGATAGAGGTTAAGGCTTCAGTTGGGTCGATAACGATAGACCCGCCGGAGGGCAGTCGCACTTCACGTTGGAAGGCGGATTCAATCTGTGACTCAATCTGGTAGTGAGTGAACAGCGGCACTTCTGCTTTGTAGAGTTTGACTCGTTCAACAAAGTCGGGACGTACCAGTGCGACATGCTCTTTCGCACGTTCAAACACTTTAGGATGATCAATCAGAATTTCACCGACTTCGCGCCGCAGATAATCACGGATAGCGCGTACAATGACGTTACTTTCCTGGTGAATAAGAAACGGTGCTGGGCGACTGGCAGCGGCATCTTGAATGGCGGCCCAGTGCTGCAACAGGATTTTTAAATCCCACTGCAACTCTGCCGCGGCTTTGCCAACACCCGCCGTACGAATAATAAGGCCCATGCCATTGGGGACTTCCAGTTCTGACATGGCTTCTTTCAGTTCGGTGCGCTCATCACCTTCTATGCGACGAGAGATACCGCCAGCACGAGGATTGTTGGGCATCAATACCAGATAAGAACCGGCCAAGCTGATAAAGGTCGTAAGCGCGGCACCTTTGTTGCCACGTTCTTCTTTATCAATTTGAACAATCACTTCTTGGCCTTCACTGACCACTTCTTTAATGCTAGGGCGGCCCTGGAATGAATAACCTTTGGGGAAATATTCGCGGGCAATCTCTTTCAATGGCAGAAAGCCATGACGCTCAGCACCGTAATCGACAAATGCGGCTTCGAGAGAGGGTTCTACGCGGGTAATTTTGCCTTTGTAAATATTGGCTTTTTTCTGTTCGTGACCGGGGCTTTCAATATCCAGATCGTACAACTGCTGCCCATCTACGAGGGCAACACGCAACTCTTCAGATTGAGTTGCATTAATTAGCATCCTTTTCATGATGACGTCATTCTTCTCAATGGGTCATCAAACATCTCAGTGTCGCTGCATTACGGGCCTCGGGTATTATTACTAGTGCCTCACGGCAGCGTCCCAGGCGAAGGTGCGCATTAGCTGTTAGACGCAGTCACTGCGTGTCGCATCCTATTTATGGCTTATTTTTCAATGATTACAAAAACAAGGAATTCGTTGTAAAACATCAACCAACCCCATAAATTCTTTACATTCTGTCCAGTAATGCCAATTTCGCACGTAGTCGTTTGATAACTGGTTAATAATAAAATTCTTTTAAATGGCCTGGTTTTTGTGTGAAGAGAACCCAAAATACTTGTTCTTTGTTGGTTTGACTGTAAAAGCGCCATTTATCTTATAAGCTTTTAACAACAGCCTGCAAATCAATGAGATGCTACCAAAATTTGTAAGGTTAACTTCTATCTGACCAGAAAGTGAACAGTGGAATTACTAACTTCTAGGCTAGGCTAAGCCAATGTTCGCTGCTGAAATATAGCCGAAATGAAAAATTAGAGCAATCAAATAGCGGTACATCATGTACAATGAGACGCTTTCTTTTTTCGCGCATGAGTTATGAATAACCAAGAATCTACCGCCAGACAGGTACAATTGCTGACTATTGATGAAGACAATGTCGGTCAGCGCATTGATAATTTTCTGCTGTCAAAATTAAAAGGTGTGCCCAAAAGTATGATTTACCGCATCGTTCGCAAAGGCGAAGTGCGGGTCAATAAAAAACGTATCAAGCCGGAATTCAAATTAGCGATTGGCGATGAAGTGCGCATTCCGCCAGTTAGAGTCAGCGAAGATAACCCGCGCCAGGCACCCTCTGCGAATTTGCATCGGGTATCGCAATTAGAACCCAGAATTCTGTATGAAGATAAGCATATTCTGGTGCTGAATAAACCTGCTGGGATTGCCGTGCATGGCGGTAGTGGAGTCGACTACGGTGTGATTGAAGCCTTGCGCGCTTTACGTCCGCAACAGAAGTTTCTGGAGTTGGTACACCGGATAGATAAAGAAACCTCAGGTGTGTTATTGGTGGCTAAAAAGCGCAGCGCCTTAAGGCATCTGCATGATCAGTTACGCAATAAGCAGATGCAGAAGGACTATCTGGCATTAGTTCGTGGTGAGTGGCAAAGCCATGACCGAGTAATAAAAGCACCTTTGTTGAAAATTACGCTACCCTCCGGCGAACGTATCGTACGGGTGAATAGTGAAGGCAAACCGTCGGAAACCCATTTTCGTATCATGCAGCGTTACGAGGGGGCAACGCTCATTAAAGCCAGTCCTGTCACCGGCCGTACCCATCAGATCCGCGTTCATTGTCAGTATGTTGGGCACCCGATTGCTTGTGATGAAAAATACAGCGAGCAGAAATTTGATGACAGTATGCGAGCTCTGGGGCTGAGTCGCCTGTTTCTACATGCGGCACAACTGCGTTTCATTCATCCAGAAACCGACGTGGTAACCGAAGTCCAGGCGCCTCTGGACGATGAATTGCAACAGCTGCTGAATAAACTCTCGCGGGTGTAGCCAGTGGTGCGTTTTAGCGATTTTTGAGCGGTATTGATGAAACATTACGATCTGATTATTTTTGACTGGGACGGCACCTTGATGGATTCCATCGGCCGTATTCTTACATGCCTGCGCAACGTGGCTCGTGATATGGGGTTTATCGAGCCGCCAGAAGCCGCGCAGCGGGACATTATCGGCATGTCACTGGCGCAAGCGATGCAGACGCTATTTCCTGGGAGACCTTCCCAGGAATATCCGTTAATGCAGCAGAGTTACCGAGATAATTACCAGCGCCAAGCGCATGTTGCCACGCCGCTTTATCACGGTATCACGGAACTATTAACGCAGTTACAACAGCAGCAATACCAATTGGCGGTTGCCACCGGTAAATCACGTCCAGGACTGGATCGTTCTTTGCAACAGACAGGATTGGATCAGTTTTTTCACCTCAGCCGCTGTGCCGATGAAGCCCACAGCAAGCCGCATCCTGATATGTTGCAGCAACTGCTGGCCCATACCGGAGTGCCAGCATCACGGGCGTTGATGGTGGGCGATTCTATATTGGATCTGCAGATGGCAAATGCTGCAGGTGTGGCTGCGGTTGGTGTTAGTTACGGCGCCCATAGTTGCGAAAAATTGCAGTTACAAAATCCCAAAGCCATTATCAGTGAGCCATTAGCACTGTTATCGGTGTTAACCGCCTGAGCGGCTAGCCGAGTACATCTATACCTTTATTGGCTAGCAGCCGAGTGAGGGCAATCAAGGGCAAGCCAATTAAACTATTGGGATCGTCCCCCTGTAAGCGTTCAAACAAGGCTATCCCTAGGCCTTCACACATAAAACTGCCCGCGCAAGATAGGGGTTGTTCGCGCTTAACATAGTTGGCAATTTGCTGTGTCGTCAATTGGCGAAAGTGTACGGTAAAGGGTTCGAGTATCACTTCGGCATCGCCTGTTCGATCATCATATAGCGCCAGCCCAGTATAAAAGGTGATAGCTTTGCCTGATGCCTGTGCCAATTGCTCGCAGGCTTTCGCCTCTGTATGTGGTTTGCCGATAATTTTCCCGTCAATGACGGCGACCTGATCAGAACCTATACAGAGCGCCCCTGGGTGCAGTTTGCCACCGGCAGTTGCTTTAGCCAGCGCGAGACGTTGCACCAGCATTGGCGCAGATTCTTCTGCTAATGGCGTTTCATCGACTAATGGTGCACAGCTAATGAATTCCAGTCCCAGTTTTTGTAACAGCGTCTTACGAAAACTAGAGGTAGACGCTAACACCAATGGTCTTGCGGGAGATATTACGCTAGTGGTTGACACATTTTCTCCAGTCGTTAGTTATATTGTGTTGGTACTTAATACGTCGGCGGTATTGTCGGTATTTCTGTGCGAGCTTAGCAAGTAAAGATTTAGCGGTTTCTTACCTTGTTTGCTTCTATTTTATGCGTGTGCTGCTTGTACAGCTGCGGCTGCTTGAGTAAAATTTGCCTCCGTCAATTTCGAGTATGCGGAAGCCAAGCCCCGTTAGCGTGTATTTTATTCGCGTTAACACTATATTTTCTTTGACTCCGTAGGCTCCAAACTATAAGATGCGCGCCTGCTTATGCAAACAGTAAAAATACCGGTTTCAATTGATCCTATTCGCGCTGCCAGCAGTCGTCTGAGTTATCAGGGGATTGTTTCTGGGAAAGTGTTAAAAAGATTAAACGAATTATGTGCCGGCGACTGTTCCGATGTGGCAGTGTCGCTTGAGTGTGGTGTAGATTTACAGGGGATAGTCTACCTGAAAGGGAAGGCTGTGACGGAGCTCACTCTGTTATGTCAACGTTGCATGACGCTGTTTACCACGGAGGTTACGGTCGAATTTTGCTTTAGTCCGTGTCGGACACAGGCAGAAGTCGATGAGCTCCCGGAAACGTACGATCCTATTGAGTGTGATGAAATTGGCGAAGTTCGTCTTCATTCACTGATTGAAGATGAGTTAATCCTGGCTGTGCCATTGGTACCGTCCCATGATGTGGCAACATGTCATGCGGGTTCCAACGATATGGCCGTTGGCGAGATTGCAGACGCTCAACAAGAACGTCCGAATCCATTTGCAGTGTTAGAAAAACTGAAGAGCAAGTAATCCAGGAGACAGATCAATGGCTGTTCAACAGAATAAAAAATCCCGTTCAAAACGTGGTATGCGTCGTTCACATGACGCTCTGAGCACTGCTCAGCTGGCAGTAGATGCAACCACTGGCGAAGTTCATCTTCGTCATAATGTCACTGCTGACGGTTTTTACCGTGGCAAAAAGGTAATCAACAAATAATTTGTTGATTGTCCTATGACAGATCTGACGCTTGCGTTGGATGCGATGGGTGGCGATCATGGCCCCCGTATCACGGTGCCTGCAGCTGTGCAGGCACTTAGAATATATCCACATCTCAAGTTGATTCTGGTTGGCGATGAAAACCAGATAACCCCCTTGTTGTCTCAAGTCGAGACAAGCATCACATCAAGAATTGATATTCGCCATGCACCAGAAGAAGTGGAAATGGGGGATAAGCCAGCGTTTGCTTTGCGTTGTCGTAAGCAAAGTTCGATGCGCTATGCGCTTGACTTAGTTAAAGAGCATCAAGCGGATGCCTGTGTCAGCGCTGGTAATACTGGGGCATTGATGGCCATGGCAAAAGTGGTGCTAAAAACCTTGCCTGGAATCGATCGTCCCGCGTTAGTTAGTTGTTTACCGACCATTAATCATCAGCCCGTTTATCTGCTTGATCTGGGTGCCAATGTTTCCTGTGATGCCGAAACCTTGTTTCAGTTTGCGGTAATGGGGTCTGTATTGTGTGAGGCTGTGACCAAAAAGCAGCATCCCTCTGTTGCCTTGCTCAATGTGGGCAGTGAAGAAATAAAAGGTAATGGTCAGGTACAACAGACAGCGCAATTGCTGACGCATACACCACAAATCAATTACCAAGGTTTTATTGAAGGTAATGAAATCTACTGTGGCAATGTTGATGTCATTGTTTGTGATGGTTTCGTGGGAAATATCACCCTAAAAACGTCAGAAGGTATTGCCCGTTTGCTATTGCATCAACTGAGGCAGGGGTTGACTCAAGGGTTTTTCGTTCGACTGCTGGCCAAAATGTTGGCACCAAGTATCCAATCGGTGCTACGCCAAATGAACCCCGACCACTATAATGGTGCAAGTCTGATAGGATTACGCGGAATAGTGGTTAAGAGTCATGGCAATGCGGATGAAACAGCCTTTCTTCAAGCGATTTGCCTGGCAGTAACCGAAGCTACGCGTCGACTCCCTGAGATGATTGAACAACGTCTCGAGTCGATACTTTTAGACATCAATAGCTGATTTCTCCTATGCATACAAAAATTCTTGGGACTGGCAGTTATCTGCCGGCGCAGGTGCGTAGCAATCAAGATCTGGAAAAAATGGTGGAAACCAGTGACCAGTGGATTGTTGAACGCACAGGTATTTCTGAGCGCCGTATAGCTGCCGGTGACGAAACCGTGGCGACCATGGGCTATAACGCTGCGGTCATGGCCATTGACATGGCTGGTATTGACGCCAGTGAAATCGATTTGATTATTTGTGGCACTACCAGTGCCTCTAATGCTTTTCCTGCTGCCGCCTGTGAAATTCAGGCCATGCTGGGTATAGCGCCGGTGCCGGCTTTTGACGTTGCCGCTGCTTGCTCTGGTTTTATCTACGCTTTATCGATTGCTGATCAATTCATCAAAGCCGGTACTGCACGCAAAGTGTTGGTCATTGGCTCAGACGTGCTATCACGCTTATGCCAACCGGAAGATCGTAGTACGATTATCCTGTTTGGTGATGGCGCTGGAGCAGTGGTGGTTGGTGCCAGCGAGCAACCGGGGGTGATTGCTACGCATTTGTTTGCTGATGGTAGTCAGGGCGATTTGCTTAAATGCTCATTTCCTCCTCGTGCCGGTGAATCGTCGGAAGCTGTTGGCTTTATGACCATGAAAGGCAACGATGTATTTAAAGTGGCTGTGACTCAGTTATCGCATGTCGTGACCGAGACCTTACGTCTTAACAACGTCGATAAATCAGAAATTGACTGGTTAGTGCCGCATCAGGCTAACCTGCGCATCATTACCGCTACTGCCCGTAAGTTAGATATGGCGATGGATAAAGTAGTGATAACCCTTAACAAACACGGCAATACTTCTGCAGCTTCGGTGCCTATAGCCTTGGATGAGGCGGTGCGGGATGGCCGTATTCAACCTGGTCAGTTGTTGCTGTTGGAAGCCTTCGGTGCCGGTTTCGCATGGGGCAGTGCGCTGATCCGTTTTTAGTTGCAGGTATCAATACCGCAATAGGGCAATCTGCTTACATTGGCGGTTGCCATCTATAATCAACCTGTTTTCAATTCAAAAGGTCAATAAATATGAACAGCGTTGCCTTTGTTTTCCCCGGTCAAGGTTCTCAAACCGTGGGAATGCTGGCCGATTTGCCAGAGCAATACCCAGTAGTGGCAGACACCTTTGCCGAAGCCAGCGAAGTGCTGGGTTATGATTTATGGCAGCTGGTACAGCAAGGTCCAGCTGAAACACTGAACGAGACTGATAAAACTCAGCCAGCACTGCTGACCGCTTCCGTGGCGTTGTATCGTGTCTATCTGGCGAGTGGTAAAGCGCTGCCACAAGTGATGGCGGGCCACAGTCTTGGTGAATATTCTGCACTGGTTTGTGCTGGTGTCATCCCGTTTCAGGATGCGGTAAAACTGGTAGAGTTACGCGGCCAATTAATGCAACAGGCGGTGCCTGCCGGAACTGGTGCCATGTATGCCATCATTGGTTTAGCTAATGACTCCATCGCCAGTATTTGTGCTGATTGTGCACAAGGTGCCGTGGTCAGTCCGGTCAACTTTAATAGCCCTGGTCAAGTGGTGATTGCAGGTGAAAAGGCAGCTGTTGAACGTGCCGCCGCCGCTTGTAAAGAAGCAGGGGCTAAAATGGCAGTTGCTTTGCCCGTGAGTGTGCCGTCTCATTGTGCACTAATGAAACCTGCGGCCGAGAAACTCGCTGACGCACTAGCCAACGTGACCTTTTCGCTACCCACCGTTAAGGTCATCAATAACGTTGATGTGGCTTGTCCACACGATGCCAGTGCCATCAAAGATGCCTTGGTTCGCCAATTGTATAATCCGGTACGCTGGACTGAAACGGTTGAGAAAATGGCGGCTGACGGTATTTCTGAACTGGTGGAAATGGGACCGGGAAAAGTGTTGACGGGTCTTACCAAGCGTATCAATAAGTCATTGGCAGCGCAGGCGGTTAATACTGCAGCGTCAATTGCCGCCCTGACGGAATAAGGAGTCGTTCATGAGTATTGCCATTGATTTATCTGGAAAAGTCGCATTGGTTACCGGTGCTAGTCGCGGTATCGGCAAGGCGATAGCCACAACATTGGCGCAAGCTGGTGCCACTGTCATCGGCACTGCCACCAGTGAGGGTGGCGCGGCAGCTATTAGTGCTTATCTTGGCGATAGTGGCTTTGGATTAGTGCTGAATGTCACAGATCCGCAATCTATTGAAGATTTATTTGCATCGATCAAAGAAAAAGTGGGTGATATTGATATTCTGGTGAACAACGCCGGTATCACTCGCGACAACTTGTTGATGCGGATGAAAGATGAAGAGTGGCAGTCTATTATTGATACCAACCTGACATCACTTTTCCGGTTATCTAAGCCTGTTTTGCGGGCAATGATGAAAAAACGCCATGGGCGCATTATCAGTATTGGTTCTGTGGTTGGGACAATGGGTAACGCTGGTCAGGTAAATTATGCTGCAGCGAAAGCCGGTTTGATCGGGTTTACCAAATCTCTTGCGAAAGAGGTTGCGTCCCGTCAAATTACCGTTAATGCTATTGCTCCTGGTTTTATCCAGACTGACATGACGGATGAACTGACAGAAGAACAGCAAAAAGCCATCATGTCCCAAGTTCCGATGGAGCGTTTGGGGCAGGCCCAAGAAATTGCCAATGCCGTATTATTCTTGGCCTCTGATGCTGCTGCTTACATTACTGGGGAAACCTTGCATGTAAATGGCGGGATGTATATGGTTTAATGGCGATTGCAAGGAACTGTCGCAAATTGGGTGGTGATCTGCAGTAATTGGGGCCTTAAATCGTGGTTAGACCACGAAAACGGGGCTTGCAATGTTGGTCAAATCTAATAAACTACTCGCAATCTTACGCAAGTGCGTAATTTGAATAGGAAAGAAAACTAATGAGCAACATCGAAGAACGTGTAAAGAAAATCATTGTAGAGCAACTGGGCGTTAAAGAAGAAGACGTTAAGCCAGCAGCTTCTTTTGTTGACGATCTCGGTGCAGATTCTCTGGACACCGTCGAATTGGTTATGGCTCTGGAAGAAGAGTTTGATACCGAAATTCCTGATGAGGAAGCTGAGAAAATCACCACTGTTCAGGCAGCGATTGATTACGTTTCCAAGAATCAGTAATACTGAATTCCTGAAAACAGGCGGCTAATATGCCGCCTGTTTTTGTTTATAGCTTTATCCCGTGAACTTGTCCTATGACAAAACAGGGCTTTTTCTGTAAAACCCGGTTCTAAGGGGTAAAATTACACCTCTTTCTCCAATTCGTTCACTAAAGAAAGGTGACTACCGTGACAAAACGTCGAGTCGTCATTACCGGCCTAGGGCTGGTTACACCTGTGGGTAATACTGTAGAAAGCAGTTGGCAGGCATTGCTGGCCGGAAAAAGCGGCATCGCCCCCATCACCAAGTTCGATGCAAGCGCATTTGCAACCCGCATCAGTGGTTCTGTCAAAGATTTTGATGTCGAACAGTATGTCTCCAAAAAAGACGCCCGTAAGATGGATCTGTTCATACAGTATGGCATGGCTGCCGGTATCCAGGCGGTTGAAGATGCTGGTTTGGATATGGAAAAAGAAGATCCAACCCGTGTCGGCACGGCGATTGGTGCTGGTATGGGCGGGATGTGGCTCATTGAACAGAACCACACTGCCTTGATGGAAGGTGGTCCGCGAAAGATCTCACCATTTTTTGTGCCCAGTACCATCATCAACATGATTGCGGGTCATCTGTCCATCCGATACGGTATGACCGGACCTAATTTTGCCATCACTACGGCCTGTACTACGGGCGTGCACAATATTGGTTTTGCGGCACGTACCATTGCATACGGGGATGCTGATGTGATGGTGGCTGGCGGGGCTGAAGATGTGACGAGTCCTTTGGGAGTCGGTGGTTTTTCGGCAGCTAAAGCACTCTCTACTCGAAATGACGATCCTACAGCGGCTAGTCGTCCTTGGGATAAAGACCGCGATGGCTTTGTCATTGGCGATGGTGCTGGCATTATGGTGCTGGAAGAGTATGAACATGCTAAGGCCCGAGGCGCAAAAATATACGCGGAAATCAATGGTTTTGGTATGAGTGGCGATGCGTTCCACATGACTTCTCCTCCAGCTGATGGTGCAGGGGCGGCGCTGGCAATGGTTAATGCCATTAAAGATGCGGGTGTTGCTCTAGATGTGATCGGCTATATCAATGCTCACGGTACTTCGACGCCTGCGGGTGATAAGGCCGAGGCTGCGGCGGTTAAGTCGGTATTTGGCGCGTCGGCCTACAATGTTATGGTCAGCTCTACCAAGTCAATGACGGGCCATCTGCTCGGTGCCGCGGGTGCAGTAGAAGCGATTTTCACTGCGTTAGCGCTCAAAGATCAAGTTGTGCCACCCACCATCAATCTGGATAACCCAGATGAAGGTTGTGACTTAGACTTTGTACCGCACACAGCGCGCCAAACGAAATTGGAATATGCGTTGTGTAACTCTTTTGGTTTCGGTGGTACCAACGGCTCGTTGCTATTGAAACGAATATGATAAGTTTTGAAAGGAAGCGCCTGAGTGGCGCTTTTTTTATCACATTCTTATTAATTTGATGTTTGCTAATGCAATAAACCAGCTTGTTGGCGCTAACAATTTTCTAAAATGTATTTTTCGAATACACTCAGTTGCAGATGTTAATCGGAAGCTGTGATAGCCGTGAGAGGATCATAATGGCGGGTTTAGATAGAGAGATTACCCTGCGATTTCTGGCAGAGCCAACAGATGTGAATTTTGGTGGAAAGGTGCACGGTGGGGCCGTGATGAAGTGGATTGACCTTGCCGCTTACGCCTGTGCCGCCGGGTGGAGCGGTAAATACTGTATTACGGCTTATGCTGGCGGTATTCGTTTTGTGCGGCCAATTCTGGTGGGTAACATGGTCGAAGTCTGCGCTAAGGTCATTTATACCGGCCGCACCTCGATGCATATTGGTCTGGAAGTCAAAGCCTGTGATCCCAAATTCTGCCAGCGTGAGACCACCACGCATTGTATCGTTATCATGGTTGCTGTCGATGAAGATGGACAGCCGACGCCTGTTCCTGAATGGGTGCCAGTAACACAGCGGGATATTGAATTACGCGACTCTGCGATGAAACTGATGGAGATGCGTAAAAAGATTGGTGCGGAGATGGAAGCGCATATCCACCCCTGAATCTGTGGGCCTGTGCCTTTAACTACTTAGATGACCATGGCACAATGCCAGTCCGTCACTAAAAACTCATGTCGGACAATAACTCTGTTATTGTCCATTTATTGCTTATCATTCATTTAGTTAAGGAAGTCTAATGGCCAAGGTTGCATTTTTAGGTATGGGCGTTATGGGATATCCCATGGCGGGGCATCTGCTCAAGCATGGGCATGAGGTCACTGTTTACAACAGAACAATGACTAAGGCTCAAGCTTGGGTGAGTGAGTATGGCGGACGTTGTTGTGCAACGCCAAAAGCAGCGGCGGAAGGGCAAGATATTGTCTTTACCTGTGTGGGTAATGACGATGATTTACGTCAGGTCGTTGCCGGTGAAGATGGGGCGATTCACGGCATGGCTGCTGGTGCGGTGTTTGTTGATCATACCACTGCATCAGCCGATGTTGCTCGGGAGTTGGCAGCATTGTTGGCGGCAAAAGGTATCGCGTTTCTGGATGCACCGGTTTCCGGTGGGCAGGCTGGTGCAGAGAAAGGTGTGCTGACGGTGATGGTTGGTGGTGATGCTAACGTTTTCGCCGCAGTGAAACCTGTGATGACCGCATACGCTCGCAGTGCAGAGTTGCTCGGCGATACTGGTTCGGGGCAGTTAGCTAAAATGGTAAACCAAATCTGTATCGCTGGAGTCGTTCAAGGTTTGGCAGAGGCGTTGAGTTTTGCCAAGAATGCGGGGCTGGATGGTGAGAAAGTGGTTGAGGTGATCAGTAAAGGCGCTGCTCAAAGTTGGCAAATGGAGAACCGCTACAAAACCATGCTCAAAGGTGAGTATGACTTTGGTTTTGCGGTTGATTGGATGCGTAAAGATCTTGGCATTGCCCTTAATGAGGCTCGTCGCAACGGTTCGACGCTGCCACTGACGGCTCTAGTTGATCAGTTTTACGCAGAAGTGCAGGCCATGGGCGGTAGCCGCTGGGATACTTCTAGCTTGATGGCTCGTTTGCAGAAATGCCAAGATAAATAAATAGTTACTGTAACCTAATTGGGATGACACTGGGCTACATTACTGTAGCCCATTTGTATTTACAGCGGTGATACCACCACGTGCTCTAGTTCAACATTGGCTACCGCATGTAATGCATCCATACTCATATCCACCAAGGACAGCTTGCCTGCCGATGATTCCAGCAACATCGCCCGCTTGATATCGGCAAAATCGCGATTGTGGCGGATCAAATTAGCAAGAGCCATCTGCATTGGCATCATGGAAGGGTTAAATGCGGCATTTTCGGCATAACGACCGCAAAAAGTCACCCCATCGGTCATTTCTAGAACAACCGCACTGTGACTGAGACTGTAGGGCGCATAACTCAAGCTGGCATGATCCAAAGCTTCAATCACCATCGGATCACTACTCTCGAAAGCCAATTCTATTTGTTGTTTGGTCAGTAGGGGGAAGTTGATCCCTAAGTCTTTAGGCCCAAAACCGTAAGGTAAGTAATGCGCCAATGGCGCAGTTTGTTGTTCCGGTAAATGAATGCGAATGCTGGCACCGGCGACCAACTCGTTCATGAACTGGCGACAGTGGCCGCAAGGGCTGGCATTGACCCAAATATCGGTGATTTGGGTTTCACCACTTAACCACGCGTGGCTGATGGCATTCTGCTCGGCATGAACTGAGTGGCATAAAGCTTCCCCTGCCAACTCCAGATTAGCGCCCATGTATACTGCGCCACTCTGGCCTTTAGCAATTGCTCCCACATAAAAGTCACTGATAGGCGCGACTGACATGGCTGCTGCAATGGGAAGCAAAGCATTAAGCAACTGGGATTCATTCAGACCGCTGGCGTGTTGTAGATGGGCTAGCTGCTGCGCATCAAAATGACCAGCAAACGCTTCTCCCAGCATAGGTACCAGCACGCTGCTCAAAGATTGCGGCAAACGGTTTATGCCGCGGATAAATCTGTTTTGCATCCGTCTTTCCTATAGGTGAGCGGATATCGAATCATGCAGCTAAAGTGCCTGCAGGTAAAGTACCAAGGCCTTTAGTAACTGCTGTTTGCTTTCATTTGCAGCAGTTTCTTCCATTAGATTTTCTAGCCTGAGCACATAGTCAGGATCGCTCAGTCGCTGTTTACAAAATTCCCGCCAACGCAAACTCTCCTGATAGTTCAACAGTGCAGGGTAGTTACGTGCCCGATATCGGAATAGCATTTCCGGTAATCTTGCATCGTCGAATTGTAGGTCAAGTGCCGCCAAATTCTGCGGTGCGGTATTGCGAATTATCTCCATCTTATTGCGGTCTGCATCGGAGAAAAATCCGCCACTATATAACATGCGATCGGGGTCGGTGATGGACGCCTCATGTTCAATTTCATATAGCGCCACCAGTTTTTGGCGTAATTCTGATGATTGCCGCAGCTTGCGGAACTGTTCACGGGCAAAGGCTTTATCGATACCCAATGTTGCTGCACGGTCATCGCTGAGGGTTTTGGTGGGCGCAATAAAAGGGCACTTATTTAGGTGGACTAGCTTAACCGGAATGGGCAATTCATCTTCGCTCAGATCTTCTCTGGCAGTGTACATGCGCCGATGAATATCGTTAACCTCAAGCTCCAGCAGTGGACTGATATCCATATTAAGGTTAACGCAGATCACCGCATTTCGGTTGACCGGATGGTAAGTTACCGGCGCTATTAGCGTAGTACAGCCCTGAGTGGCGGGGATTTTGGAGCTGACATGTACGAGTGGCGTCATATTCAGCACATCTAGCTGATCTGCTACCGCAGTTTTTTTTCGTAGACCGAAATAGTAATCAAACAGTCGGGGCTGATGTTCGCGGATTAATCTCGCTAGGGCGATAGTGGCGTACACATCTGACATGGCATCATGGGCTTTTTCGTGTCCCAGACCATTAGCTAGTGTTAGATGCTCCAGTTTGAAACTGGGACTACCATCTTCTCGCTCTGGCCAGTTGATACCCTCAGGCCGCAATGCGTAGCAGGCACGAACTAAGTCAATGATATCCCAACGAGAGTTACCGTTACGCCATTCACGGGCATAGGGATCGATAAAGTTGCGATAAAAGCCATAGCGGGTAACTTCGTCATCAAACCGTAAGGAGTTGTAGCCGGCAACACAAGTATTCGCAACGCTAAAAATATTATTGATGCGTGCCATAAACTCGGTTTCTAACAACCCTTTACTGTTAACAAGTTGCGGCGTTATACCGGTAATAAGAACAGCTTCTGGTGCGGGTAAATAATCTTCGGCCAGACGACAATAAAATGTATCTGGCTCTCCCACTATATTGAGTTCCAGATCGGTTCGGATGCCGGCAAATTGTGCAGGTCTGTCACGAGAGGGATTGGCACCGAACGTTTCATAATCGTGCCAGTAAATTGTGGCTGGTTCGTTATCTTTCATTGCTATTCAAATCCTTTAATTTTATCAACTATCACTATGTATTTATTAATTTTATTTCGATACTAGTATTTCCAAGCATTTTGCCATTTTAGCCTGCATTCCCAAGTGGTGTGTACCTTTATGTGTATATGTACGCGCTAGGGGCGTAAATCTTCTTATGAATTAGTACACAGCCAATTTAACTGTCCTTATCTGGTACAAAGTACGGGGATATAAGTGCTGAACCCTATATCGGCAACTCTGAGCTGTCTGGTCGGCCCCTGTTACTCCATCTGACACCATCACATGGTAGTCCCGATTTCGTATTGAAGGATGTCCAGCCCGTCTAACCTTGGGCCATTGTCCCGATCATAAATTATCTGCAGCAAGAGTTCTTATCCCCGCACTGCGTAACACAATCGCCAATGGCATTGAGTTTCGTGCGTACTGGCAACAACGCAAGTGCCGTACCGGGAGCGTCACCGTCAGGGACTGCTGTGAGCTATTTATAGATACCAGCCCTGAAGCATTAAAAGCTGACGCAGTGGTAATCTATCGCTCAGTGTTCAACCTTCACTTGTTTAAAGCGTTTGAGAACATACCTGTAGAGGATATCACGCTTGGCGCCTGGATAGCTTCATTTGATAAAAAGCTATCGTTAGTCGGGTAGATGTGTAACCGACCCATCGATATGAGAAATCCGGCATTAGCGGGAAGTGGATAAAATTTAGCAGGCGAATCCAGAGTTAACAAAGATTTGATGCAAGTTTAAACCTTATTTAAAAGCGTGTAGAAAAATCAGGTGTAAGTGAGGAAAGGCAACCAAGTAAGCTCCTTATACCGCCTATAAATTACTTAACGTCCTTTCCGATCAATACAATTTGCCAACGATATTGAGCATTGGTAGATCAGCAGAAGATACAATCGAGTAGGCCAAAATGGCCCCAATATCGTCGCCCGCTTTTCTCATTTAGGCGAATCCATTTTTTGGTCAGCGCGCTACACGATTGTTGAATTATTGTGCCTTGCAATGCATCAGCTATGATAACACCGTTAAAACTCAACCGGTAAATACTATGGACGGTATAAAACTAATCGCTTTTGTGATACTTGTCGCAACCCCAATCTGCCAAGCAAATGTCTACAAATGCATAGTAGATGGAAAGGTAATATTCTCGCAGGAGCCATGCGCTGATAATGCAACGCCTGTCGATTTATCTAAAGTCGGCAGTGTAGTGGGAGCACAACGTCAAACTGATGCTGCTCAGTCTTCCGTCACGACTGCGGCAACAGGTGACAATCACACTGAAATTGCAAACTACATCAAAGCACAAGATCTCAATCGCCAAATCAGCAAACTTGAGTACCAGCGGCAGCAGGTATTCAAGGCGCGTGATGCAAAGCTAGATAAGCTCCGGCACCAAAAGAACTACGCAAGCAACAACCTGGCAGGGGCCACGTGGGAGCAAAGCATCTCCCAAGAAATGCAGTCAATAACCAGTGCTGCCGATTCTCAAGTGGTGTCAATTGATCGGCAAATAGCATCGCTGCAACAGCAGTTGAATGGTCTTCGATAGTTAGTGAAATTCAGGAAAATTTTTTACTAACGCGATTTCGTTTTGCCACAGTTTTGCCACCTAACAGGTAAGCACCAAAAACAGCAGATAACAAAAAAGCCCAGCAATAATTGCTAGGCTTTTCAGTAACTTATTTGGTCGGTATGAGAGGATTCGAACCTCCGACCCCTGACACCCCATGACAGTGCGCTACCGGGCTGCGCTACATACCGAATGTGTTGTGAGCAAACAAACCGCGCAGAGGTCTGTTTCAACGAGGCAGAACTTTACCAAGAGCCAAGATGCAGTGCAAGCGGCAAATTAGCTGAACGGATTCAACTGCCTAGTTTGTGCGCGCTACCTAAAATACTGCTAACGCTTTAATTGCGTTTAATGGCTGTAAAGTCGCCGACCTTCGCGCATGACTTCGATCATTTCCGGAGCACTCATTTTTTTGTGTAATCTATGGGAATAATCTTCATCGTAAATCCGGTATTTCCCGTGTCGATCAATTACGGTAATTTCATTTTGTTGATAAATAGCGAAGACACGATTGTCGCCAATATATAGCCAGGTTTGATCATCCGGTTGCATCAGATGGCGTCCTGCACTGTAGTCAGATGCCGGATTCGTGCATCCGAGCACTTGAGTCATGAGCTTTGGCACTACACCGTAATGGCTGGTACGGTAATTTACTTTGCCGCTCACGCTGCCAGGCCAGTGGATGATCAACGGTACCTGTATATTATCTGGTGATAGGTTGTGACGGGCTTCATCGGTATTACTAGTGAATAGCTTTCCGTTAACACCGGTTATCAGCACAATAGTATCTTGCGGTAATGCTTCCAGTAATCGCTGCAATTGCTGGTCAATGAAGTTAAGCGATTGCCGGTATTGGTTGAACAGCACTTTTTCGGCGGGTTTCAGCGGTTTCGCAGGTTTTACCGTTTGGACGCCTAAAAAACCAACAGGCGTATCATAATCTTCGGGAGATTTAAGATTTAGTAGGGCAAACCACGGCCCACGCTGTTGATGTCGCCACTGCTGAAAAGCATCAACGCTGGCAATATCACTCAATGCACTGCCGCCTTTTTCTGACGCCAATACTGGTGCGAAATCCTTGAAAATTGCTTTGGGCTTGGCTTCATTTACACCATCATCGGTAGTGAATAGCCCAAGTTGATACCCCTGTTGTTTCAGCGTTTGAGTTAGCAACGGTGCGGTGTAATTAAGGTCCACTGCATCCATATAGCTACCCTGTAATCCGTAAAGTAGCGAAAACATGCCGCTACTGTACTGGTTTCCTCCACTCAGATGATGGGTGAATAACTGGTTTTGCTGACTGTAATGCTGCAGAAATGGCATGGTTTGACTATCGACCAGATCAGCCCGAAAACTATCAACGGCGATCACTAAGACATTTGGTTGTGCATCTGCATGACATTGTAATGGCGCTTGAGGATAGCGGAGGCTGCGTTCGACTTTGATATCTGGGTTATTACTGCCATCAATGCCATGGTTTTCCATAAAGGTTTTGGCAGTTGCTGGGTAAGAGATAGGGTAGGTGTCATCAAATCGGGTAATTTCGGTCACATCTGCCGCATCAGCCCATATATGTACCAGATGGCTGCTCACAAAACAGATGCCAATAAAAACAACTAATTTATTGCCCAAATTGCGGCGTTGAATGCGTTCAATACGCTTCCATAGCCAATTGGCGGCCACTAATTCTATGGTCAGTATGACCACCGGTATGATGATAAATGACGGCCCCTGCATTAACCCATTCAGGTCAGCCCACGCCAGATCAAAGGCAAAAGGGGTGAGGTGCATGCCGTAGTCTTGATAGACCACCGTATCGTAAAGCAAGGTACATAAACCGATACAAGCAATAATGGCGGCATAACCACGCAAAATACGGGAATAAGGTAATAGCAGTGTGATTGGGAACAACAACACCAAGTACACAATAAACGACAGGAAGCTGAAATGACCAATAGTGCTGACCGTGAGGTAACCCCAACCGATCAGCGAGTCCGGTAGCCCTGGTGATTGCAGGTAGCGAATACCGATCAGCATGGCCAGAATGCCATTGAAAAAAGCAAACCAGTGCCCCCAGTTGATCAGGCGCGACACTCTGTCTCTTCCTCGTTGTTTTATTTGCTCCACCATTCAGCTTCCGCGTATTTCGAGTTGCTTGTGTATCTTACGGTTTTTTCGGTAAAAGATACCAGTAATTAGCGCCAGTTAGCGCAGCGATTGTGTCAGCGCTTTAGCAAATTGCTCGGCTAGTGCCTCTCTGGACTCTTTACTGACCTTTGTTGTCAGCAGGTAAGAAACCGTATTACCTAAGGCCATCAGACTCAGATCGGTCGGGGCCTGGTGTTTTTCCAGCACGTTCAACAGTTCAGTAATCAGGGTTTCAACTTCGGCGTTGCTGTATTTGGATTGAATCGGCATATCAAAAAATTTTCACTCGTGACTAGAATAGCGGCATATAATACCGGATTTACCACAGAGTAGCACTACGAAGCCCTATGAGTATTCACGTTGAACAAGCGATTATTCACGCTATCACTTTGAACAGTGAAGGTAAGTTAGGTTGCCGTTTACGGCCACAACCGTTGCTTAACGGCGCAGCTGTGGAAGCAATGGTGGAAGAATTACACCAGACTTACTCATCAAAAGCCGGTAAGGGATTTGGTTTTTTTGGGGTTCATGGTGACGATGGCGAAGCCAATCCGGCATTTAAAAATGCCTTGCAGTCTTATCTTGAAAATGCGTTAGGTTTTGTTGAGCTCTCTGCTGCTGCTGGCAAGCTGCTGCAAGAAGAGTTGTCAAAGTACGATTTTAGCCAGGGCGGCTTCCTGTTGTTAGCGCTGTACCAACATATGGCAACAGATTACCTGTTTGTAGCGTTATTGAATGCCAAGTCTTCCATGACGGTGCTGGACGATATGGAACTGACGCAGAATGATCATCTGGATCTTACCAACTTGCAGTTGGCTGCCCGCATCGATCTTACCGAGTGGCAACGCGATAGCGAATCCCGCAAGTATATCTCTTTCGTGCGTGGCCGAGCTGGCCGTAAAGTGGCGGATTTTTTCCTCGATTTTATGGGATGTGTTGAAGGCGTCAATGCCAAACAGCAAAGTAAGCAGTTGATGCAGGTGGTAGAAGATTATGTTGCGGAAGGCGATTTAACCAAAGATGAACGCCAGCAATGCCGCAACCGGGTGTTCGAATATTGCCAAGAACAGGTTGAAACTGGCATCGATGTGCAACTGAAGGACTTAGCCGATGAATTGGCGGAATCAGGGATGGAGTCATTCTATGACTTTGCTAAACAGGGCGAATATGACTTGGAAGACAATTTCCCCGCCGATAAATCTACGCTGCGACAACTGAAGAAGTTTTCCGGCACTGGCGGCGGCGTGTCTTTGAGTTTTGACAGTACACATCTTGGTGAACGGGTGATCTATGACCCTATCTCAGATACTATTGTGATTAAAGGTGTTCCGGCCAATCTCAAAGACCAGTTAGACCGCCGCTTGAAAAGTAATTAATCGTAACCTAAAAAAACAGGCACTTTGATGTGCCTGTTTTTTTAGTTGAGGCGGAAAATCAGCGGCTGCGGTTAAATTGCAGGCGTTCACCTACGGTGTTATCAATAAAGCGATTACCATCAAATTTATGGATGCCATTAACCCAGGTTCCCGCAATACTGGCTGCAAACTGATGCCCCATAAACGGGGTCCAGCCACAGTGATAGCGGGTATTTTCTTTGGTTACCGTAAACGGCGAGCCAAGATCGACCAAGGCCAAATCGGCAACATAGCCTTCACGCAAGTAACCACGATCTTTCAGTTCAAAACGCTCGGCAACGGCATGGCTGGTTTTTTGGACAATTTTTTCCAGTGAGAAAATCCCCTGCGCGTGCAAATCTAGCAGACTCAGCAGAGCATGTTGCACCAATGGCAAACCCGACGGCATCTTAAAATAGCTGTCGGCCTGTTTTTCTTCCCAAGTGTGTGGCGCGTGGTCAGTGGCAATGATATCGAGAATGTCATCATTAACCGCTTGCTGTAACGCTAACTGATCAGCACGAGTTTTGATGGCCGGATTACATTTAATCTGGCTACCCAACCGCTCGTAATCGCTGTCATTAAAGAACAGGTGATGTACGCAGACCTCGGCAGTGATGTTAGCCCCTTTTAGGTCCGCCAGTTTTTTCGCGGGCAGGAATAGGTGCAGTTCGTCAGCGGTTGTCAGGTGCAGCACATGTAATCTGGCTTTATTGCGAATTGCCAGATCTGTCGCCAGTTGGGACGACTTTAAACAGGCCTCGCGCGAACGGATTTCGCCGTGCAGCGAAACAGGGACGTGTTCACCATATTGCTGCCGCATTTTCTCTTCGTTAATGGCGATCGTTGGGCTGTCTTCACAGTGAGTGGCAATCACCACCGGCGAATTGGCAAAAATACCTTCCAACGTTGCTTGATTGTCTACCAACATGTTGCCGGTAGACGCTCCCATGAAAATTTTCACACCGCAGGCCTGATTGGGGTCGAGGCGTTTGATCTCTTCGAGGTTGTTATTGGTGGCACCAAGATAGAACGCAAAGTTTGCCAAGGAGCTTTGGGAGGCTCGGGTATATTTGTCTTCCAGTGCTTGAAGATTGGTGGTCTGCGGATTGACATTGGGCATTTCCATAAAACTGGTGATCCCGCCAGCCACAGCTGCACGTGATTCACTCGCGATAGTGCCTTTGTTAGGAAATCCGGGTTCACGAAAATGCACTTGGTCATCAATCATGCCAGGCAACAGATATTTGCCTGTAGCATCGACAACCGTCGCGCCCGCTGGAGCCGTGATTTGTGCGGCGATCTTGCTGATCCGACCATCTTCAATCAACAGATCCTGGCTGGTGATGACACCTTCATTCACCAGTTGCGCGTTGCATATAAGGGTTTTCATAGGGTACCTGTCTTACGTATTCTTAAGTTTGTCAGTGACACAGGTATAATAACGGAATATAAATTGAAATGCTGTGGCTCTTTGAAAAAGCAGCACAAAAAAATGTCACTAACCAATGGGCTGGTGTTGGCATCTGTTTTATTCAATGTCGATGAAATCAGGGTGGACTGTATTTCTGCCCAGGAGAAAACATGCAACTGTTTGTAAAGGATTTGACGGTGATCGATTTTTCCTATCTGTGTCCGTTTCGGGGCATGGTAGGGGAAAGCTGGATTGTTGATGTGCTGTTGGACGGCGGGCTGGATCAGCAAAACATGGTGCTGGATTTTGGCAAAGTTAAACGCACCGTCAAGCGCGTTATTGATGATGTGGCGGATCATCGTTTGCTGGTGCCAACGGCCTGCGGCGACCTGCGTTGGCAGCAACAAAGCGATACGGTGTGGATTGACTTTGCCAGCCGTAAAGGGTCGATTCATTTAGGTTGTCCAGCACAGGCTTTTGCGTTGGTACCCTGTGAACTTATTGATTTTGATAGTGTGACCGATTTTCTCATCAACGCGTTGCGGGATGCGTTGCCAGACAACGTCGACAACATCAGCCTGACACTGCGCAATGAGCTGCTTGATGGACCTTTCTACCACTACAGTCATGGATTGAAAAAACATGATGGTAACTGTCAGCGTATTGCTCATGGACATCGTAGTCCGGTTAACGTGTTTGAAAATGGTGTGGCGGCACCTGAGTGGGATCGATACTGGGCTGAACGCTGGCAAGATGTCTATCTGGGGAGCGAAGCTGACAGAGTCCCTGTTACCCAACTGACTATGTCTCCCCAATGCCGTATCAGCGATGACAGTCACTACGGCTTTCGTTACACCGCGCCCCAAGGTGAGTTTCAATTGGCAATGCCTAAAGGTTGTTGTGATCTGCTACCAGATGACACTACCATAGAGCTATTAGCACAATTTATGGCAGATACCCTGGCGGCAAAAATGCCGGGCCGTCGCTATCGGGTGATGGCGTTTGAAGGGATAGGAAAAGGCGCCATCGCCGTAGCTGGTCAGTTATTGTAACCCTTTGAGGTTGGAGGCACTCGCGTCGTTTATGTCGTTTACCAAGTCGTACGCTTTATTGGCCAGTTTATTGTGGGTCAGTAGCCCACAGTGGGGACTGGCCGCAACCGCACTTAAGGATGGAATACAGCTTAAAGGCACACTCGAACAAGGCGCACTGCTGCGCGGTCATGTAACCCCGGGAACGAAAGTATTGCTGAATGGTGAGCCGTTAAAGGTCAATTCCCAAGGGGATTTTGCTTTTGGTTTTGAGCGGGAAGCCCCATTGCAGCATACCTTGACTATGTCATATCCCGATGGTCGCTCAGAGACCCGTGAGCTTAAAATTGCTGAGCGCCAGTATCGTATTGCCAAGGTGAACGGCATCAGTCAAAAAATCATGCAGCCAGATCCTCAGGATGTTGCTAGAGCAGCCAAAGATAGCGCGATGGTGAAACAGGCCAGAGCGATATCTTCAGACGAATCTGGCTTTGCAGAAGACTTTATTTGGCCGCTAACGGGCAGAATTTCCGGCGTTTATGGTAGCCAACGGGTTTATAACGGCAAGCCAGGAAATCCCCATTATGGTGTGGATGTGGCGGCTAAAACTGGCACAGTGGTGGTCGCCCCTGCTGATGGCGTTATCACTTTGGCGGTGCCAGATATGTTCTATTCTGGTGGCACGGTCATCATCGATCATGGTTATGGTGTCAGTTCGACATTTCTACACCTGAGCAAACTCTACCTGCAGCCGGGGGATAGAGTTAAACAGGGACAAGCGGTGGCGGAAGTCGGTGCTACCGGTCGTGCCAGTGGCCCCCATTTAGACTGGCGCATTAACTGGTATCAGATGCGTCTTGATGCTGCAACAGTCGTCCCTAGCATGGATAAAGTACTGAAAAAAACTGTTCAATAATATCAGGTTGGTCTGAGCCTGAACGGATAAGCGCAGGGAGCTATATGCCGTTAAGTGCACTGTACATACTGATCGCCTTGTCGGCGGTATTCCTAATGTGGTTGTTACCGTCTTCGTGGTGGTGGCTGTGGCTACCGCTATGCTGGACAGCGCTGGCATTCACATTAGTCGCCAGTGCCTACGCTGTTAACCGTCCGGGTATTTTTCGCAAACGAAGCAACGGACAGTTATCTATGCTGATGCGTTGGGTATTACTGCCTTTTCTCTGGTTTGTTGGCAGTTTTAATGCCTTATTTCGACGTTATGACACCGTGCCACGCTTCAGTAAAATCCGTGATGATCTCTATTTAGGGAGTCGTCTGTTTAGTGTTGATATTGACGAATTACAACGATTGCAAATTGGCGCAATACTGGATGTTACCTCTGAATTTGATGCGATTGCGGTGGCCGATTTGCAACAGGCTGGAATTAACTACCTGAATCTACCGGTACTGGATCACTCAATACCATCTAAAGTCGCCATGCGGCGAGCGCTGCAATGGATGTCGCGACAGCAACGTCATGGTCGCAAATTGTTGGTGCATTGTGCGCTAGGGCGAGGGCGTTCAGTGTTGATGGTTGCGGCGTGGTTATTGTGTCGGGAATCGTTTGATTCGGTGACGCAGGTGCTGACTGATATTCGCCAACATCGTACCAGCATTCGTTTAAATCGACGGCAACTTAAATTTTTAAAGCGGCTTTGGCAATCGCAAGAACTGTCGTTAAAACATCGGTTGTGGTTAATCGTTAACCCGGTTTCTGGCGGTGGCAAGTGGCCTAAATATCGTGAGGAAATTTGTCAGCGCTTACAGCAATATTATGAGGTGCAGGTGCTGGAAACGACACCGCAGCGGCCCGCCGCCGTACTGGCACGTAAAGCGATTCGAAGCGGTGCAGACATTTTGGTCGCCGGAGGCGGCGATGGCACAGTGAATGAGGTGGCCTCGGCGGTTATTGGTACAGATTTACCTTTAGGCATTATTCCGCTTGGTACCACAAATGCGCTCAGTCAGGTGCTGTGGGGCTTAGGCGCCAAGTTGGAGCCACTTGGCACTGCGTTAGAGGCTATCATCAACGGCGAACAACAGCGAATTGATACTGCCCGATGTAATGGACGTCCAGTATTGCTGTTGGTCGGGGTAGGGTTTGAGGCGCAAATGATTAAAACGGCTAACCGTGAACGTAAAAATGCGTTAGGTGAACTGGCCTACTTACAGGGCTTCTGGCAGGCATTTAGTCAAAATCGAGAGATGTCATTGAACGTTCGTCTGGACAAATCTGCGCCATTTACGCTGCATACTGGCTCGGTTACAGTGGCAAACAGTGCCCCTGTAACCACCATTTTAGCTCAGGGCGCTGGTCATACGGATCTGTGTGATGGTTTATTGGATGTCACCTGGTTGACGCCGACGGATGGGCTGGGCGAATCGCTGCTGACCATTGCGGAACTGACGGTGAACGGCTTAACCAAACAGTCGCTAGAGATTAATGCACATCATCAAAAAGTCGCCAAGATCAAGATTTCGTCGGCTAAACGTATGGATTACGTCATAGATGGTGAGTATTTCCGCGGCCGTACCTTAAATATTCAGGTACGGCCCGCATCGCTTAATGTGTTGTTACCTTCGGCTACAGAAGATTAACCAACGCCCATCCACAAGGTTAGTCATCACCTTTTTCAGTACGATGGATGCCCACAGCGCCCAATACATATTTTTCATATATGGGTTCACTGGTGCCGCGACGAACCTTGTACATAAAGTATTTTTCAAAAGCTATTTTTGCCAGATGAACCCATTTCCCCATGGAAGTCCAGTTAGCATTGCGTGGTGGGTTTTGTGGTAGGGCCACAAATGCCGCACCTTTATCGCCCATATCCGCTAGACAGATAGCGTTGAGTGTTGGGATCGTCTTAGGCGCTTCGCCCTTGATGGCCGACAACATGTTGTCAACGATGGCGGTGGTCATGGATTCGATCATAAAACCGGTCTTGGGGACGCCGACCGGTACTGGAGTGGCTTCCATCGGTGGCAGCGCGACACACACACCTGCGGCATAGATGTCGGGATAAGCCACTGAACGCTGGTAGGTATCGGTCAGAACAAAGCCCTTATCGTTACAGAGCTTAGGAACCGCAGCAATCGCTGGGCTGCCTTTGAATGGCGGCAGCATCATCGACATTTTGAACGGTAGCTCATGCGTAAATTCGACTTCACCTTTGCGATTGAGCTCTTCTACATGCATAACACCATCATCCACCTTGACGGTTTTGGCATTGCAGATCCATTTGATATCGCGTTTGCGGCATTCGTGTTCCATCAGACCTTTTGAATCGCCAACACCACCTAATCCCATGTGACCAATATAAGGTTCGCTAGTCACAAACAGTAACGGCACTTTCTGGCGGATTTTGGCCGCACGTAGAGCGCTGTCCAGTGAGAAGAGATATTCGTAGGCCGGGCCAAAGCAACTGGCACCTTGAAATGCACCAACAATCACCGGACCAGGTGATTGTTGCAGTTGCTGATAGGCCTCAAAGGCTTTTTCAGCATGTTCTGCGGTACAGATAGACTGAGTGAAATGGTGGGGACCACTGCCTGGAATTGCATCGAAGTTCAGCTTAGGACCCGTACATATAACTAAGTAGTCATAGGATTGCTGCGTTCCATCACCGAGTGTTAACAATTTGTTGTCGGGATCAATGGCACTGACGCCGGCAGCAGAAAACGCAATTTTCCGTTTGCTCAGATAAGTATCCAGCGGCAGGCAGATATCTTTGGTCTTGCGTTCACCTAGGGCAACCCAGGGGTTCGAGGGTACAAACTGAAAATCAGGCCGTTCATTAATCACCATCACTTCACTGTCAGCGGGTAACCGTTGTTTCAGTTCAAATGCTGCAGACACGCCCCCGAGTCCGGCACCTATTACCACGACTTTGGTCATTCTTTTCCTCTCTTTTTTATAGGCCCTGAGATGTGAGCGACAGGGCTGGATGACTTATCCATAAGAAAAATCTAATGGATTGTGTACAGATTAGCGGATGGCTGACGCTATGCAAGTTTTTTTATAACGTAATTACACCAAAGTCGTAGATAGGGAGGGCAGAGGAATGTGTGAAAATTAGCTAAAACTAAGTGCTTTCGTTTTGATCTTCTTGATATTTTTCTAATTTATTGTACAACGTTTTAATACTAATCCCCAATTGCGCTGCGGTGGCTGTACGGTTGCCATTATTCTCTGCCAATGTGGCTTCTATCGCCGCCCGGGTCAACGTTTCCAAGGGCATCCCCGCCGGGATGTTATCGATACTGGCATCCAGCGGCGCCTCTGCAAGCGAAATGTTTTCAGCGAGTTGTATATGCTGAGGCAGTACCACTTCATCGGCAAGAATATAAGCACGTTCAACGGTGTATTTTAATTCTCGGACATTGCCAGGCCAGTTGTGCGCTGCGATTTTGGCTAGAGCGTCGTCGGCAATGGCCACTTGAGTATTTTCCGCTACATTGCGATATGCTAGAAAATGTTGCGCTAGGCCGATGATGTCCTGTTCACGTTCGCGTAATGGCGGCACCAGTAACGGGAATTGCGCCAAGCGAAAATATAGATCCTCCCGAAACAACTCTGCGGCAATAGCTTGCTGCGGGTCGCGGTTGGTCGCGGCAATGATCCTGACATTGGCGGTTTTTAACTGTTGACTGCCTACTGGGCGATATTCTCGATTTTCCAGCACTCGCAATAGTTTCACCTGATGGGGCAGCGGCATTTCAGTGATCTCATCCAGAAACAGCGTGCCACCCTCAGCTTGTTCAAATACGCCTTTATGATCTTTGACCGCTCCGGTAAAGGCACCTTTGATGTGGCCAAATAACTCACTGTCAACTAACTCTGGGCTGAGTGCGCCACAATTGATCGCCACAAACGGCCCCTGATTGCGATTGCTGGCAAGATGCAGGGTGTTAGCCACCAGTTCCTTGCCGGTGCCGCTTTCGCCCATGATCAATACCTGGGCCTCGCTGTTGGCGACTTTTCTCAGCGTACGATACAGCTTGTGCATGGCGCGGGATGAGCCCACCAATAACCCAAATTGATCCAATGCGCTGCTAGTGCAACGTGCCTTCAGTGCAGTTTGTCGCTGCTGTTGCGCATAGTCTGCTAGAAAATCATCCAACACGTCTGCCAGCAGTTTGTCATCGATTGGTGGACGAAAGTGATAGCCCGCACTTTTATGAATGAGCTGATCCAATGCTGGATCTGGTGCACCATCGCTGAAAAACAGCCATTCTTGCTGGAGTAATAGATTGCTGATGCTGAGCTGTTGTACTTCGCTATTGATCACTGCGCTTGATTGTAACAGTACCAGATCGGCATCTGCTTGCTGCAGTGTCTCTAGCCAGTCGCTTGAAGGGATAACCCACTCACACTGTTGTAGCTGTGGCAAGTCAGACAATTGCTGTAGTAGGTTTTTGTCTTTGATATGGATAAAGATTTTGGGACGAGACATAGAAGCTTCCTGCAACAGTGTTATGCCACTTTAAGACAGATATTGCGTGTGAACAATGACAATCTGAGCCTAAGCAAGGCTATGTTCAGCCTTGCCGTACGGCTGCTTGGTACGGTGTTTGTATAGTTTTGTGCAGGATGATGCTGTCTTATGATGAATTAACAGGAGATGATGATGCGAAATGTGACTCATCAGCACTCTGAGTTGAGCCTGCTTACACATGATGGCAATTGCCAGCATTTCAGCAACACCGATGTTGCGTTGTTATACCTCAATCTGCGGCTAGAACTGGACCCATTGCCGTTGCGGCAACGTTGGTTACAGTTGACCGATAGCTACCGTTTGCGTCGGACGTTAACACGCTTACAACGACTACATTCCGGAATTGCCGGGAGTCTGTTGCGTTTTACCGGATTGGCAGAGCAACAAGGGCGTCGTTGGCCATCGTTGCAACATGCATTGGTTTGGATCCCGCCACTGCTGGCACATCGTTATCGGGCATTAAAACAGCAGCCACTGTCGATGCCACCACCCAGTAGTCATGCTTTCCGTTTGGCACTGTGGCAGTTGGAGCAAAATGTTGCGAGTTGGCATCGCCGCAGTGTTGCCTATTGCGAGTCAGAATCTGTATCCGTGCTGCTGGCGGATATGGCCGCGGCGCGACAGTTAAGTCTCGATAGTGTTTTTCCCGGCAATGAGCAGGGGTCTTAGCAACGGTTGGTGCAGTAAAAGTTACCTGCGGGCGTGAATATTTTACCTTAATGACGATTAGCATCGCATGCTGTAGATGTGATTTATATTGTAAATATATGAAATAAATCAATTTAGTAAAGTTGGCATCATTCTGGTATTAGCTAAAACGACAAACGAGTTACCCGGGCTTTTGTCCGTTGCGCCAATCACCAATTGAAAATTTGGCATAAAAACTCGGTTTTTCAATCACAAGAAGGAGGTCGTTATGAATAACAAGCTGATATCTGCCACTGTTGCCCTGGGTTTACTGATCCCGGCTTACAGCTACGCCCAGACTTGGAAGAATGAGGCCCATGATGCTTGGATTGATGGTAAAGCAGAAAGCGTATTGTTACTGAACACCAATCTCAACAATTTCGACATTAACACCGATGTACATCAGGGCAAAGTCACGTTGACCGGCGAAGTTGACAGTGATGTTGATAAAGCCTTAGCCGGCGAGTTGGTGGAAGGTCTGGAAGGTGTGAAATCGGTTGATAACAAACTGACGGTCATGCCTGCTTCGCCAACCAAAAATGGCGATAATGCGGATGATGCCTCGCAGGTGCTCACCGATACTAAAATCACCACTGTGGTGAAAACACGGTTGTTGTTTGAGCCGGAAGTGAGCGGCACTGCTATTAATGTCACGACAGAAAATGGCGTCGTTTCGCTAGATGGTGAGCTGCACTCATCGGCTGAAAAAGATCTCGCGTTGAATATTGCCCGTAATACTGATGATGTCAAAAACGTCGTAGACAATCTTAGAGTGCTGGATTAACCGTTTGCGTGTTATTTAGAAAAAGCCCGGATATTTCCGGGCTTCTTTATGATTATGTCGCTTCACTAGCAATAATGGCTTCGATGCTGTGTGGGTGCACTTTGATGCATAATTCTTCACAGTAAAAAGCAATTGTAGGATTAGGCAAACGTTCATCCGCTCCTGCCGGACTGCTGTATTTGATACTGATAGCGTCATCACCGTCGAAGACTGTGGCGAGCGTCGGTATTCTGTTCAGCAGTGCTTGGCGTAACTGCCCACAGTCAGTGGCTTCACACGGCAGCACTAATTCAATATGTTCCCAACCCTCACTGTCATAATGCTTATCCTTGGGGTAGGGCAATTCGATACAGGGAATGCGGTATTGCTCCAAACGCAGTGCTTGCGGCAGTTTAATAATCAGTATTGGGCGGCCGTTGATCTGTTTGTCAGACAAGAGCTCGCCGTCGATTAAAAACTGCTGTCGCAGCTTGTCGGCCAATTGCCGGCTGTTGACCCGTATAGCGGCATGATCACATTGGGGCAGCACCTGCAAGCCTAGCCGATGCACAAACTTTTGCATCCTAGTGGCGAAGTCGGCAAACGATGCCATTAGCGTCTGGTAGTCGACCACCTGACTCATGGCCAAATCTCGATGGGGGTTCCGGGTTCCACCAATTTCCAGATTTCGTCCATTTCTTTATTGGTGACAGCGATACAGCCATTGGTCCAGTTGTACTGTTGTGCTTCTTCTGGAGGCAAAGCGGTATGCGGATTCTGTCCGTGGATCATAATTTGCCCGCCGGGATTAATACCCAGTGCCCGCGCCCGGAAAATATCTTCATCGTTGGGATAGGAGATATGGATAGCGCGATAATAGGTACTGTTGGGTTTCTTGTAATCGAGGACATAGCGGCCTTCAGGTGTGCGTTGGTCGCCTTCTTTCAACTTGTGGCCCCGAGGCATGTCCCCCATGGCAATATGGTATTCGTGTAGGATTTTGCCGTTGCTCATCAACCGTAACTGTGACAGTGATTTCTTAACAACGACTAAGTCAACTTGAGGCTGTGCTAACAGCGGTTGGCTCAGCAAACTGAGTGCTGCGAATAATAGCAGGTGTGTACACTTGAACATGGACTTTCTTGTTATTGTGGATTGACGCCGGATAATGACGGCATCATAACCGAAAAGTTATCTGCTATTGAAGCACTCGCTGAAGAATGTATGATCCGCAGGCCAACTCAGCATGCTAACCCAGGAAACAAAACGCATGACAAAGCATCAACAGCAGCATGATTCACCACTGCAGCAGCGGTTGCGCACAATTATTTTTGGCACTGATACGGTTGCAGGGCGAACATTTGATATCGCCTTAATCGTCTGCATCATTTGCAGTGTGGCGTTGGTATTTTTGAATACGGTGCAATCGGTAAATCAGCGTTTTGGCAGTTTAATTCTTGGTCTCGAATGGTTTTTTACCGTAGTGTTTACGGTGGAATATGGGTTACGTTTATACAGCTCTACGAATTCCTGGAAGTATGCCCGTAGTTTCTACGGATTGGTGGATTTGCTCAGCGTCTTGCCCAGCTATCTGGCGCTGTTTGTGCCAGGTGCCAATCTCACCTTGGTGATTCGGGTGTTGCGACTGTTCCGCATTTTTCGGGTGCTGAAGCTGCTGCGTTACCTTAGCGAAGGTAATATGCTGTTGCGCGCTATGTTGCTGTCAAGCCGTAAAGTTTTCATTTTTTTCTTCTCCGTCAGCCTGATCATCATGGTGCTAGGGGCGGTGATGTATGTCGTAGAAGGGCCGGAGAACGGGTTCAGTTCTATCCCTAAATCGGTGTACTGGACCATAGTCACCATTACTACTGTAGGTTATGGTGATATTACCCCAAAAACCGGGCTGGGGCAGACCATTGCCGCCTTTACTATGTTGCTGGGTTATTCCATTATTGCCATCCCCACCGGTATTCTGACCGCAGAAATTGGCCAAGAGATGGGGCGCGTACGCGACTTGCGCCGTTGTGCCAACTGCCTCAAAACCGGTCATGAACATCAGGCCAAATACTGCAGCCGTTGTGGTAGCGAACTGGAAGCCGCGCTATCGCCGGAAAAGGAGTCTCGTGAGTAACATCTCTGCTACAGCAAGTCATGCGAAGTTTGTTGAAGGTAGCATCCTCAAACATATTCTGGTGATGAGTTCTACTGCCGCTATCGGTGTGTCGGCACTGTTCTTAGTCGATCTGCTGGACATGTTTTTTCTGAGCATGTTGGGGGAACAGGAGTTGGCTGCCGCTGTTGGTTATGCTGGCACGATTTCATTTTTCACCACCTCTATTGGTATTGGATTGTCAATTGCCCTTGGCGCCTTGGTATCTCGTGCAATTGGTGCAAGGGAAATAGCAAAGGCGAAGCGACTTTTGATAAACGCCGCCACGGTCACTTTTGTTGTGGCGGTGTTGACTTCGGCTTTGGTGACCGCGTTTATTCCAGAGTTGTTGTCACTGGTGGGTGCCTCTGGTCGTACTGCTGAGTTGGCGACCAGTTATCTGCACATTCTAGTCCCTTCGTTGCCGATAATCTGTCTGGCAATGGCGTTGGGCGGTGCTTTGCGCGCAGTAGGTGATGCCAAATTGTCGATGTGGTCGACACTTGCGGGTGGTGCAGTCAATGCGGCGTTGGATCCCTTATTTATCTTTGTGTTGGGTTTAGGTATTGAAGGGGCAGCAATGGCTTCGGTATTGGCGCGGTTGACGGCATTGTTGATCGCGGCTCGCGGGGTCTTTGTGAAACATCAGTTATGGGGTGGTTTTCAGTGGCAGGCATTACGGCAGGATTTACCGGTTATCTTTGCCATTGCGGGGCCAGCAATGCTGACTAATGTGGCAACTCCCATCGGTAATGCCTTTGTGACTCGCGCCGTGGCGGATTTCGGCGATAGTTATGTGGCCGGCTGGGCGGTAATTGGCCGACTGATCCCGGTGACGTTTGGGATGATTTTTGCGCTCAGCGGTGCCATCGGGCCAATTGTTGGCCAAAATTATGGTGCTTGTGCATATGAGCGTTTGCGGGAGAGCCTCACCCGGGCATTGCAGTTTTGCACTTGTTACGTGGTCTGTATGTCTTTGTTGTTATTACTACTTAAAGACTGGATAGTCACCGTTTTTGCCATGCAAGGGCAGGCAGCGGAATTGATCCATTTCTTCTGTGAGTTTATGGCCGTGTTTTTCCTGTTTAATGGCGCGCTGTTTATCGCCAATGCTTCATTTAATAATCTGGGAAAAGCCAAATACTCCACCTTTTTTAATATTGGTAAAGCTACCATTGGCACTATGCCATTTGTCTGGTTAGGTGGACAACTGGGCGGGGTTTATGGAGTGTTGGTCGGCCAAGCTTTGGGATCTGTGCTATTTGCGGTCCTGGGGGTTGTGACGGCCTATCGACTGGTGACCCAAGTGACTGCCGCCGGACGCGAGCGGTCGGATTCTCTGTTAGATGAAGCTGGACTGGCTCCGGTAGCCTGTGCGCCTATGTCATCTTCTCGTGTACCAATGGCACTGTTGGCCGAAGAGGCTGAAGTCGCCGACGAGCGGCGACCTGACAGCCAATAAAACCTCAGGAAAACAGCTGATCTTCTAGCGTTCTGCCTTTTATTAACATTCGGTACTGCAGCTGCAGCTGGTGCAGTAACTGCAGCAGTTGAATGTCCAACTGTTCACCGAGTGCCGGTTGATACTTAAGTATCAGCGTATGTTTGCCACTTGGTTGAATCGCTTCAATCCCCGGCAAAACTTGTAATTGTGTTTGCAGTGCTGCCATGTCGCAAGGTTGCATCTGCAATGTGAGATAGGTCTGGCTATCTTGGGTCGTCAAATCAACAGCTTGGCTGAGTTTGCCGTGGTCCAGATACAACACCTTGCCACAGAGTTTTTCCAGTTCTTCAAGGTTATGAGAGCTGATGAGAAAAGTAATATCAGCGGCCAGGTTACTCACTAGGTCACGGATGTTGCGCGCGTTGACAGGGTCCAGTCCGGCAGTGGGTTCATCCAGCAATACCAGTTTGGGAGCGCCGATCAGCGCTTGCGCAATGGCGGCGCGCTTGCCCATGCCATGGCTCAACGCTTTGGGTAATGAACGCGCAGCATCGACTAATCCTACCAACTCCAGTACCCGCAATGCTTCGTTTTCTGCCGCTTTGCCGTTAAAACCATGCAGGCGTGCATATAACGCCAACTGGGTTAGCAGACTGAAATCTGGATCTAATGCGGCGTCTTGGGGGAGTGCTGCCACTTTGCCCAGCAACGCTGCGCTGCCTGGTTGCTTACCCAACACTTTGATATCACCAGCACTGGGTTTAATAAAACCCAGCATCAGACTCAACAGTGTTGTTTTACCTGCACCGTTAGGCCCTACCAGCGCAATTGGGCTGCCAGTTTCTAGGGTCAGATCGACATTATCAAGCGCCAGCTTATTGCCGTAACGTTTACTCAAACCATGGCATCGCAACAGATTCATAGATCACCCCGTTTTATTAGCTGCAGTCCCAGCGCCAGATAGGAAATACTTTGGATAATTGGCAACGGGGCGCTGCTGAGCGCCGCTTTGGGACTGATGGCGAGCAAACCATCGGTTTGCATGCCGGGGACCAGATAATTCAGGAATCCCAGCAGTGGCAGGGCATAATCCAACAGCGGCAGTAAAATGGCCGACACGGTAAAGAATAACACCGCATAAATGGTGGCCTGTCGGTTAGAGGTTGCCACCAGTGACAGCACTGACATCAGCGCCGTATAGGGCAATAGCACAATCAACAGATTAAGGGTGAGCCAGAAGGCATCGGTAATCGCCACACCGCTAAGGGAGGGCTCTCTTATCATTGCCAGCGCTATGGTGGCGGCAACGGTCAGTATCAGCAACAACAGCTGGATCAGCATCATGCCCAGAAAACGGCCGAAAAACAATGCCTCACGACCGCAATGCAGTGTCAGAAAACGTAAGGTCCCGCGTTGCTTGTCTGCGGCAAATTGGCCTGCGGCCAACATGATGCAGAACATCGGGAACAGGTAAAGGGATATGGCCCAATACACTGCCAACTCAGCAACAGGCCAACTGAACAATTGGGCTAGTATTTTATTATCAATGGCGGCGGCTAGATCCCGCATACTCGGATCTGTCATTAGTTCAGCGGCACTTTTGATGGGATAAGCCAAAAACAATAACCATAATAAGGCAAACGTCAGTAATGCCAGTAGTCCTCGGCGTTGCAACAACAAGCGTTGCAGCTCAAACAACGCCAGTTGCCGGATATTATGCCAGCTGCCTGGGTGCGTTTTTTTAGAAGTTAGCCCCATGGGATCCCCTGCAATTTTGGTGTTAAAGATCGGCGTGATAAATCAGCGTATGGCTTGTTGTAGCTCAGCGACCAGCTGTTCGAGCACTGCCACCTGCTGTTCCAATTGCTGAACCCGTGCTGCTAACGGTTCGCCACTGCTAGCACTGCTGACCGCTTGCGGTATGGTTTCAGCAACGTTGCTGAACAGTTCGGTAAAACGGACTTCACGTTTGCCAGCCTCCCGTGGTAGCTGTTGCAGTAACGATTTATCCAGCAATGCCTGCAGATGGTGTTCCACTTCGTCAATATCGCGAAATTCATAAAGCCGCTGTGCCCTAGCTCTTAACTCTCCTGCTGTTTGTGGCCCTCGCAGCAGTAGCAGACAGATAATGGCTACTTGTGGCGCAGGGAACTGCAGATCGGAAAATTCGGTATTACAAAAACGGTGGCGATATTTACTGACCCTGCTACCAAATCCGCTTTCCTCGGTGACTAATCGCTGTTGCTGCAGGCGCATCAATCCATCCAGCACTTCACTGTCACTGAGATTCATCACGGGGTCGCGGGATGTTTTCTGGTTGCAGGCTAGTGTCAGGGCATTGAGTGACAGGGGATACTGTTCTGGAGTGGTAACCTCTTTTTCCAGCAGGCAACCAATAATGCGAGTTTCAATACTGTCCAGTGTCATGGCGTGTCCTTGTTGTTCGTTCAGAGTAGGCGGATACCATCATCCTCAATGGCCAGTTTCCCAGCCTTGAACAGTCCACCGATAGATTTTTTGAAGGCCTTTTTACTCATGCCAAGCTCGGCATAAATCACTTCTGGTGCGGTTTTATCGCCAAAGGGTAGATAGCCTCCCGCCAGTTGCAGTTTTTGCAGGATCTGCTGTGATTGTTGGTCCAGCTCTTGTCGGTCACCTTTTTGCAGTGTCAGATCCAGTTTGTTATCGGCGCGAACTCGTTTGATATAGCCTGGTAGCCGTTGCCCGAAGCGCAATTTTCGGAAAACTTCATTCTGGTAGATAACGCCCCAATGGCGGTTATTGACGATGGCTTTGTACCCTAAATCTGAGGTGCCAGCGATGATTAGTTCGACTTGTTGCCCCTCTTTATATCGCGCTGGCGACTGATCGATAAATTTATCAATTTTAGCGGAAGCGACGATGCGCTCATCAGCGCGATTCAGATGGACATAGACCAAATAACTGTGGCCTTCTTCTGCGGGTTTGCGCTGCTCACCAAACGGCAATAACAGATCTTTATCTAAGCCCCAGTCAAGGAAGGCTCCGTAACGGCCGGTAGCGACGGTTTTGAGGTAGGCAAACTCGCCCACTTGTGCCAATGGCTTTTGCGTTGTCGCAATCGGTGTGTCGTCAGAATCCAGATATAGAAAAACGTCTACCTGGTCACCCGGTTGACACTCTTTGGGAACATACTTTTTGGGAAGCAGCACTTGTCCGAGTTCACCAGCATTTAAATATACGCCAAAGTCCACTTGCTTGATTACTTCCAGCGTACAACGTTTACCTAGTTCGGCCATATTATCTCTGTCATCGTGTTGGCAATAAACGGGCGGATTATACCGTAAGCTGGCGGTAGATGCTTAGATGGATTGTTAATCTGGGGCGGCGTTAACTGGTAAGCCGCTGATGACACGTAAAAAAGCTTGATGTACGTTCATGAGTAAATAGTATAACGCTATGAATTTAAATCGAAATTCAATATGTTAAAGGTTGAATCCGCTATGGCAAATTGTTACTGTGTCAAAAACCATGCAATAAACTGATATTCCTGCTTGCATTATCACTCATAGCAGGGTTTAATTGCGCCGTTTTGCAGGTATGAACCATTCATGCTGATGCATAGCGTGGGTAGTTGGGTTTTATGGTTTATGAGTCATTAACCGTTGCTTGGTCTTGATACTGGCTCGGGGTTAAGAGGGTCTTTAGCTAATGCACAACCATTTACTTGCCGCATCTTTTCGTAAGGTGCCAGAGAACCTGTTTCCGATCAGTTTCAATTATGACGATCTGGGACTGAAACACCTCACGCTTATCCGCATCAATTCTGGCCGCGAAGAGGCCAATAATTCCCATTGATCTGTCGCGCTAATCGCGACCTGAGTTACCCGGCATTCCCCTAGGGAAGTGGCCGGGCAAGTGTCTTTGTCCCGTTTTACCCGTTGTTCTGGATTAGATTAGATGCAAGGGAAACCACAATATTTAGAAACACTTCATAGCGCCTACGGTCAATATTTTGAAGTTGACGCCATGCTGTATGAGCAAAAGACGCCACAGTGGCATCTGAGCATTTTTGAAAATCGTCAGATGGGACGAGTGATGGCGCTTAATGGTGTGATTCAAACCACAGAGCGGGATGAATTCGTCTACCATGAGATGTTAACGCATGTCCCTATACTGGCACATGGTCATGCCCGCAAGGTTTTGATCATCGGTGGCGGCGATGGTGGCATGCTCAGAGAGGTTGTCAAACATCGGCAACTAACGGACATCACCATGGTTGAGATAGACGGTGCCGTGGTGGAGATGTGTCGGGAATATTTGCCGCACCATTCTGCTGGGGCATTTGACGACCCTAGGGTGCGGTTAGTGATTGCCGATGGCTTAGCGTTTGTGCGTGAATGCCAACAGCAGTTTGATGTGATTATTTCGGATTGCACCGATCCATGTGGTCCCGGTGAAGTGTTGTTCAGCTCTGAGTTTTATCAGAACTGTAAGCGTTGTCTTACTGCTAACGGTATTTTTGTGGCGCAAAATGGTGTGCCATTTATGCAATTGGATGAAGTACAAAATACCGTGCGGCGCATCAGTTCATATGTGCAAGACTGTTGGTTTTATCAGGCAGCAGTGCCCACCTATGTTGGTGGCTGTATGGTGTTTGCTTGGGCCACAGATGATCAGAACGCCCGCCAATTACCCTTGGCGGTGTTGCAGGAGCGTTTTCAACGGGCGGCAATCAGCACTCGTTACTACACACCAGCAGTGCATCAGGCGAGTTTTGCCTTGCCTGCTTATGTTGAACAAGCGGTGGCGTCAGCGATGACGGTTACCCGATAACCCATTTTGACAGGCTGATAATAGAATGAGTGATTGGTCCATTGATGATGCTCGCAACGGTTACAACGTTGCTTACTGGAGCCAGGGTTTTTACGGTGTGAATGATCAGGGCGAAGTTACCGTTTCACCTGATCCTGCCAGTGGCAACCGTATCAGTTTAAGTGAATTGGCAAAGGACATGGTAAAAGCCGGTGTGAGTTTGCCAGTGCTGGTGCGTTTTCCACAGATCTTATGCCATCGAGTAGACAGCTTGTGTCAGGCGTTTAACCATGCCATAGACAGATATGAATACGGCGCCGATTATTTATTGGTTTACCCCATCAAGGTGAACCAACAACAAGCCGTGGTAGAAGAGATCCTGGCCAGCCAGATCAGCAAAACGGTACCGCAACTTGGTCTTGAAGCGGGCAGTAAGCCAGAGCTGATGGCGGTGCTGGCCATGGCGCAGAAAGCCAGTTCAGTGATCATCTGTAACGGCTATAAAGACAAGGAATATATCCGTCTAGCACTGATAGGCGAGAAGCTCGGCCATAAAGTGTATATCGTGCTGGAAAAAATGTCCGAGCTGAAAATAGTGCTGCGTGAATCCCGTGAACTGGGGGTGAAGCCCAGACTTGGTCTGCGGGCGCGGTTGGCGTCGCAGGGCAAAGGCAAGTGGCAGGCCAGCGGTGGAGAAAAGTCTAAGTTTGGCTTGTCAGCCGCACAGGTGTTGAAAGTAGTCGATGAGTTGCAGGAAAACGACATGCTTGACTCCTTGCAACTGCTGCATTTCCACTTGGGATCGCAGATAGCCAATATCCGTGATATTCGCCATGGCGTAGGTGAAGCGGCGCGTTTCTACTGCGAATTACGACAACTGGGCTGTGGCATCAACTGCTTTGACGTCGGCGGTGGTCTAGCGGTGGATTACGATGGCACCCGCAGCCAGAGTAATAACTCCATGAACTATGGTCTAACCGAATATGCCAACAACATTGTCAGTGCCTTGAACGACGTCTGTCAGGAATATGAACAGCCAGTGCCGCAGATTATCTCTGAGTCCGGTCGTTATCTGACAGCACATCATGCGGTATTGATTGCCGATGTTATCGGTACTGAAGCCTATTCTCCTGAAGTGATAACCGCACCAGATGAAGAAGCGCCGCAGTTGTTGCATAACATGTGGCAGTCTTGGTGTGAGATTAGTGAACGTGGCGATTCTAGGGCGCTGATTGAGATTTTCCACGATACCCAGTCAGACCTTGCTGAAGCACATTCGTTGTTTGCCTTGGGGCAATTGACACTGCAACAGCGCGCCTGGGCGGAACAGACCAATCTGCGTGTCTGCCATGAATTACAGGGCATGATGAGTGCTAAAAATCGCTATCATCGGCCGATTATTGATGAACTCAATGAAAAGCTAGCCGACAAATTTTTCGTTAACTTTTCGTTGTTTCAATCGCTGCCCGATGCCTGGGGGATTGACCAGGTGTTCCCAGTACTGCCTTTGAGTGGTCTGGATAAACAGCCGGAACGCAGGGCGGTGATGCTGGATATTACGTGCGATTCAGATGGCACCGTTGACCAATACGTGGATGGGCAAGGGATTGAAACAACCTTGCCAGTTCCCGCCTGGAGTGCAGAAAGCCCTTATTTGATAGGCTTTTTCTTGGTGGGGGCTTATCAGGAGATCCTTGGCGATCTGCACAATCTATTTGGCGATACCAACTCCGCAGTGGTTCGTGTAGACGAAAATGGTTTACCCAATATTGAAACTGTGCTGGCCGGTGATACCGTGGCGGACGTTTTACGTTATGTAAACTTAGATGCGGTATCGTTTATGCGCACTTATGAAGAGTTGGTCAACACTCATATTGTCGAAGATGAGCGCGCTTCGATTCTGGAAGAGCTGCAATTGGGGATCAAAGGTTACACCTACCTAGAAGATTTCTCATAAGCAGGATGGATGACAGCAGGCCTGCGTGCCTGCATCAGGTTAGAAAAGATGTTTTTTGAAGGTTCTGAAAAAAAAATTGAAGTCATAGTGACGCCAGCTACGCCTTCGCTGCGCGCACTGGGCAAGCCCTTCTGGGAAGGAATGGTTGCCAAGGCTCATGCGGAAATTCTGTCATCGGTGAGCAACGATTTTTGCGATGCTTACCTGTTGAGTGAGTCCAGTCTATTTGTCTGGGACAACCGCTTTTTGATGCTGACTTGCGGCACTACCACATTGGTACATGCCGCAACCCATTTTGTTGAGCAGTTGGGAGAGGCAGCGATAGCTTTCCTCAGCTATCAGCGGAAGAATGAGTACCTGTCACATCTGCAGGCCAGCAGTTTTACCGATGATCTGCAACTGTTGCGTAAGAAAATCAGTGGTAAAGCGTTTCGAATAGGTCATCTTGATTCGCACCACCATTACATTTTCTATACAGATAAACCGTATCAGGCAGAGGTGTCTGATATTACCAATGAATTATTGATGTACCATATCGGCGGTGATGCGGCTGAATATCTGCGCAGCAATAAACAGACGACAGCGGGCGTGCGCGCCACATTGGCGTTAGAGGAGATGCTGCCGGGATTCAGTTTCGATGATTTTCTGTTTGAGCCCTTTGGTTATTCTGTAAATGGTATTCGCGGACGCGAATATATCACTATTCATGTCACGCCCCAGGAAAACAGCTCTTACGTGAGTTTTGAAACCAACTTGGATCTGGCGGTGCAACCACTGGACATTTTTGCCCGCTTGCTCGGGGTGCTGGATCCTGGGAGTTGGGATGTGATCCGCTTTAATGCCCCTCATGCCTCGTACGGGTTTCCGGCACACATTTGCCTCGGCAGCGCTAATATCGCCTTGGAACATGGTTACCAGCTACATTTCAGTCATTATCAGCAGCTTTGTCATGAGAAACTGCTACCGGAAGCTATCTGAGGAGTATGTCGATGTCTGATTTAAGTGATATTCGCCGCGAGTATACGCTGGGTGGGTTGCGTCGTGCCGATCTGGCGGTCGAACCGATGGCGCAATTTGAATTATGGATGCAGCAGGCTAAAGATGCGCCGCTAACAGATCCTACGGCAATGGTGGTTGCCACTGTGGATGCCAGTGGTCAACCTTTTCAACGGATTGTGCTGTTGAAACGTTTTGATGAGCATGGCTTTGTTTTTTTCACCAATCTTGAAAGTCGTAAAGCCACACAACTAGCAGGAAATGCCCATATCAGTTTGTTGTTCCCTTGGCATCCGTTGGAGCGGCAAGTAGCGGTGACAGGGAAAGCTGAAGCCTTATCTACAGCTGAAGTATTGAAGTACTTTCTGACGCGTCCGAAAGACAGTCAGATAGCCGCCTGGGTGTCACAACAATCCAGTAAAATCTCTGCCAGACAAGCACTCGAGTCGAAATTTGCGGAAATGAAAGCAAAATTTTCTCGAGGAGAAGTACCACTACCAAAATTTTGGGGCGGGTACCGAGTGGTACCGGATAGTATCGAGTTTTGGCAGGGGGGCGAGCATCGGTTACATGACAGATTTTTATATAGTCGCAGTGGTGATGGCTGGCAGATCGATCGTTTAGCACCTTAAGCAAAACTGTCAGTAAAACTGTTGCAAAAAGTGGTTATAATCTCTCTGAAATAGTAGCGGGTGCAAAATTCGATTAGCTGATAGTTTCTTAATTATTTCACTGCGGTTAATCTAAAGCATCAAACCAACAACCGTGTTTTGTTAGCAGCGGGAAGTGCAATGGTAACCGACAAAGAAGGCTATGCCCATCTCATCCAGTATCTGACTGAGCATCTCGGATTGTTCGAAAATGCGGGTACCGGTGTCGATGGTAGTACCGTGATGGAAGTGTTTGAAGATCTGCTGGCGGCGCAGATTATTGTCGTTTGTGGGCAGAACCCGGAACTCTCTTTCGCTCAGCGAAATACCATTATTCGCGAAGTGGATGCCATCATGTACGACTTGGAGGAAATTCTCGCCGGATGTGGTCGGCAACCGGTGAACCGCGAGCAGAGTTACTTCATTACTGAATTTACTGGTTTGGTAAAAAATCTGTTTGATCAAGAAATTGAAAAGGCGTTGCGACAGTAGCCAAGTTTATACCAGCGCTGGGATTGATAGGGTAATTTTGCAGCCTTTCCCCGGCGCTGAAACTAGCGTCATGTTTCCGTGTAACTGGGTTTTTAGGTAATAATGTACCGCTGTTAAGGTGCTATCGGTGGTTTGTTGATGCCACTGCTGTTTGAGTCGTTCTTGCTGCGTCATATCCATCCCTCTACCATTATCTACTAGCTCCACAGAGACATTCTGATCCGAATTGTTGATACTAATTGTTAGTAATTTCTCTGGTTGATCAATTAGATAAGCATCGTTGATAGTGTTTTGCAACAGGCGGTAGAACAACAACAGATGCTGCCAGCTTTTCCCCACAGCTATCAGGCGCTGACCGTTATTGAAGTTCACTTGTACCTGCTTTGCTGCCAGTTCTGGCGCCATAAATATCAGTAAATGATTGAAAAATTGCGACAGTTCCAACGGCTGGATCTCATTGTGCTGATAGTTCACCAACGCCTGCAAGTGACGCATACCTTCAGCCTGTTGGAGGATCTGATGGTCAATTACTGTGGCAGGTTGTTGGTAGATGGCGGCGGATAATTGATCCAACTGCTGGCTTAATCTGCCAACCAACATGCTCAATAATCTGGGGAGAGGCTGTTCTTGCTGTTGCAACTGGTTGATTTTCTCTAATAGCTGCTGTTGATAGCGACTTTCCCGTTGTTGTTGCTGAATGACCAATAGCTTCTGCTGTTTCTGCTGTTGCACCAGTTGCTGTAGCTGTTGCAATTGCTGTTGTTGTTGCTTGATTTCAGCTTGAAGTGTTACCTCGTTACGTTTTACGCCACTGAGATCAAAACCTATAGCACCTACACCATTGAGTTCGCCTAACTCGTCACGTATGGCAAAACGAGTGACGAAAAACGGCCGCACGCCACCTTGATGAATATGCAGAGGTTCTTCTGCACTAAAAGGGGCCCGCGTTTGTAAAACCCGCTGTTCATGCTGAGCTGTCAGAGGCTGCTCAATGTTGGGAAATAGCTGTTGATCGCTATGGCCGAGCAGTTGTTCGCGTTCACGTCCAAGCAGCTCGCAGTATTTATCATTCACCAGGGTGTAGCAACCATTGAGATCTTTAATATGAATGATGTGCTGGGAAAATTTAAGCAACGAGTTTAGCTGCTCTGTACGGTTACGCAGCTCCTGCTGAAATGACTCTTGCACTTGCAACTGCTGCTCCTGCGCTAGATTGGTGGCATAGAGGCTCGCCATCTCCGCTTCCAGCTGTTGAACCCTATTGAGAAAACTATTAGCAAGACCCGCAAATTCATCCTGTCGTTCCCGCTGCAATATCTCCAGTGCCGCCAGATCCTGATTTTGTAATGTCGCCGCTATCTGGGTGATCGGGCTGATAAATATGCGCCGTTGTAACAGATACAGCAGCAACATTGCCAATAACTGGATAATCACCAGAAAAAAGCCTACTTTGCCAGCAAGCATGTAGGCGTTGTGGTGCAGTTGAGACAAAGGCGTTACCACCAGTATTTTCCAGAAAGTGCCCGGCATCAGAAAGACAGAGACCATAGCATCCTCTGCTAATAACGGATCCTGCGGCAACTCTATGGTATCGATCAATTCTGCTGTTGGCGGCCAATTTTGCGGTGTATTTTCTACAATCGCTTTTAACAAATCATTGTGGTTGTTGACCAGCGAAGGCAGTGTCTGTAGTTGCGCATCTGTAAACTGCGGCTGTCGTTGCGCCTGACGGATGATGGCATCATCAACATTCTGCAGTGCTGGGCGTAATGCTGAAAATACTGGCATTTTACCGCTGAGCCATTGGATATCTTCCACCTGGCTAGGGTTGGTGGGAAGATGCTGTTGTAGTCCCTGAGGCAATGACAATAAGCGGTTACGATAGTCTAGCGCAATGATATAACCGCTGAGATCCCGAGATAAATCGTGAAACAGCCCATTGATGCCATTGACACCAATATCGAGGGTGGCCGCACCAACGAATTTATGTTCGACCCGCACGGGCACCGATGCTGTAACCATGGTGATGCCAGTGGTAGGGTCGCGGTAGGCCGGTGACCAGAATGCTACGTCTGCCGGGTATAGACGGGTGGGGCGGTACCATTCCTCGGTATGATATGGCATTGCCGCATTACGATTGTAATCGGAGAGTTGCACCAAGGTATTAGTCGCATCGCGGTACCAGAACAAACTGGGCATCGGCGCCGCGGGGTGTTCTCCTGGCTCGGGCCAGATACCACCACCACTGATAAGATCGTCTTGTCGCTTGCTGTCCAGCATTGTCGGAATTAACTGCTGCAACTTTTGTGGTTGTTGCTGATATAAGCCTGCAACACTTGCCATGGCTATCACCAATGACTCGTATTGTCCGGTGATCTCCTTAAGTCGGGAAATCACTACTTGTCCGTAAGTATAGTTAAGTTCCTGCTGTTGCCGTAATAGCTGATCTCGCTGGATAATCCACAAGACCCCGATGGTGCTGGCGATAATGATGAAAGCAACAAATAACTGCACCCAAATAAATTTTGCCGACAAGCTATTACGCCAGGAGGGTCTGGAAAGCGGAGAAACGTGAGGTAAGCGCAGCTGAGTCATGGGAAAGTCCGTTTTAGCGGCAGCAACAACCGGCTTTTACATCATAGCGCTGAGATGTAGGACTTGTCATTATTTGAACAAATTCACTTGCTTGCAAAAAGAGCCCCTCAATTATGAGGGGCAATGACAGGAGGTGAATTATTCTGGGCGGTTGAGCCGCGTTTCAATCAAAGTATCAATAACTGCTGGGTCCGCCAGTGTTGAAGAATCACCCAGGTTCGTGATTTCATTAGCGGCAATCTTGCGCAGGAATCGCCGCATGATCTTACCTGAGCGAGTCTTGGGCAAACCGCTGGCCCACTGGATTAGATCGGGTGTCGCCAAGGCCCCAATCTCCTTGCGAACCCACTGCCGCAACTCTTGGCGCAGCGCTTCCGATGGCTCAGTATCCTTGGTCAGGGTGACATAAGCGTAAATACCTTGGCCTTTGATATCATGGGGATAGCCCACCACGGCCGCCTCAGCAACTAAATCGTGTGCTACTAGGGCGCTTTCAATTTCGGCGGTGCCCAAGCGGTGGCCAGATACGTTAATCACATCGTCTACACGGCCGGTGATCCAGTAGTAACCATCTTCATCACGACGGGCACCATCGCCAGTAAAGTACATACCGCGGAAGGTTTTAAAATAGGTCAGCACAAATCGTTCATGGTCGCCATACACAGTACGCATCTGTCCCGGCCAAGAATCCAATATCACTAAGTTACCTTCAGTCGCACCTTCTAAGATGGTGCCATTATTGTCAACCAAGGCGGGTTGCACCCCAAAAAATGGTCGCGTGGCGGAGCCAGGTTTGGTATCAGTCGCGCCGGGTAAGGGGGTGATCAGAATGCCGCCGGTTTCTGTCTGCCACCAAGTGTCTACAATTGGGCAATGTTCATGACCAATGACCTCATGATACCAGCGCCAAGCTTCTGGATTGATGGGTTCGCCGACAGAACCCATGATGCGTAATGAATCGCCCTTGAAATTATCAAACTGTTCTTTACCTTCCGCCATCAAGGCGCGGATCAGTGTCGGGGCAGTATAGAGAATGTTGACCTGATGACGGTCAACAATCTCACCGAGGCGGGCTGGCGACGGCCAGTTGGGGACGCCTTCATGGATCAGAACCGTGGCACAGTTAGCCAGCGGCCCATACACCATATAACTGTGGCCGGTGATCCAGCCCACATCGGCGGTACACCAATAAATTTCCCCGGGTTTATAGTCAAACACATATTCGTGGGTCATCGACGCATACACCAGATAACCACCTGTGGTATGCAGCACCCCTTTGGGATTGCCGGTGGAACCGGAGGTGTAAAGCAAGAATAATGGGTCCTCTGCGCCCATCTCTTCGGCTTCACAGAATTCTGAGGCGGTTTCAGTGAGTGAATGCCACCAGACATCGCGGCCGTCCTGCCAGTCAATTTTGCCGCCAGTGCGTTTCAGCACAATCACTTTTTCGACGGTGGTAACATCTGGCTTAGACAGAGCTTCATCAATGTTACGTTTCAATGGAATGGTGCGTCCGGCACGCACTCCTTCATCGGCAGTCAGTACGACTTTGGAACGGCCATCTTTGATGCGTGATGCGATAGAGTCTGGAGAGAAACCGCCAAACACCACGGAGTGCACCGCGCCAATTCGGGCACAGGCTAACATGGCAATGGCTGCTTCTGGCACCATAGGCATATACATGGTGACGACATCGCCACGACGCACCCCTTGGCTGCGCAGAGCATTGGCAAATTTACACACTTCAACATGTAGTTGACCGTAGCTGAGTGTTCTTTGTTCTTTGGCGTCGTCACCTTCCCAGATAATGGCGGTACGATCAGCATTTTGCGCTAAATGGCGATCGACACAGTTAACGCAGGCATTCAATGTGCCGTCATAAAACCAGTTAATGGATAGGTTATGATCATCAAAAGAGGTTTGTTTAATTTTGCTGTAGGGTTTGATCCAGTCGATGCGTTTACCGTGTTCGCGCCAGAATCCTTCAGGATTAACGACAGATTCTTGATACATCTTGCGATATTTCTCGTCGTTGACCAGCGCACTGGAAGCAATAGCTGCGGGCACTTTATAAATTGCTTGTTGATTGCTCATGGATACTTCCCGTTATTTTTGTGACTTGACGCAAAGTATGGGATGCAACCTTGTTTGGCCTCTATTAGACATTGGTCTAGATAGAATTAATTATTATTAATCATGTAGTTATACTTGCAATTAAAACGTAGGCAATACCACTTTGAATGTTTTTAAATCATCTGATGATCGACCTATGATGGCCGGTTAAATACAAAAATAAACAAGCAGTTGTTGCAATCTTGGTGTTTTGGAGTGACTGGGGTAGGCTTATGCTGGTTGCAGACATTGAGGTCTGTTGTCCGACTGCAAGAGAGTCACGATGAATCTGACAGTGTTAGTGGCGGTGATCGCCATCTGTTATGTGTGTTTGCTGTGCGTGCTGGCATGGGGTGCTGAACGTTGGTTTGGTAATCTCACCAAGAAGTTACAAAACTGGATCTATGCCCTGAGCCTAGCGGTATATTGCTCTTCTTGGAGTTTTCTGGGAACAGTCGGGCAGTCGGCTAAAGATTTCTGGTCATTTTTACCCATCTTTCTCGGTCCCGTCTTGGTGTTTGTGCTGGGGTTTGGGCTGCTGCGCAAAATGGTGATGGTTTCCAAAGAGCAGAATATCACCTCTGTCGCTGACTTTATTGCCGCACGCTATGGTAAGTCGCAACCGCTGGCGGTGCTGGTCACGTTAATCGCACTGTTTGGCATCATGCCTTATATCGCGCTGCAGCTTAAGGCTATGGTGTACGGGCTTAATTTATTCCAACCCAAACAGGCGGCTTTTGATGGTAGCTGGTTGGCGTTATTAATTAGTGCGTGGCTAGCATTGTTTGCCATTTTATTTGGTACCCGCAAGTTGGATGCAACTGAGCATAATCCCGGCATGATGCTGGCGATTGCATTCGAGTCCTTGGTAAAGCTCTCGGCATTTCTGATTATTGGTGTCGTGGTGGTCTTTGGGATTTTTGGGGGATTTGGTCCTTTATGGCATCAGGCCAACCTTGCAGGTGTGATCCACGAACCCAACATGCGTCTTGAGTACATCGTGCCGGAGTTGCTGGTCGGTATGGCGGCATTTTTGTGCATGCCACGGCAGTTTCACGTCATGGTTGTCGAAGCGCATGGTGATAAAAGCCTGCGCCGTGCCCGTTGGTTATTTCCACTTTATCTGTTGCTGTTTGGCCTGTTTGTTGGACCAATGGCTTTGGCCGGAAAATTACTGCTCGGAGATTCTGTTGCTCCCGATACTTATGTGATTAATCTGCCTTTATCTATGGGAAGCGACTGGTTAGCGGTTATCGCCATGTTGGGAACCATGTCTGCCGCCACCGGCATGGTGATTGTGGCGGTCGTAACGATAAGTGTGATGATTTCCAACGAATGGCTGGTGCCAGTACTATTGCGTACCGGCCAGATTAAGCGAAGTAATTTTAGTCAGTTTTCTACGCAACTATTGTATGTCCGGCGCATCGCAATCGTAATGATTGTGGCTTTTGGTTACACCGCCTATCTCAGCTTTTCAGATAATGAATCCTTGTCACATATGGGAATGCTGGCTTTTGGGGCCTTTGCCCAATTAGCGCCTGCGTTGGTGGGTGGACTTTACTGGAAACGCGGTAATCGCGCCGGGGTGATGTTGGGGTTAGCAATAGGATTTGCGGTTTGGGCGGTATTGTTATTCCGTGATGCGGCCATTACTGGCGATCTGTTTACCACCGGCATGCATGCGTTTACCGATGTATCGCCGGATGTGGTGGATATTCTGACGGCACTTTCGGCCAACTTGGCGGGTTATATTCTGGGCTCCATGTGGTTCCGCGCCGGGGTGGTGGAACGCATCCAGGCCAGTATGTTTGTCACTCCTGGTTTGATGCGTAGTAGCGGTAATCGGCGGGCGGTGCAGATCAGCCAGCAAGATTTGCTGATCCTCGCTAGCCGTTTTGTCAGCCCAACGCGGGCGTATGAAAGTTTCTCGCGCTTCTCGCCCGACGCCGTACGTTCCGACAGCTGGAATAAATCGGCATCTACGGCTCTGATTAACCATACGGAACATCTACTTGCCGGTGTGCTCGGTGCGTCCAGTGCCGCGGTGGTGATGGATTCGGTGCTGGAGGGGCGAGATCTGGCCCTTGACGAAGTATTCAGTCTGGTGGATGACGCCTCCTCACAGGTGCTGCTGAGTCAAGATATGTTGCGAGCCGCCATCGAGCACGCCAACGAAGGTATGAGTGTAGTGGACAAAGACCTCAACCTCGTTGCCTGGAATCACCGCTATGAAGAACTGTACCGTTATCCGCCGGACTTTTTGCAGCCAGGAATGTCTATTGCAAAAGTGATCCGCTTTAATGCTGCTCGTGGGTATTGTGGCCCCGGTAATATTGATGACCATGTCAATCGGCGTATGCAGCATATGCGCAACGGAACCGCTCACTCTTCGGAGCGACAACGCAAAGACGGCAAGGTGATCAAGATCCAGGGCAACCCGATGCCAGACGGCGGTTTTGTGATGACCTTTACCGATATCACTCAATATCGCCAGCAACAGCGGGCACTGCAGGAAGCCAATGAAAATCTGGAAGCGCGAGTCAGAGAGCGCACCTATGAACTGGCGTTGCTCAATAGCCAGTTGTTAGAAGCCAAAGCCCATGAAGAGATGGCAAACGCCTCCAAGAGTCGCTTTTTGGCAGCAGTGGGGCATGACCTGATGCAGCCGTTAAATGCTGCTAGGCTGTTTACCGCCTCCTTGAGCCAGCATCCACAACTGGAGCAGGATGTGAGCTTGACGCTAGAGCATATTAACAGCTCATTGAAGATTGCTGGCGAGTTGCTGACTGACCTTTTGGATATCTCAAGGCTGGATTCCGGCAAAGTCGATGTGAATCGCAGGGATTTCGCTATTTCAGAAATTCTTAACGGATTAGCGGTTGAGTTTGAAGCGATGTCCAAAGACAGTCAGATCCGCTTTGCGGCGGTTGCCTGCAACATGACGGTGAATTCCGATCCGGCACTATTAAGACGTATTATTCAGAACTTTCTGACCAATGCTTTTCGCTATGCCAAAGGAGGAAAAGTGCTGCTGGGGTGTCGTCATCGGCCACATCACTTAGAGATCCAAGTGCTGGATACCGGCTGTGGCATTGAGAGCAGTCAACTGCGGGAAATATTTCACGAATTTAAACGGCTGAATAATCCGCAGAGTAAAAGTGTTAATGGTCTGGGACTGGGGTTAGCGATCGCTGATCGTATGAGTAAGGTGTTAGAGCACGAAATCAAAGTATCGTCTATTCAAGGTAAAGGCTCGGTATTTTCCATCATTGTGCCGTTAGGAAACAGTCGCGCAGTGCCCAAACCCCGCAGTATCTCCAGTACCTTTAGAACCTTAACCGGAGTAAAGGTGCTGTGTATCGACAATGAAGAGAGCATTCTGGCGGGATTGGAGAGTTTGTTAACTCGTTGGCAATGTGAGGTGGTATGTGCCAGCGATATTAACGATGCTCGTATCAAACTGGGTCTAAAAGGCGTGGCGCCGGATATCGTGCTGGCAGATTATCATCTGGATAATGATCGTAATGGTGTTGATGCAATGGATGAAATCCGCGCGCTTTATGGTGATAAATTACCGGGGATCCTGATCACTGCCAATACCAATAAGGCGTTGATTGAGGATGTGGAACGCCGTGGATATCACTATATGTCAAAGATGATTAAACCGGCGGCGTTGCGGGCGTTGATTTCCGGGCTGGTTAAACGCGCATAGACGCCGCGTTTGGCAAATCAATCGTCGCGCTCTGGCGTTGACACCAAGGGCGATAAACAATGCCATAACCTAATGTCGCTACCACCCAACAGAGTAACAGACTGGTAAGATCGTGCGTCAGGAAGTGGGCACCGCGCAGTTCCTGACATACCGCAAACGCGGAACCTAAAATGATGGCAAAACTAAGAAACTTAAAGCGCCTGGTGGGCATATGCGGCAGTGCAAAGTAATACAGTGCTACCCAGGCAAACGCGCCACTGCTGTGGCCACCAGGAAAACATTGACCAAGATCCATTGAAGAAAACAGACTGTTGGGAAAGGGGATCCAAGGCTTGCTGCCGCCAAATTGTATAACGTCCCAAGGACAGCTTACATTGGTGTACTCTTTGCCAAAACGTACTAGCAAGATAGATATCGCCACATTTGCCAGCAACAACAGCAGATCTTTACGCCAGGGCTTTAATGATGGCTTGAAAAAGCTGAGGGTTAATGTCACTAGCAATGTCAGTGACAGCAGTGTCACTAAGTGCCGCCCACCATTGTGCAGAATATGTTCCAAGAAATAATTATGGCGTAGTGACCAACCTGGCGCGTTACCTTCCTGATGAAATAACCACTGTGCCAGGATCAGATCGACTTGTGTCAGATGTAGCACTATCAGCAATAGTAGCCCAGTAATCAACGGCAATAGCAGGTGCCGGTGTAACCAACTATTAAAGGACAAGAGGTGTTGTGACATATTTTTCCGAAATGGACGTTCATCTGACGCTGACAATTATTGTTGCGATAACTTAACAATCGCTTAAGCGTAGCTTATAAAAAGAACAATATCGGGCTGATGTGCTGCCGTTACAGCGCATAAACCATACGCGGTTAGTTGTTTCTGGCAGCGATGCGTCATTACATACACATTTTCACTGGCTGAACGCCATATTTTGACTATGTTTAATGCAAACCCTCTGATGTAACTCAGGGTTTGCATTGCCATTGAGCAAAAGGTGTAAACCCGCTGGATGATCTGGAAAATAATCATGGAAGAAGAGCTGTTCCTGTTTGCACCCGACGAGTCCCCTCTTGACTTAGCGATGGAGTCTCAGTCATGGAAGGTATTGAGCGTTGAAGATGACGCCAATTATCAGGCCAGTCTGGCTCATGCCCTGCATGGCTATGCCGTCAAAAGTCGTCCGATAGAAATGCTTACGGCTCCCACGGCAGCGGCTGCCGCAGAATTACTGGCAAACCACGATGACCTGAGCGTGGTATTACTCGATGTTGTTATGGAAGACGATGATGCTGGTCTGCGTCTTGTTGATACTATTCGGCAGGTATTGGGAAACAGCGCATTGCGTATCGTATTACTGACTGGTCAGCCGGGAATGGCACCGTTTAAAGATGTGATGAAACGCTATGATATTGACGAGTACTGGAACAAAGCTGATCTGTCATCAGAGAGATTGCGCACGGTTGTCGCGTCCAATATTCGCACTTGGAATGCTTACAACGAGTTGGACAAGGCCCGCCGTGGGTTAAGTGTGCTGGTGGATGCGTCCAGACAATTGTCGCGGATTACCAATATTGATGAATTCTGCCAAACCATGTTAAGCGAAATAGGGCAACTCATAGGTGTTTCCAGAGGTGGTATTATCTGTGTTCGTAGTGGTGATGAAGAAAGTGCTGCTGAATATCGCATCGTCAGTAGCGCCGGAATTTTTACCTTAGCCCAAACAGATACTACGCCATTGTTGAAACAGCTCCCGGAGCACCTGCAAGCGGTGTTGATACCACTGATTTCCCAAGCTGTTGCTAATAAAACTCACCATTTTTCTGGCCGTTTCAGTGCTCTTTACTTCGAGACTTCAAGCGAGGGCGAGCATCGATATGTCATGGTGGTTGAGTCTGAGAAACCATTGACACAGTATCATATTAATCTTTTACAGGTGTTCAGCGAGAACGTTAACAACGGCTTTAACAATATCGTGTTGTGTAACCGTTTGTCTGAGCTGGCTTATTTTGACCCTCAACTAAATATTGCCAATCGTGCTTGGCTGGCGCGATTTCTGGATAATCTACCAGTAAGTGAACGTTGTCAGAGTGCCTTGGTTGCACTGAATATTAAAGATTTTGCGGAATTGGTACTCAGCGTGGATAGTGAATTTCTGAGTGGATTTTTGCGGCAGTTCTATCACAAGTTACAACAGCGATTTAAAGCCCAGCGAGTGATTGCCAGAACCACTGACAGCTGTTTTATCGTGTTGTTGAACGTCGAAGATCTGCCCACTTCCCAGGTATTAGCGGCACTGAATCACTTTAAGGTGATGACCGACAATGTGCAGCTACATGTCGAGGTCAGTGTAGCGCTGATGAACTTGTGTGAACTGACGACTATCAGTGGCCGCGAACTGCTACATATGATGGACTCCACCTTATTACAATCGCAGCGGGAGCATTTGCCGCTCATTCGTTACAACCCGCAGTTTCGCAGTAGTATTCTCGAACGTCACCAATTGATGCAGGGATTAAATAACGCTATTGATCAAGGTCATGTGTTACTGATGTTCCAACCTAAAGTGAGGCTGGATGATGGCAGTATCGTTGGCGTTGAGGCGTTAGCTCGTTGGCGTGAGCCTGATGGCAGTTACGTTCCTCCTAGCAAGTTTGTACCAGTAGCGGAGATGTCTGGGCTGATAAACAAGCTGGACTTATATGTGATGCAACTGACCGTCACCGCCATTAAACAGTTGCTTGATGCCGGGTTTCCGTTACCGGTTTCCTTTAATGTAACCAGTAGTGACCTGGATGACCTGTTTTTTATGGCGTCATTGGATCAGATCTGTCAAGAAAACCCGCAGATTTCGCAGTGGTTGGAGATCGAAATTACTGAATCCCAAACAATGCAGGACTACCAACATGTCAGACCCTTGTTACAGAATCTTATCAATAAAGGAATCGGCGTGAGCATTGACGATTTCGGTACGGGTTACTCGTCGTTGCAACATATTACCGAGCTATCAGCCACCGAACTGAAAATTGATAAGACATTCGTTGATGCCATGGAACGGGACAAATCGGGTGAAGCGATTGTTGACATGGTGATTAAACTTGGCCAACGTTTTAATTATTCAGTGATCGCGGAAGGGATTGAAAAACCAGCGCAAGTCCAGAAATTATCGGCATTAGGGTGTGAATTCGGCCAAGGCTTCTGGTTTGCTAAGCCAATGGAATTAAAAGATTTATTGGCATATCTTAAAAGTAGGACAACAGGAACGGACGAGCGAGAGATATGAACAGTGCTGCCACCCTGATGAAGTTGCGTTTAAAGAGCGTATTTTTCTTCGTGATGGTGCTGATCCTAGCGTTTCTCTCTGGTGTTATTGCCTACAATCTGCAAGCTTTAGGAAAAAACCGGGCGTTGGTTTCTGAACACAGCGAGCTTCTGAATCATGCCAGCCTGCTGTTGTATCAAGAACTGGCTGAGCTTGAAGATGTTATGCGGTTGATTGAGTCCAACGCGCAATTTATTGAAGGTCTGCGTCAGGATAAAACCCTTAATAGCGCCATGGTTGCTGATGTATTTGTACGCTATGGCAAAGTGATTAACAACATCCTGCAACTGCGCTGGCTTGACGAAAGCGGTACTGAAAAAGTTAGGGTCAACGTGCAGGCCGGTAGGCCGTTTATCGTTCCTTCGGAAACACTGCAGTTCAAAGGTGATCGCTATTATTTCATTGATGGTATCCAAGTAACCCCGCCGCAACTCTATATTTCACCGTTAGATCTCAATATTGAACATCATCGTATCGTGGTGCCCTATGAACCTACCATCCGTATCTCCCTTCGTACCGGTGACCAGGATGGGTTGCGCAAAGGTTTGCTGATTATTAATTACAACTTGGGTCCAGCGCTACAGCAAATGAACAAGCTCAGCAAGGAAAACGCGCAGTTGCAACTGATTGACAAAGAGGGGTTCTGGATAGTTCACCCTGACCCAGCAATGTGTTGGGGACGGGATTTGCAGAAACCCCAAATGAATCTGATAAAACAGGCGTCAGCATTGTGGTCTTCAATCAGTCAACAGCACAACCTGATTGGTCAGAAATATCAGGGGCAACTGATTAGTTTTCAACAGATTCAGATAAGTAAATCGGGCTATATGGTGCCTGACAGGGAATTTATCATGCTGGCAGTTACACCAGATAGCATAGTGTCGATGATGCGCCGTGACGCCATGATCCCGGCCACTGCCGTAGCGATAGTGATTGTATTTCTAGGAACAGGGTTTGTATTACGTGATTATCAATCTCGCGCTTCCGTGCATGCCATAGCGGCGCGATTGCAGCAGGAAATGGCGGAACTTAAGCGGGTAAATCGCTTACTGGATAGCACCCTAAAGCAGCAGCAGATGCTAAAAGACGATTTAGCTGAGTCTAAGCGGTTGTCATCGTTAGGGATGATGGTGGCCGGGGTCTCGCACGAAATGAATACTCCCATCGGCGGTGCCTTGTTGGCGGTTACCGGCGTCGAAGAGCAATTACAGCAGCTACAATCTGCCCTTGAACGAGGACTGACCAAATCGGCCTTGGTGCAATTTCTGCAACATACTCAGGCGGGATTACAGTTGGCAGAGAAAAATCTTGAACAGGCCAATGTCATCATTAAAAGTTTCCGGCGCTTGACGCTGGCACGCACAGGCGATGAGGTCTTGGAATGTTGCCCAGCAGAAATTGTGACAGATTTGATTAATGGATTAACGCCGCTCATTAAGAAACGCGGCATTCGTTTACTTAATCAGGTAGAGCCCCAGTTAAAAATCTGGACACAACCGGGCATATTATCGCAAGTGCTGCAAAATCTAGTGCTGAACGCGGTGGAACATGGGTTTGATGAGCATACCGCGGATGGCCGTGTTGTTGTGAGCAGCCGCAGGCCCGATGCGGAGCATATTGAGCTGGTGGTGTCTGACAATGGCAAAGGCATCGCCCCCGAATTGATGGACACTATTTTTGACCCGTTTGTCACCAGCAGCCGTGCGAAGCAGCATACTGGTCTGGGGTTACATCTGGTGCATCAGTGGGTCACTCAGTGTCTGATGGGGCAAGTCTATTCGTTGCCCCGTCAGGATGGTGCTGCTTTTGTGGTGAAGTTGCCCATCAGCGAGCCGGAAGCTTCACTGTGAACGCGATGATTACAGATCATAATGGTGTTCCTTGGCGTATTCGGACAAGGTCTCAATAAGTTGGATTTCCTGCTCAATGAACTGGATCTGCTGATGGGTTTCTTCTGCTCGGGCAATATCCTGTTGTGCCATTGCGGCCGCGTCTCTGGAACTTTCGGACAAATTTTTCAAGTCGTGGCTGAGCGTCTGTGACTCAGCTTCAATATCACCGAGCACTTTGTTAATGCTGTCAATCGCTACCGCAATGCCGTTAATCGCCGTGGAAACTTCCTCTACCGTTTGACCAGTCTCTTTCACGCTGTTCTGCGTGCGTTGTGATAATGCCCGGACCTCATCCGCGACGACGGCAAAACCTCTGCCCGCTTCGCCTGCGCGGGCCGCTTCAATGGCAGCATTTAACGCCAGCAGGTTCGTCTGCTCGGCAATTCCACTGATGGACTGAATGATACTGACAATCCTGTCGGCACTTGATCTTAATTGTGTCATCCCATCAGTCAGATAGTGGCGCTGTGTTTGTTGGCGGGCAATTTGGGTCATGAACAGTTCAAACTGTTCAGCAATGGTTACCTGCCGTTGTGATGAATCACTAGCTTCTGCGGCAATGTGTTGTAACTGTTGCGCAGATGACTGGATTAAGGGGTGGATCTTCGCCATGTGCTGAATGGTGTCAGCCTGTAATGTGTTAATTTTATTGGTGCTGATTGTCATTGCACGCAGATAATGACTAGAAAATGCGGCTAAGTAGAACGGGTAATTTTCGGCATATTCATCCTGGAACCGAGTGCCCGCTGGCACGTTAAAGAAAGCAACTGCTGTGACCGTTTGATTCTGGTGTAACCCTAAAAACTCTCCGAAGGTTGAAAATCCAGAGAGGCAGATGTCCTCAAAGGCGTTGACTTGATCAAGCTGATCAGCGTTGTTAAGCCGCCTTAAGATGCAATCATTGGCAATCATGGCCACGGGTTTTCCAGGTTTATTGCGCATAAAACGCTGGAAATCGTCGGCAGTGGACTGGGCAAAGTTTTTGGCTTTAACCAGTAACAGGTGTTCACCAAAATTTAAATTACAGAAGAAGCGAATACTGCCGTCAGCATTGATGGCGGCTACGGAGCGCACATAAATATTGCCATCGATTTCGATACCAAAAGAGTGCTGTTGCAGCTTTTGCTCCAGTTGTTGTTCACTGCAATTAAAGTAGCGGGTCAGCACAGCCACCGGCGTTTGTAACTGCATCTGTTCATCCAGCACGGTTTTTAATGTACGTGTCAGCGGATCGAAGTTAACAATGTCAAAGCCATTGCCAGTCTTGACAAAATTGTGGCTCTTTAAGATGCCAAAGCGGTAGCCTTCGGCGATTTTGCAAAAACAGATCACGGCGCTGTTGGTTTTGATCTCACCATCAAGTGCAATATCGGCCTGGGAAAAATCCAGTTTCCCGCCTGCGCTCCCCCCAACGAAGTAACAAGGAAAACGTCTGCTCTTGTACAACGCCTGGGTAAAAAAATCTTCGCTCGCCGAAAGCCCGTCAAAGTAAGTCAACGCCAGAGTGCTTTTACTGCCGATATCAAATGGTACGGAAATACGCTGGATCTCGTCCATAATGCGCTTGATGCGGTCTTCCGGCTGCTGTTTTGCTGTACCGCTTTTAATGTCGGCACTGAAGAGGTTAATGCAATGGACCGAAGTGGCACTGAGTAAGCGTTTGGAAAAAGCGTGGATGACAATACCGTCCCATCTGCTGGGAGTGGCATGATACAACTGTTGATTACCACCTAATTCACCGGCGGTCATCAGCGCAATAATGTGTTCGGCAAACGGCATGGCCTGTTTGAGCTGGCGATTGACTGCCGCAAAATCACAGTGGGGGGACACATAAGCCAGCACTAAGGCGGTGCCGCCCTGCAACTCAAAAATATGGCACTGGTCAGCAGTGATATTGCTGGCATTGAGAGTTTGCGTAACTGAAAGCGGTGCATCGTTAGCTGCATGTTTTTTATCAACGGAGAAGCGGTTAAACCACATAAAAGACCCCCTGATAGCATGACCGACGCATGCCTCTAACTGTTTGATAGATATGGCTTCAGAACCGACCATATGACTATAGTTAGTGTAGTGCAAAAGTGGAGTTAGGCTAAAGTGATATGCGTATAGTTGGTGTGTTTAAGCCCTGTTGCAGCCACTCAAGCAGCAAACTGACTTTGGGTGAAAGATGACGGTTTTGCGGATATAACCCCCAAACCCCTTCAGCCGCCGCGCGGTAATGTTCCAACACGGCCACAAGCGTGCCCTGTTGTAGGTCCTGCTGCACATAATAGTCAGGTAGTTGTACTAAACCGAGCCCTTTTCTGGCGGCATCACGTAACCCTATCCCAGAATTGCACTGTAATCGTCCGTTAACTCGCCAAGTACGTTCCTGACCTTGTTCGTTGAAGCGCCAGTATGGATGATTTCCGACAAGACATTGATGGTGCTGGAGTTCCGACAAACTGTGAGGAATACCGTAATGTTGCAGGTATAAGGGGCTGGCGCAGACGTAATTACTACGAGTGGCGAGTTTTCTGGCCATGAGACTGGAGTCCGTCAGTTTCCCAAGGCGGATAGCCAGATCAAAACCCCCTTCAATCAGATCTAACGTTTTATTAGTCAGCTCCAGTTCAAGCTGTAATTTACTGTATGTTAATAGAAAATCATTCAACAATGGTAAAATGAACTGTTCTCCATAGGTTACCGGCGCCGTGATCCTCAAGAGACCTTGCGGTTCCAGTTTTAAGCTGCCAAGCGTGCGCTCCGCTTCTTCTATGCCGTCTTGCAATGCTCGGCAGTGGCGGTAATAAAGTAATCCTTCGTCACTAAGGGTGACTTTACGTGTGGTGCGGTAAAACAGTTTGGTGTTCAGTCGTTGCTCTAGTGCGGTGATCTGGCGGCTTACCTGGGCGGTGGAGATGTTCAGACGGTGAGATGCCTTGGTAAAACTCTGACTTTCTGCGACCGCGATGAATTCGCAGATGCCTTCCCAGTGATTCATTATTACCTATATGTAAAAGTCATTTGTTAATGGCTTAGATTATCTCTATATCTGAAATAAATAAAATCTAAAACTGTACTATTATGCCGCGCAACGATTTTTGCGTAATCAAGGAGAACTTCATGAGCGACAAATTTATTAAATCCAAAGCTGCCGTAGCCTGGGAGCCTGGTAAACCATTAACGATTGAAGAAGTGGATGTCATGTTGCCCAGAAAAGGAGAAGTTCTGGTGCGGATAGTCGCAACCGGCGTTTGCCATACCGATGCTTTTACGTTGAGTGGCGATGATCCTGAGGGCGTTTTTCCGGCGATTCTGGGGCATGAAGGTGGTGGGATTGTGGAAATGGTCGGCGAGGGCGTGACCAGTGTGGCGGTGGGCGATCACGTTATCCCACTTTATACGGCAGAGTGCGGCGAGTGTAAGTTCTGTAAATCGGGTAAAACTAACCTGTGTCAGGCGGTGCGTGAAACTCAAGGCAAGGGGTTGATGCCCGATGGCACCACGCGTTTCTATAAAGATGGCCAGCCCATATATCACTACATGGGATGTTCGACTTTTTCTGAATACACCGTACTACCGGAAATTTCCTTGGCAAAAGTCAATAAGAGCGCACCCTTGGAAGAGATTTGTCTGCTTGGTTGTGGCGTCACCACTGGTATGGGGGCTGTGATGAATACCGCTAAAGTCGAAGCGGGGGCAACGGTGGCAATTTTTGGTCTGGGGGGCATTGGCTTATCCGCTATCATTGGCGCGACCATAGCAAAAGCCGGTCGAATTATCGGCATCGATATCAATGAAGGTAAATTTGAACTAGCAAAAAAATTGGGAGCAACCGACTGCATCAATCCGAAGCATTATGACAAGCCCATTCAGCAAGTGATTGTAGAACTGACTGACGGCGGTGTGGATTACTCTTTCGAATGTATTGGCAACGTGAATGTGATGCGCTCTGCTTTAGAATGTTGTCATAAAGGATGGGGACAATCGGTGATTATTGGCGTTGCCGGTGCTGGTCAGGAAATTTCAACACGCCCATTCCAGTTAGTCACTGGTCGTGTCTGGAAAGGTTCAGCATTTGGTGGTGTAAAAGGTCGTTCAGAACTGCCAGGGATTGTGGAGCGCTATCTAGCAGGAGAATTTAAGCTCGACGATTTTATTACGCATACCATGCCACTGGAGCAGATTAACGATGCGTTTGAGTTGATGCATGAAGGCAAAAGTATTCGCAGTGTGATCCACTACTAAGCGAGGGCACTATGCTGGAAAATATCAGTAGTAATAAGGTATTTGGTGGTTGGCATAAGCAATATCGGCATCGCTCAACAGTCCTTAATTGTGATATGCGCTTTGCCATCTACTTGCCGCCATTGGCCAATTCGCAGTCGGTGCCGGTATTGTACTGGCTGTCAGGACTAACCTGCACCGATGAGAATTTCATGCAGAAAGCGGGGGCCCTGCGAATAGCGGCGGAACTGGGAATGGCGCTTGTCTGTCCCGATACCAGCCCACGTGGAGAGGGTGTTGCCGATGCCGAAGATGGTGCTTACGATTTAGGTTTAGGTGCTGGTTTTTATCTCAATGCCACCCAGGCACCTTGGAGCAGCCATTACCGGATGTATGATTATGTGGTATCTGAGTTGCCAGCGTTAATAGAGCAGCATTTCCCGGTGAATGAACAACGGGCGATAGCGGGCCATTCAATGGGGGGGCATGGCGCACTGACGATTGCGCTAAAAAATCCTGGGCGTTATGTCAGTGCCAGTGCATTTTCACCTATTTGCCATCCGCTAGCATGTCCTTGGGGGCAAAAAGCGTTTACCGCGTATCTTGGTGATGACCGGGAACAGTGGAAACAATATGATGCCGTGGAGCTTATTAAAAGTGGCGCAGCGCCTTTACCCATGAAAGTGGATCAGGGCGAAAGCGATCCGTTTTTAGCAGAGCAGTTGTTGCCTGAGACATTGATTTCGGCCGCTAAGCAGATGCAGTTTGACCTCGATTATCAGCTTCATGCTGGTTACGATCACAGCTACTATTTTATTGCCAGTTTCATCGAGACTCATCTGCGGTTTCATCAGCAGCACTTTCAATAACCATTATTCAAACGTCTACAAAACAATACCAATGTTGCTCACTCAATACTTTCAATACTTTTGAGTGAGCGGCATTGGTGTTACTTGTTCTGACAGATTTTCTGCAGTAACAGGATAAACGCTTTCAATGCCTGTTGATTGTCAAAGCCAAATGCCAAACCGTAGTGCACCGGTGTAAGGCTTTTGTATATGCGCTTGGGGAAACGCACCATCTGGGCACTGTGAAAATAACCTGGCTTGGCATGAGTGCCTTCAAGTTGTGATAACTCGTTCTGAAACAACTCATAAGCAGGACGTATCACCAATTGCGGCGACTTTTGTTCCGTCTGCATATAAAAAGCTTCTTTGCTGCCAGACAACATGTATTCGGTAATCTTGCCTTGACAGAAATTAGTGCGGCATTCAAGTTCAGATAGCGAGCTAACCATTTCGGCATGAGTAATCAAAACGCTAGCTCTCCAATTATTATGTTAGTTTAAGATAAATCGACTTTTTCCATGTCCAGTTGCTGCAGGGCGATAACGGCCTGCGTCCGGTTACGAACGCCTAACTTACGGAAAATTGCGGTGGCATGAGCCTTAATAGTCGCTTCTGACACACCCAAATCATATGCAATCTGCTTATTTAACAGACCTTCAGCAAACATCTGTAACACACGATATTGCTGTGGCGTCAGCTCTGACAATTTCCCGGCCATTTTTTCCGAGTCATTGTCATCGTTGATTTCCATTAATTCGATACCTGCAGGTAGCCAGATATCGCCCATCATCACATCCGTAATGGCTTGGGTGAAGGTTTCCATCGATGCGGACTTAGGAATAAATCCGGCACTGCCATAATGTAATGCTCGGCTGATGGTGGCCGCATCTTCATGGGCAGAGATAATGATCACTGGCAATTCAGGATAATGAGAACGCAAATGAATTAACGTGGAATAGCCATGAGAACCGGGCATTTGTAAGTCTAGTAATACCAAATCGTAATTTTGCTGTTCGGCATCCAATAGCTGTTGCAATGCATCCGCACTGTCGGCTTCAAACCACTGAGTTTCACTGAATCCCGGTGTCAGCGCTTGACGCAAAGCATTACGGAACAGCGGGTGATCATCGGCAATAATGATGTTGAGATTTTCTGGCTTCATGGCAGTTGTTCTTCGATGTACGCACATGTAAGTGCGCACACTGTAACAGAATTCCTAAATTAAATCCTATTGCTTTAATCAAGCAGTAAGCATCCTTGGCAACAACAACTTAGACTTTAGTTGAGTTTGTCAGCCAATGAAAGCTCTTTATGGCAACACAATTGTCAAAGTTGACAGGCGGGGCAGAGATCGAACAGATCTTCTGTGAGTACAGCAGTTGGTTTACGGTCGCTGTCGATGGCAACCATAGTGAAAACTCCGCGAATTGCGTGTTCGCGCTGATCTCTATCCATTGCTTCTATGTAGATGTTGACCTCAACTTTTAATGAGGTATTGCCCACATGGATCACTGAGGCAATTAATTCCGCCATGGTCCCCGCCGGAATTGGCTTTTTAAAGTCGATGCGATCCGAACTCACGGTGACTATCGGCTTGCGGCAAAAACGGGTGGCGGCAATAAATGCGGTTTCATCCATCCACGCTAATGCCTCGCCACCAAACAGGGTATTGTGGTGGTTGGTGACACTGGGAAATACCGCTTTAATAACTCTGGACTCAGCCATTGCCATGCGTGTCTTTATTATCCGCTGTCTTTGCTCTGATGTGATGGCACTGGAAAACAGTAGCGTTTGTTGATTGTTTAGTTCGATGTCGGACATAAGGTTGATCCTGTTAATTTAGTCGCGACATTATACTAAAGTCTAATAATGGTGGGTTAGGGGAATTTTAAGTACACGATGAAAGTAAATTACAGGGATTTTATCGTTTAATCGGTATTATCTTGCCGTGTATAAAAAACACCCAGCGACTGCCGGGCGTCTTTTCATACACTGCAATGTTGTTTTATTTGGCTAGACGTAAACGGCGTGAGCGGGCTGCTTCTGCCAATGCTAGAAGTAGCTGTTCAGAATCGTCCCAGTTCAGACAAGCATCGGTAATACTTTTTCCATAAACCAGTGCCTGTCCTGGGATGACCTGCTGGCTTCCTTCTTCAATAAAGCTTTCTGCCATCACCCCGGCAATCGCGCTAGAGCCAGAACATAACTGCTTGATAATGTCGTCAGCTACTTCGAGCTGTTTACGATGCTGTTTCTGACTGTTGCCGTGACTAAAATCGATGACAATGCCACTGCGGATGCCTACGGCTTCAAGTTGTGATTTTGCTTCAGCGATATGCTCAGCGCTGTAGTTGGGTGTTTTACCACCACGCAGGATCAGATGACCATAGGGATTACCGTGCGTCCGGTAAACCGACATAAAGCCGTCTTTATCGGGGGAGTAAAAAATGTGTTGAACACGTGCTGCGCGTACTGCATCCACCGCAATTTTCACATTACCATCAGTGCCATTTTTAAAGCCGACAGGGCAGGATAACGCTGAGGCCATTTCTCGATGGATCTGACTTTCTGTGGTACGAGCACCAATAGCGCCCCAAGTAATTAAATCGGCAATGTACTGACCATTCACCATATCCAGAAATTCAGTGGCAATAGGTAATTTCAGTTCGGTGATCTGCTGTAACAGTTGCCGCGCTAAACGCAGACCTTTATTAGGGCTAAAGCTGCCATCAAGATCTGGATCGGAAATCAGTCCTTTCCAGCCGACAATGGTGCGGGGTTTTTCAAAATAGACCCGCATCAGAATGCACAGTTCATCTTTCAATTCATGGTGGAGTTTGGCCAGACGCTTGGCATAATCCATGGCAGCTTGTGGATCATGGATGGAACAAGGACCAATAATTACCAGCAAACGCGGATCTTCACCCTCAATAATGGCGGCCACTTGATCGCGTTGCTGCACTAAATAGTCGGCAGCTTCCTGGGTTAGGGGATACTCAGATGCGAGTTGGGCAGGTGAGATCACTTTACATAATAGTGAGGAACGTAATTCGTCTGTTTTAATGGTCATTCATACTACCGGAGGACTAAAAGACATAGCTAATCAGCTGGCATGCTCGGGATTATAACTAATCAGGCGAGCCAGCAAAGCGATAATGACAGATAAAGCCATAGTTGTAACTAAATAACAGTTAAGGTAAGGCGATTTAGTGCAGTTAACACTAAAGCGCCCAGTCACCTCAAAACATATGACGCTCTAGCCCAATGGTATCTAGGATTTTGGTGGCAATTTCCTCCACCGATTGGTGCGTCGTGTCGATGTATGGAATTTTTTCTTTCTTGAACAACATTTCTACCTCTTTTACTTCCATACGGCATTGGCGTAATGAGGCGTAACGACTGTTTTCCAGGCGGCTTTCACGAATCTCATGTAGGCGTGCGGCATCAATTGTCAGTCCGAACAATTTATGTTTATTGCGTTTCAATACTTCCGGCAGCTTCAGGTTATCCATATCCTCTTGAATGAAAGGATAATTAGCAGCCTTCACTCCGAACTGCATGGACAGGTACAAACTTGAGGGAGTTTTGCCACAGCGGGAAACGCCCACCAGAATGATATCGGCTTCATCCATGTGCTTCAGCGTCTGACCATCGTCGTTTTCCATCGCGAAATTAATGGCTTCGATGCGGGCATCATAGCTGGCATTGAGCATACTGTGAGTGCGATGCATGCTGGGCATGGCTTGCACCCCCAATTGTTGTTCGAGGGGGGCCACAAAGGTGTTCAGGAAATCATAATCCAGCCCTTCGCTGGAATAGATGATGTCGCGGATCTCGGATTTAACGATGGAATGAAACACCAAAGGCCGCTGTCCTGTTGTAATAAAACTATCATTTATAAGCTTCTTTACAGACTCAGCTTTGGCGATGGTTTCCACGAATGGAATTGTAACTGAATCAAATTTAAGGGGAAATTGAGAAAGCACCGCGTGCCCAAACACCTCAGCAGTGATCGCTGTACCATCGGAAATATAAAACACTTTTGGTGCCATACCAACCTCATGTAGTAATTAAATTACAAACAAAATTATACATTTACGCTCTTTTCTGTGAAGTGTAAAATGCTTGCGCCCCAGTTTGAAGGGCCACTTAAATAAACTTGCGGAGATAGAACTGTGCAGCAATATGTACTCTGGTATCAGGAATTAGGCATGGAGGATGTCAGCAAGGTTGGCGGTAAAAACGCTTCCCTTGGTGAAATGATCAGCAACCTGGCCAACGCCGGCGTTCAGGTACCCGGCGGCTTTGCGACCACTTCCTATGCTTTTAATCAATTTCTCGAGCAAAGCGGAGTCAACCAAAAGATATATGACATTCTGGACACATTGGACGTTGATGATGTCAATGCATTGGCAAAAGTTGGTGCACAGATAAGACAATGGGTCGTAGAAACGCCATTCCAGCCAGAGCTGGAACAGGCAATTCGTACCGCCTATGAGAAATTGTCTGCAGAAACGACCGATGCCTCTTTTGCCGTACGCTCTTCAGCAACAGCAGAAGACATGCCAGATGCCTCCTTTGCCGGACAGCAGGAAACCTTCCTGAACGTCAAAGGTTTTGATGCAGTTTTGGTGGCAATTAAACACGTTTTTGCTTCTCTGTTTAACGATCGCGCTATTTCTTACCGTGTCCACCAAGGGTATGACCATCGAGGTGTGGCGCTGTCTGCCGGTGTACAGCGGATGGTTCGTTCAGATAAAGCCGCTTCCGGGGTGATGTTCACCATCGATACTGAATCTGGTAACGATGACGTAGTGTTTGTGACATCCGCATACGGACTGGGCGAAATGGTCGTGCAGGGCGCTGTGAACCCTGATGAATTTTATGTGCATAAACCCACCCTCGTAGCGGGTCATCAGGCTGTCGTGCGCCGCAACATTGGCAGCAAGCTGATCCAGATGGTTTATTCTGACGATAAATCACATGGCAAACAGGTGAAAATTGAAGACGTAGTCCAACAAAAACGTCGTCAGTTTTCCATCACCGATGAAGAAGTCATGTCGCTAGCTAAACAGGCGCTGATCATTGAAAAACATTACGGCCGTCCGATGGATATCGAATGGGCCAAAGATGGCAATGATGGCAAACTGTATATTGTACAGGCTCGTCCTGAAACTGTACGCTCACGCGAAGACGTGCAGACCATCGAACGCTATCATCTGAAGTCCCGCGGTGAAGTGATCTGTGAAGGTCGCGCTATCGGTCACAAAGTGGGTGCTGGTGTCGCCAAGGTGCTGCATTCTCTGGATGAAATGGACAAGATCCAACCCGGTGATGTCCTAGTGACTGACATGACTGACCCTGATTGGGAACCTATCATGAAGCGTGCCAGCGCTATTGTGACCAATCGCGGTGGACGTACCTGTCATGCGGCAATTATTGCCCGTGAACTGGGGGTTCCTGCCGTGGTGGGTTGTGGTGATGTGACTGACCGTATCAAGAACGGTGAAGAAGTCACTGTCTCCTGTGCTGAAGGTGATACTGGCTATATCTACAAAGGTAAATTGGAGTTCGACATGATCTCCAGCCGCGTGGATGCCATGCCAGAACTGCCGATGAAGATCATGATGAACGTGGGTAATCCTGATCGTGCCTTTGACTTTGCCCGCCTGCCAAACGCGGGTGTCGGTCTGGCGCGTTTGGAATTCATCATCAACCGCATGATTGGTATTCACCCGAAAGCGCTGCTGGAATTTGACCAACAGGACGATGCGCTGAAAGCCGAAATCGAAGAGATGATTGCCGGTTACGCTTCTCCAGTTGAATACTATGTAGCGCGTCTGACCGAGGGTATCGCTTCTATCGCTGCCGCGTTCCATCCGAAGAAAGTGATTGTGCGTATGTCTGACTTTAAGTCTAACGAATACGCCAATCTGATCGGTGGCGATCGTTATGAACCTGACGAAGAAAACCCAATGCTGGGTTTCCGTGGTGCCAGCCGTTATGTGTCTGAATCCTTCCGTGATTGTTTCGCGTTGGAATGTGATGCAATCAAGCGCGTGCGCAACGACATGGGGCTGAAGAACGTTGAAGTGATGATCCCCTTTGTGCGTACCTTGGAAGAAGGCCGTAAAGTGGTGGAATTGCTGAAAGAGCAGGGCTTGGAACGTGGCAAAGATGGCTTGCGCGTCATTATGATGTGCGAAGTGCCGTCTAACGCTATTCTGGCGGATCAATTCCTAGAGATTTTTGATGGTTTCTCCATTGGGTCTAACGACTTGACTCAGTTGACGCTGGGGCTGGATCGCGATTCCGGTATCATCAGCCACCTGTTTGATGAGCGTAATGAAGCCGTCAAAGCACTGTTGGCGCTGGCTATCAAAGCGGCCAAAAAGAAAGGGGCTTATGTTGGTATCTGTGGTCAGGGCCCTTCAGACCATGCTGATTTTGCCGCCTGGTTGGTAGAGCAGGGAATTGATTCTGTATCCTTGAACCCTGATACCGTCATTGATACTTGGCTGTATCTGGCGGAAGCACAGGGTTAAGCGCTTCACAATTCTCTAACACCTCGGAAGAAGCCGCTTTTTAGCGGCTTCTTTTTGTTTATAATGGCTCCAAAACACACAATGAAGTGAGTGAAGCAATGTTGCCCTTGCTATCCCACCAGCAAGCACTGGAACCGGTTTATCTGGATTATCTGGCCGCACTGGAACAAGCCGGTTTCTCCGGTGATATCGATAAACGTTACAGTGCCCGCCTGGCGCAGGCGACCGATAATTCCGTCTACCAATTTTTACCGCAGGCAGTGATTTACCCTCGGCATAGCGTGGATGTGCAGTTGGCGCTGAAAATCGCTGCGCGGCCAGAGTTTCAAGCGGTGGTATTCAGTGCTCGCGGTGGTGGCACCGGCACCAACGGCCAGGCGTTGACGCACGGCATTGTGATGGATTTGTCACGCTATATGAACCGTATCCTAGAGATTAACGCCGCTGAAGGCTGGGTGCGGGTTGAGGCTGGCGTCATTAAAGATGCGTTAAATGACGCACTGCGGCCCCACGGCTTATTTTTCAGCCCTGATCTTTCTACGTCAAACCGCGCAACCTTGGGCGGGATGATCAACACCGATGCTTCCGGCGCAGGTTCTTTGATATATGGTAAAACCTCCGATCATGTGCTGGCGCTGAAAAGTGTACTGATAGACGGTAGCCTGCTGGAAACCGATGTGATTGCTGCAGCCGAGCTGCCAAGTTATGACGACAGTTTGCCGTTGGGACAGAAGATTATTGCGGAAGTTGCGCGTCGTTGCCGCGACAAACGCGCGTTGATTGAAGCGCAATTTCCTAAATTAAATCGTTTCCTGACAGGGTACGATCTAAAACACGTGTGGAATGATGACCTAACAGAGTTCAATCTTTCGCGCATTCTTACCGGTGCTGAAGGAACCTTGGCGGTGGTCACTGAGGCCAAGCTGGATGTTACCCCTTTGCCCGCTAGCCGCCTGTTGGTCAACGTGAAATATGACAGTTTTCAGTCTGCATTGCGGCATGCTCCTGATTTGGTGAAGGCTAACGCGACCGTTGTAGAAACTGTCGATTCCAAGGTGTTGAATCTGGCCCGTGAGGATATCATCTGGCACTCGGTTTCTGCGCTGATCCAAGACGTGCCGGGCAAGGTGATCGATGGCCTCAATATGGTGGAATTTGCGGGCGATGAGGCGGAAGTGCAGCAACGGGCCAGCGCCTTGGTTAACGTGCTCGAACAGCAGATAGCCGCATCTGAAAAAGGTGTGGTGGGTTTCCAACTGACTACCGATTTGCCGTCAATCAATAAGATTTACGCCATGCGCAAGAAAGCGGTGGGTTTGTTAGGCGCCACTAAAGGCCGCCGTAAGCCTATTGCCTTTGCCGAAGACACCGCAGTGCCGCCAGAAAAACTGGCGGATTATATTATGGACTTTCGCGCCTTGCTCGATAGCCATCAACTGCAGTACGGCATGTTTGGTCACGTGGATGCCGGGGTACTGCACGTGCGACCAGCGTTAGATATGTGCGATCCTCATGACGAACGGCTGTTAAGGCAGGTATCTGACGAAGTCGCCGCACTGACCCGCAAATATGGCGGGTTGATGTGGGGCGAGCATGGTAAAGGCGTACGCGGTGAATATGGTCCGGCGGTCTTTGGCGAAGAGCTGTACGCCGAGTTGCAACAGATAAAAGGGCTGTTTGACCCACATAATCGCCTAAATCCTGGCAAATTAGTGGCCCCCAAAGACAGCGGTCCAATGCTGTATAACGTTGACAGCACCAAACGCGGCAGTTTTGATCGGCAGATCCCCGTCAATGTCCGCGATGCCTTTCCCGATGTGATGGATTGTAACGGTAATGGTCTGTGTTTTAATTACAGTCGTTTCTCGCCCATGTGCCCGTCATTTAAAGTGACCGGAGATCGAATTCATTCACCTAAAGGCCGCTCCAGTCTGATGCGTGAGTGGCTGAGATTACTGGAAGCAGAAGGTGTCGATATTCCGGCCTTGGTAAAAGCCAAACCACAGAGCCTATTACAGCGACTGCAAAACACTCTCACTAAAGACCGTGAATATGATTATTCCCATGAAGTGATGGCGTCGATGAAGGGCTGCTTGGCTTGTAAAGCCTGCTCAGGTCAATGTCCGGTAAAAGTCGACGTGCCTAAGTTCCGCGCACAATTTTTTAGCATTTATTATCAGCGTTATATGCGTCCGGCTAAAGACTATCTGGTCGGCAGCATTGAAGATTCGGTGCAGCTAATGGCCAAGGCACCAAAACTGGCGAATTTTGCGGCACAGAACCCGCTGAGCAAATGGGTCATCAAGAAGGCGTTGGGCTATGTTGATGCGCCTGCTTTGTCGGTCCCTACGCTTAAAGAGCTGCTGGATGCTCATTCATGCCGTGGTTATGACCTCAACGCCTTATCAGCCATTGCCCGTGATGAACGGCAGAAATATCTGCTAGTGGTGCAGGACCCTTTTACTTCATTTTACGATGCCGAGCTGGTTTATCACTTTATTCGTTTAGTCGAGCTGTTGGGGTTCACGCCAGTCTTGCTGCCGTTCAAACCGAATGGCAAGCCGGCCCATATCAAAGGCTTCCTTGATAAGTTTGCCAAAACAGCCCAGACTGCAGCCGATTTTTTAAACCAATTAGCATCATTGGGTATTCCAATGGTAGGCGTCGATCCGGCGTTGGTATTGGTTTATCGTGACGAATATAAAGTGGCATTGGGTCAGCAGCGAGGAGATTTTCAGGTGTTGTTATCCAATGAGTGGTTGTTGCAACAGCTACCGCAGCTGCCAGCGCTGCCTGATATAGGCAAAAGTTATACCTGGTTCAGCCACTGTACTGAGTCTAGTGCTAGACCCGGCACGCCAAAAGACTGGCAAACTATTTTTGCCAAATTCGGTGCTAAGCTGGACAGCATTAATTTAGGATGCTGTGGCATGGCGGGCACCTATGGACATGAAATCGAAAACCTTGAACGTTCCAAGGCACTCTATGAAATGTCATGGGAGGACGCGATTAATCGTATTCCTCAGGAACAGATCCTGATTTCTGGTTACTCCTGTCGCAGTCAGGTAAAGCGCTTATCGGGGTTCCGTGCAAAACATCCGGTGGAGGCGTTGCTGGAATTGGTGATCCACTCGAAAGTTTAAGTTACTCATGTAGTTGAAGCCGATGAAACACGGAGACACGCTATTGCTTCGGCTATCACTGCTAGGTCATGGCTGGATATTTCTTTGTTTTAAAAATCAAGCAGCTTGTGCTTTCATTGACAGGAATTAATCTACACCCCTAGTGAAATATGGTGCGGATGGTAGTATTAATAAACAATCCGGCCCCGAAGTACAGGAGGTGTTGTTTGAACCGCAATGAAAGCCTGGCCTATCTGGTATCTCACCTGAACCTGGATTTGCAGAACGAACTGGATAGCCGCCTGAAACATTACCAGATAGACATTAAGCTCTGGCCTGTGTTGTTTGCGCTGTGGCAGGAAGAGGGCGTTAGCCAGACAGAACTGTCGCGCCGCTGCGATGTTGCCAATTACACTATGACCCGTCTGCTCGATCAACTGCAGAGTTTGGGGCTAATAGTGCGTCATCAGGAAGAAGATAATCGGCGTACTTTTTTGATCTATCTGACTGATCAGGCCAAAGCCATGGAACAGGATTTGGTGCGAGAAGCAGAGCGAGTCAATGAAGGGTTTCTCGGTAAACTGGATGAACAAGAGCGTGACGTGTTGATGGCGCTGCTCAATAAAATCAACCACCGGGAATGAACAGTGTTCATTAACCCGGTGCATGTATAACCTCGTAAAAATCAAATATACGCTAGCAATAAACAAGATAAGCCTGCCAACAGCAGTAGCTGGTAGCCATAGTAAAATTTATTGGCTTCAACATGCTTTAGACTGGCGATCAGTTTGTCCTGTCGATAAATGCGGCATAACGTCTGTCCACCTGTAGCATCAGAAATCAACTGGCAACGACAATATTCGCCGTTGCTGAGGCGGAAGCGGTGCTCACTTTGCGGCGAAAAACTAAACTTGCGGGAAACCACCTGACCGTTGACGTATAACTGCTCCATGCCGGTCCAGTCACTGGCTTGCAGTTCCACCAAATGTTGATTCACATCATAGCTGAAACGTACCATCATCTGCGCTCCGTCAGGGGACGATAAGTTTAAGTGAAGCAGAAGCCAACATCGATCGCCATCAGGGTCAGATGAACTTTCTGTTGCATCTGACTATCTGATTGGCGTTGATAGGAAATTTTTCTGGTCTAACCAGCGATGAGATTCAGAGGTTAGTTACCTGAGTCATCAAAAGTGATTGCTTAACGCTTCTGACCATTAATAATTTTTCGCGCCATTTCGTCAGCTATTTCAGCCGTAGGGCGATTCTGTGCGTCTGCCTCGCGGAAAATTGTCAACAGCGTCTGATAGATCTGTTCGACTTTAGCGGTCGCTTTCGCCATGTCGTAATCAGTCTCGAATGATACGTTGATGATACCGCCCGCATTGATCACATAATCTGGCGCGTATAGTACGCCCATCTGTTTCAGCTGTTCTCCATGGCGAGCTTCTGCCAGTTGATTATTCGCGCAACCCGCAACAATAGCCGCTTTCAACAGCGGCAATGTGGTGTCGTTAAGTGTGGCCCCTAACGCACATGGGGCGTAGACATCCACATCCTGACTATAGATCGCCTGCGGTGCTACTGTAATGGCGTTAAACTCGCTTGCGACCTGTGCCAGTGATTGTGGGTGAATATCGGTGAGGATTAACTCTGCACCATCCTCATGCAAATGGCGGCACAAATGATAACCCACGTGACCAATACCCTGTACCGCGACTTTCAACCCTTGCAGAGAATCGCGGCCAAGTTTGTGTTTGACTGCGGCTTTGATGCCCAGATAAGTCCCGAGTGCGGTAAAGGGTGACGGGTCACCACTTTTCCCTTCTAATCCAGCCACAAAGGGGGTTTCTTCACTGGCAATCTTGATATCTGCAGGTGATGTTCCTACATCCTCTGCGGAGTAGTAACTCCCGCCTAGCTTATTAACAAATCGGCCAAATGCTCGAAAGAGTGCTGCGCGATCTGGCATATGCGCTGGATCGGCAATAATGACAGCTTTGCCGCCGCCCATTGCCAGCCCTGCAAGGGCATTTTTATAGGTCATGCCCTTTGATAAACGCAAAACATCGGTTAGTGCTTCATCATCGGAGTGGTAATTCCACATACGACAACCACCAAATGCGGGGCCTAAAAGAGTATTGTGAACGGCGATAATGGCTTTTAGCCCACTTTCTTCATCTCGACAAAAAACAACCTGTTCATGTGCGTCATAAGAGGGATGATTGAATACTGCCACAGTGAGTCTCCGAAGTGATTTTGTGATTAAGGTCGCCGGTTATCCGGGCTTTTTCTTGAGATATTGTGATCAGAACGATAGCATCAGCAACTGACGCCAACAAAGCGGACAAGTAGATCGATAAATAAGGCACTGGAAATATAGCTTTCCAGATTGGCGAAGATAATTGCCAGTGGATGGTGGCAACTGTCATCAGTCTGACATTGGCTAACAATACCGAAGTAAGGATGAAGTATGAGTGAGCAGTCCGGCACCGTGGATGCCGCAACTCAGGAAGCACAGCGCACCCAATGGGTACGAGAACAATTTCAGAAGGCCAATCGTTTTCTGGCTGAAAAGGGCATTGTTCCGGCAAAGGTGTTCACCGAAGAATGCCGTTATCTGGCACCGCTGGTAGCCTTGTGGAAACTAGAATCTAGCATGCCGAGCAAAAAAACTTATTGGGTGATTGGGGGCGAACTCCCTGCCGACTTTGTCGAGGTCAGCGCCGCTAAAGATGCCCGGGATGCAATGCGACATTTTTCGCTGACCTGGCAGATGAAAGCCGAGAGCCTTCTGCAGAGCCGGTCATTGGATGCTACCCAGGAGAAGTTTGCTAGGTTGTTGATCTCCCGTGCAGAAAGTCTGTATCAGCTACACAGTGATGATAACTTTTGGCAACAGCAGGGTTGATGTTAGCCGCTGTTATCAACAATAACACCCGCGTAAAAGCGGGTGTTATTCATTGTGGCAATGAAATTCCCCGCTAGGTTGGGGGTTCCGTTTGGTCACAGCGGGTTTTAGGCCGCATGTTCGTCCCCATCATCACTGTCAGCATGGTTCACTGTCGCAATGGGCCACCCGCCTAGCATCTTCCAGCGATTGACGATGTAGCAGAATAGTTCGGCGGTGCGTTCGGTGTCGTACAGCGCTGAATGTGCTTCTTTATTATCAAATGCAATACCGGCTAATGCACAAGCTTTAGCTAGCACCGTATGCCCGAGCGCAAGACCGGCGAGTGTCGCGGTGTCAAATGTGGCAAAAGGGTGGAACGGTGAGCGTTTGAGCCCGGTACGGTCAATCGCTTTACTGACAAAACCGTGGTCAAATGCGGCATTGTGTCCCACCAGAATGGCACGGTGGCAGCCACTCTCTTTAAGTCCCTTACGGATAGCCTTAAAAATTTCTTTAAATGCTTCTTCTTCTGCCACAGCCCCCCGTAGAGGGTTATAGGGATCTATACCGTTAAAAGCTAGGGCTTCAGGTTCAAGATTGGCACCTGCAAAGGGCTCTATATGGAAATGCAGGGTTTTATCAATCACCAATTGCCCCGCGTCATCCATTTTTAGTAAGGTGGCAGCAATTTCCAGCAAGGCGTCTGTGGTACAGTTAAAGCCCGCCGTTTCCACGTCGACCACTACGGGGTAGTAGCCGCGGAATCGGTATTTGAGCTGATCGCTCAGGGCGGGTTGGTTCATGTGGTACCTCTGGACAAATGCGAGGGGGCTATTATGCTAAATCAAGATACTAGTGTCATGTGCGATTGCTGCTTTTATGGCCTAAAGATCTGTGATTTTTCACCGATAACACCTGTATGACCGGAAACTGATGAGTTTATCCAATGTGGCGTAGATTGCTTTTACTCTCATGGCTGGCAGTGTTGCCACTCAATGCCTCCGCAGAATTGCGGCATTACGTGGCAGCGTTAGATCAATCGCAATGGCGGTTGTTACAAAACTCGCCTGTGGCATGCACCCTGGAGCACGATATTCCGTCATACGGTCGGGCGGTGTTTACCAGTAAAGCAGGCAAGAATATTAATCTGCAGTTTACACTGGATATGTGGCAGAAGCCGGATGCTGTGACCAATGCTAAATTACTGAGTAAAGCGCCTATGTGGCGTCCCGGCGTGATGTCCAGAACGATAATGGAACTGCACTATCAGAAGTATTTTAATGGTGAAGTTCCGAAAAAGGCCGCATGGACCATGCTTAATGAGTTGGAGCGGGGCATGGAGCCCACCTTTTACTATACCGACTGGAATGATAGAGACAGCACTGTGGCTGTTGGGCTGTCAGCAGCGAATTTTCGTGGTGAATATGCCGATTTTAAGCAATGTCTCGCCAAGTTACTGCCCTATAGTTTTGATGATATAGCCTTCACTGTGCTGACGTATGAAACGGGGGGGACGGAACTGACGCGCAGTTCAAAAGCACAGCTTGCCAGAGTTGAACAGTATCTTACTTATGATCCCGATGTAGAGTTGGTACTAATCGATGGTTATACCGACAGCTATGGTGGTCGTAGCATTAATCAGAAGGTGTCTGAAAAGCGTGCCGATAGTTTAAAAGAACTATTTGTCGCCAAAGGCATTGCCGCAGACAGGATCCATGCTGTTGGTCATGGTGAACGCCGTCACGTAGCACTTAACACCTCGGCAGATGAGCGTGAGCGCAATCGACGGGTAGTGATCAGGATGAGTAAACCTGAAGAGTAGAAAATTAATTGATGGCGAAAAGATCCGGTTTTTACCGGATTTTTTATTTTGGATAGAAAAAAGCCCATTCAAAAGAATGGGCTGCAAAAATATATGTTTGCAATCAACAAATTGAAGGAAGGAAGTCAAGCATAAGAACCAAACTGACATCATTAAAAATAACAACACCAGTTTGAGGTTTCCTGTCGTCAGGTGATTTAATTGCAAATCCCCCTGAACACGCTGGCTATTTTAGGAATATGCGCCCCTCTCAACAAGCGAGAAAAATTGCTGTTTGAGATAAAAAAAACTAATCATTAAAAGGTGATAATAATCACCTTATTGCTTGTATTTCAATAAAAACGAAGCTTTAGTCAAATGAAATGCATATATTTTCAATTAATATTGCTTAGTTATTTGCAACAGGTATTAATTAATGGAACTTTTACAACATACCTAGTTGCAATTACCCGGTTTATAAGGCTTTTTATTTTCTGTATAGTAAGTTACAAATTTGCAACTTGGCGTTTTTCGGCAAATATATTCAAATGGTTTATCTGCATTATTAACAGGATAGTTAAATGGCGATTCATAAAAATAGAGTGAAACCTATAACTGCATCATTGATGTTAGGGTTGTTATTAAGTGCCTGTCAGAGTCCAACGACGGATAAAATAAATTCAGCCAACGAAAGAGTACAACCTGCCTCAACATCTTACCCAACCGTTCGCGCTGAAGACCTTGTGGAAACGTTGCACGGTATCAAAGTAGCAGATCCATACCGTCATCTGGAACTAGATACTCCAGAAACGGAAGCCTGGGTCGCCGCTGAACGGCAGTATGGCAAGCAATTTCTCGATGCTATTCCCAATAAACAGGCCGTGGTTAGCCGCATCACTGCACTGTGGAACTATGAAAAAATCTCCGCACCGTTTACTCGCGGCAACTTCACTTTCTTTTATCGCAATGATGGGTTGCAGGCACAGTCTGTTCTGTATGTAAAAAACCATCAGGGGCAACAGCGTGTTTTGCTTGACCCTAATCAGTTTTCTGCCAATGGCACAGCTGCATTATCCGGGGTGTCTGTCAGCAATGACGGTAACACCTTGGCTTATGGCGTGTCTCAGGCCGGATCAGACTGGCAGCAATGGCATTTTATGGATGTGAATAGTGGCCAAAAGTTGGTTGACACCTTGCAATGGATTAAGTTTTCCGCCGCCGTATGGGATCACGATAATCAAGGGGTGTTTTACGCCCGCTACGACGCGCCGGAAGGCGGTAATGTTATGGCGGATGTCAATTTCAACCAGAAGGTGTATTTCCATAAGTTAGGAACGTCACAGACAGCGGATGTGCTGATCTATCAACGTCCTCAAAATAAAGATTGGGGTTATGGCATTGAGGTTTCTGACGATGGTAATTACTTGTTACTGAGTATTTCCCAAGGTACTGACAGCCGTAACCGTTTCTTTTATAAACCTTTAAATACTACCAGTGAGATGGTTGAGTTACTGCCAGATCTGGAAGCTGAATACAGTTTTATTGGCAATGACAAAACGATTTTTTACTTCAAAACCGATTTGGATGCGCCTAATGGCAAAGTGATTGCCATTGATACTCGCCATCCTCAGAAAGCTAACTGGCAGACAATCATTCCAGAATCTGCGGATCCGATTAAAAACGTCTCCATTATCAATGATCATTTGGTAGTGAGCAGTTTGCACGATGTTCTCGGCAACATGGCGATCTATTCCATGAACGGTGTAAAAAGGCAGGATATTGAGATGCCGGGGCAGGGAACGGTTGTCGGACCATTTGGCAGAGCCGCAGATGATTACTTCTACTATTCCTATAACAGCTATATCCAGCCGGAAACCATCTATAAATTTGATTTTAAGACCGCTGAGTCCAGTTTATATGAGCAACCCAAAGTTGCATTTGATCCACAGAATTATGTCTCTGAACAGGTGTTTTATCAAAGTAAGGACGGTACTCGCATACCCATGCTGATCTCCTATAAAAAGGGACTCAGCAAAAATGGCAATAATCCGACCTTGCTATACGCTTACGGTGGCTTTGCGATTTCCATGACGCCACGCTTTAGTGCTGCCAATATTGCCTGGATGGATCTTGGCGGCATCTATGCCGTGCCTAATCTTCGCGGTGGTGCGGAGTATGGTGAGAATTGGCATCAGGCCGGCATGTTCGACAAAAAGCAGAATGTTTTTGACGACTATTTTGCAGCGGCGGAGTATCTCATCAGTCAAGGCTACACCAACAAAACCAAACTGGGCGCCTATGGCCGTAGTAACGGTGGCTTATTGATGGGCGCTGCTGTGACACAACGCCCCGATCTGTTTGCCGCAGTGTTACCTGCAGTGGGGGTGCTGGACATGCTGCGTTTTCAGAAGTTTACCATCGGTTGGGCCTGGACCAGCGAGTATGGTAGTGCCGATAATGCCGAGCAGTTCCCGGCGTTGCTGGCCTATTCGCCATATCATAATGTTAAAGCCCAAGTATATCCGGCGGTCATGGTGATGACGGCAGATCATGACGATCGTGTGGTGCCCGCACACAGTTTCAAATTTGCGGCCATGTTACAAGCCAAGCAACAGGGCAGTGCACCCATTATTATGCGTATTGAACACAATGCAGGCCATGGCGCAGGTAAACCTACCGCAATGAAGATTGATGAAGCTGCCGATATTTTTGACTTTTTATGGCAGGCATTTGGCTTAAAGTTGCCAACCAAAATTGACTGATTAAGCCGCGGTTAAGTTCGGTAAAATTAAATTGGGGGCTGCGGCCCCCTTTGTTTTGGCGGCCATTCACAAGCGTCAGTCGGAACGGTATAGTAGTGGGCATTTATGGCAGGAAATCAGTAGGATCTATGTTTCGCTGGCCAATTACAGTTTATTACGAAGATACCGATGCGGGTGGAGTGGTTTATCACTCTAACTACTTGAAGTTTTTTGAACGGGCACGCAGCGAATGGCTCAGGGCAATGGGTGTATGCCAAGGTACGTTGCTAAAACAAGATTTGGCGTTTTTGGTACGCCGCGCGGAGTTAGATTTTTGTCATGCTGCCAGATTTGAGCAGCAATTATGGGTGGAAAGCCGAATTTCGGAATTAAAACGGGCATCGCTGGTTTTTGAACAGCAACTTGTTGACGAAAGTGGTGTCTGTTATTGCCGGGCTTCCATTAAAATAGCGGCGGTATCTTTGAGTCGGATGAAGCCGCAGGCTATTCCTGAACCGATTTTGCAGGAGTTTAAAAAAGGTGAATGCTGATATTTCAATTGTAGGGTTGTTTCTTCAGGCCAGCGTGCTGGTAAAGCTGGTGATGTTGACCCTACTGTCGCTTTCGATTGTATCTTGGGCGGTAATTCTGCAACGGCGTAAAGTATTGGGAGATGCCAAACGTAACGCCGATCAATTCGAAGAAAAGTTTTGGTCAGGTGTCGATCTGAATCGCTTTTATCACGATTTAGCCGCTAGACAGGACAGTAACACCGGACTGGAAATCATGTTTGTTTCCGGTTTTAAGGAATATGCACGCCTTAGCAAAATAAGTAGTCGCGCACCAGAAGCGGTAATGGATGGCAGTTATCGCGCCATGCGTATCGCTTTGTCAAAAGAGTTGGACGAGTTAGAAACGCACTTGCCGCTGTTGGCAACCATCGGTTCTACCAGCCCCTACATCGGCTTATTTGGCACGGTATGGGGGATTATGAATGCCTTTATCGCCTTGGGGGCGGTGCAAAATGCTACCTTGGCGATGGTGGCACCTGGTATTGCCGAAGCACTGATTGCCACTGCCATGGGCCTGTTTGCGGCGATCCCAGCGGTTATTGCTTATAACCGTTTTTCTACCAAGGTAGAAAAACTGGAATCCCATTACGCCAACTTTATGGAAGAGTTTTCTAACATTCTTCATCGTCAGGCTTACACCGAGAAGGACCCAGCATGAATCAGGGATATCAGCGTAAACGCCGGCGTCCGGTAGCTGAAATCAACGTGGTTCCCTACATCGACGTGATGTTGGTGTTGCTAATCATTTTCATGGTGACCGCGCCGATTGTGTCACAAGGGGTAAAGGTGGATTTACCCCAGGCGACTTCAGAGCCATTGCCGGCTGATAGTAAGCCTCCCGTTATTGCATCTATCGATGCTGAGGGGGAATACTTTCTTGATGTCGGGGGTGCCCCGAGTAACGAGCCATTGGATTTGGATGATGTTGCTACACGGGTTGCGGCTATTATTCAGCTTGAACCAGACCGTCCTGTGGTCGTCAAAGGCGATAGAGCCATTCCGTATGAAAAAGTGATCCAGTTGATGGTAACGTTGCAGAAGGCTGGCGTACCTTCAGTGGGTCTGATGACAGATTCACCGGACGAGGAGAAGAAGTAAGTGGCCGGGCAATCTGATTTAAAACTGTCGGTGATTATTTCCGCGATACTGCATATCGGCGTAATTGCGGCGTTGGCACTGAACGTAGACTTCAACAACAAGCCAACGAGCACCATGATGTCAGCGGCCAAGGCGCCGCCTGTGCAGGCCGTGGTGGTAGATCAGCAGAAAGTTGATGACTACGTGCAGAAACTAAAGGCAGACAAAGCCGAAACGGCGCGCAAAGAACGTGAACGGCAGGCGGAGTTGGAGCGACAGGCCGACGCTGCCAAAAAAGCGCGTGAGCAGGAACAAGCCCGCATCCAGAAACTGGCGGAAGAACGTAAACAGCAGGAGTTGGATGCCAAGCAGGCCGCCGATGCTGCGAAAGCGGCGCAATTAAAAGCGCAGCAAGAACAAAAGCGGGCACAGCAGGCTGAAGCCGATCGCAAACTGAAAGAGCAGCAACGCCAGCAGGCGGAAGATGCGGCCCGTAAAGCGGAAGAAAAGCGTAAAGCCGAAGAAGCTGCTGCTAAGAAAGCTGAAGCCGACCGTAAGGCGCGTGAAGATGCTGCACGTAAGGCAAAAGCTGAAGCTGACCGTAAAGCCAAAGCTGATGCTGAACGTCGTCGCCAAGAACAAGAGTTGGCGGATGCCATGGCGGCAGAACAATCAGCTGTATCGGCGGCCCGTAATAAACAGCTACAGAGCGAGCTGGACAAGTATAAGGCCATGATTACATCAACGATTCAGCGCAATTTAGTGCTGGACGAAGCGATGCGCGGCAAGACTTGTCGAGTAGACATCAAGCTGGCACCTGATGGCTTTGTCACCAGTGTGCAGACCACCGGAGGCGATCCAGTCGTATGTCGCGCGGCTAAGGCTGCCATCAATAAAGCAGGACGTTTACCGGTATCGCCAGAAGCTGATGTGTACCAGTTACTGAAAGACATTAACCTGGAAGTTAGACCAGAGTTTAATTAGAGGAGTCCCATGAAATATTTTACCCAGGGTCTGATGGTGTTACTGGCACTGTTGGTGTTACCCGCAAGAGCCGCATTGGACATTGTAATCACTGAAGGGGTGGATGCCGCTCGGCCGATAGCGGTAGTGCCTTTTGTCTGGCAAGGCGTAACGCCGCCACCCAGTTCCATTTCTGATGTGGTTGCCTCGGATTTGACTCGTAGTGGGACGTTCAAACCATTGGACGAAACCGGGCTTGGACAACGTAGTATCGGTCAAATCAGTGATTTTAATCTGGATGACTGGCGTAATGTGTCTGCCGAAGCGGTCGTGATGGGCACTGTCAAGCCCTATGGGCAGGATCAATATCTGGTGAGCTTTGACCTGGTTGATTTGGTGAAAGCGCAGATGCAGGCCAAAGGGCCGCAGCCCAAGACTGAGTACCTGTTGGATAGTCGTCAGACCGTCATTAGTGCCGCGCAATTTCGTCAGTATGCTCATCGTATCAGTGATATTGTTTATGAAAAGCTCACTGGCATCCGGGGTGCATTCCTGACCCGTATCGCTTATGTGGTGGTGGATCGTACTCAGCCTAATCCTTATCAGTTGATGATTGCCGACTACGATGGTTACAACGAACAGATGTTGTTGCGTTCGCCCGAGCCGCTGATGTCTCCCGCTTGGTCGCCAGATGGCCGGAAACTGGCTTACGTGAGCTTTGAGAATAAGCGCGCCGAGATTTTCATTCAGGATATCTATAATCGGACTCGTCAAAAGGTTACCAGTTATCCTGGTATCAACGGTTCTCCAAGTTTTTCACCGGATGGGCGTAAGCTAGCGATTACCTTATCCAAAGATGGACAGCCAGAAATCTATATTGTCGATATTGCTAGCGGCGCGCTGACGCGGGTGACTAATCATTATGCCATCGATACCGAACCTGCATGGTTTCCAGATGGTAAATCGCTGGTGTTCACCTCAGAGCGTGGCGGCCGCCCCCAACTATATAAAGTGGAGTTGGCAAGCAATAAGGTAACCCGCTTAACATTTGACGGTGAATGGAACCTGGGCGGCGAGGTTACCCCAGATGGCCGTAGCCTGATTTTTGTCAACCGCACCAACGGTAAATTTAATATTGCCAGAATGGACCTGCAAACCCGTTTTATGCAGGTACTGACCTCAACCCGCTTGGACGAATCACCTAGTGTCGCGCCCAACGGAACGATGGTGATTTACGGCACGACTTATGGCAACAAGCAAGTATTGGCTGCTGTGTCGGTAGACGGACGATTTAAAGCTAGATTGCCAGTGGGACAGGGCGAAGTGAGATCTCCGGCCTGGTCACCATTTTTATAATTGATTACAGAAGGATTTAATGATGAAACTCCAAAATTCGCTTAAGGCTCTGGCCGTATCTTTGCCATTACTGGCATTGGGTGCCTGTAGCTCTACGTCTGATTCTGAAACTGCCGCGGGTACTGGCACCACTTCTGGTAGTGGTCAATATGGTGCAAACGGTGGGGTAGAGATGGGCGGCGCAGCTCAAGTGTTAAGCCCTGAAGAGCAGCAGCGTCTGAAGTTCCAAGAACTGCGTAAAGATAGTGTCATCTACTTTGACTTCGACCGCAGTGAAATTCGTGCTGATTATGCGGATCTGCTGCAGGCTCATGCGGATTATCTAGTCAGCCACCCTAATGTTAAAGTGCTGATTGAAGGTCATACCGATGAGCGCGGTACACCAGAATACAACATAGCTTTGGGTGAACGCCGTGCTAAAGCCGTGGCCAAATATCTGCAAGGTTTAGGGGTACTGCCAAGCCAGATGAGTATTGTGAGCTATGGTGAAGAAAAACCTGCTGATTTGAGTCACACCGATGAAGGCGAAGCTAAGAATCGTCGTGCAGTGTTAGTTTACTAAGGAAATAAGTACATGAAGATCAGGCTAATTGCAGCAGCAACGCTGTTGCTTCCCATCTGTGCCGTTACCGCAGCAACGCCTGCGCCGGTACAGGATTTGGGAACTGGCGTTGTTGGCAGCGACAGCGACCGCATTGCGCGGCTGGAACGTATCATTAAGGCGAGACAGCAGGCCGAGATAGATATGCAGCAGCGGTTAGATGCGCTGCAGCAGGAAGTTCTGGATCTGCGTGGTTCCACTGAGCAACAGAATTATCAGATCAATCAGATGCTGCAGCGGCAGCGTCAGTTGTATGAAGAGATAGGTAAGCTCAGCAGTCAACAAACCAGTACTCCAGCGCCAGTGGCTAACAGTAACGCACCACAACCCGTAAGCAGCGGTGTGTCCTTGTCTGAGACTGACAGTTACCAACATGCAGTGGATCTGGTACTGAAAGAACGCCAGTATGATGCAGCAATTCCCGCATTCAAGGATTTTATCAGCCAATATCCTAATTCTGGTTTTGCAGACAATGCAAACTATTGGCTTGGGCAACTCCTTTATAATAAAGGCGATTATGCTCAGGCCAAGACTGCATTTGAAAATGTAGTCAATAATTTCAAAGCATCAGGTAAACGGGCTGACAGTCTGGTCAAACTGGGACTGATTGCCGAGAAATCCAATGACAAAGCCGCTGCCAAATCCCGTTACCAACAAGTGGTTAATGAGTATGCAAACAGCGCTGCCGCAAGCATTGCCAAGCAGCAGTTGGCGGCAATTAAACCATGATTTAACTAAAAAACATCCACCCAGACTGTTTTTCAGGCAAACGGGAAAAAAAGCCGAATTTGCACTTGCATGAGAAACGGAAAGCGGTATTATAGGCGCCCACAGCGCGGGACCGCAGTTTTTAGCTTACTGCGCTGTGTTTTTAACTGAAAGGGTCGTTAGCTCAGTCGGTAGAGCAGTTGGCTTTTAACCAATTGGTCATAGGTTCAAATCCTATACGACCCACCAATTTCAGTTAATCAACAACAAAGCAGTGGGTCGTTAGCTCAGTCGGTAGAGCAGTTGACTCTTAATCAATTGGTCATAGGTTCGAACCCTATACGACCCACCACTGATTTGATTTCTGCTGTAAATCCAGTAGCGGGTCGTTAGCTCAGTCGGTAGAGCAGTTGGCTTTTAACCAATTGGTCATAGGTTCAAATCCTATACGACCCACCATCAAATCAAAATAGCGATATAGTTAGTATTCCGAAGTTGGGTCGTTAGCTCAGTCGGTAGAGCAGTTGGCTTTTAACCAATTGGTCATAGGTTCGAATCCTATACGACCCACCAGCGAAATACTTATTAAATGCCAAATTAGGGTCGTTAGCTCAGTCGGTAGAGCAGTTGGCTTTTAACCAATTGGTCATAGGTTCGAATCCTATACGACCCACCATGATCCCACAAGTGTGGGCCGTTAGCTCAGTTGGTAGAGCAGTTGACTCTTAATCAATTGGTCATAGGTTCGAGCCCTATACGGCCCACCAATCCATCTCATGTTATCCCGCAGATAAGTAGTTCAGTTAATCGAGCCATTGTTACTGGTGCATTATTAGCGCAAATCTTATACGCACCACCATTTCTGTTGAAATTGTCGGTTGGCGTTTGCTGCTCTGCTGTCTTCTGCACAAAAAAAGCACCCGCAGGTGCCTTTAAAAAAATGCCAGCATCATGGCTTATAGCAAGCCGTTTTCCCGGACATAGGCTTCAAAGTCGGTACAACCGCCGATGTGCTCTTTATCAATAAAAATCTGTGGCACTGTCTCTACCGGTTTGCCAACGGTTTTCTCTAAATCGGCCTTGGTGATGCCTTCCTCATAAATATCCACATACTTGTAGCTGAAATCATCGCGCTTTTCAGTCAATTGATCGGACAGCTGTTTGGCGCGAACACAATAAGGACAGCCGGGGCGGCCGAAAATAACAACGTGCATAATAACTCCTTCTTTCAACGATGCAGTGGTTATAGCACAGTGACTGCGGTAGCAGAAGTGGCTAGCGGTATACTTCTGCTAAGCATTATGGTTTTCAGTCTGGTAGCGTCCTTGGTAATCAAAGAATTTTTCCAGCAACACCCAGTGTTTCCCCTGTTTTTTTAGCAAAAGTAGCGCGGGCACTCGAAATCTGCTTGCCAGTGCCAGCAGTTCCTCCGCATGCGAAAACGAGGGCAATGGCAGGCCGGGTCGGCGGTCATGTGGATAGATAAACCGGGCAAAAAGCGCATGCCGCTGGGCAAGTGTTGTGACACGAAATTGTTCCGAAAAATGGTTAGCATCGATGTCGGAATATTCCACTAGTAGTTTGTCATCTTGTGCGCGTAGTTGCATCTGTTGCACTCGAAACAGATGATGGTGTCGCTGTGCAAGCACTTCTTTCAGCCGTTTGTCGGGATCTACCAGTTGTGAATGGCATTCACTGCACTCCCGTGCCGCGATGTCATTTTCGGCACCGCAGTCTGGGCAAAAACGTGCTCGAAAGCGATATCGACACTGTTGCGGATGTGGCTTGGCGGCAATCAGCCCCTGACAACGTCTGCCGAAATGCTCTAGGATTTCGCCATCTTCGTTAGTTTTTCCCCAGAAAATATTGGCAAAACCACATTCTGGACAGATCACTTGTACAGGCTCGGTATCAGGCGCAGGTCGTGGGAGGGCTATTTGGGGACTGAAAAGGTCAAAACCGTTGGCGGCATAGTCGATAATAAGACAATCTTGCTTGCCGTCACTCAAACGCAAACCACGGCCAACCATCTGCTGAAACAGTGCGACGGAAGCGGTGGGGCGCATAATCGCAATCAAATCCACATGTGGCGCATCAAAGCCAGTGGTGAGCACCGTCACATTTACTAGGAATTTCAGCTGCTGTTGTTTGAATCGAACGATAATCTGATCTCGCTCCGTAGTGGCAGTTTTTGCGGTAATCAGAGCGGCCTTTGTCTCGGGTAAGTGCGACATAATTTCCTCAGCGTGGCGCACTGTCGCGGCAAAGATAATCACTCCTCGACGACTCACCGCCAGTTGCATGAGTTGCTTTACTATGGCCGTGGTGGCGCGGCCACAATGCTGCAGCAAGGCATCCACTTCGCTGTCCTGATAGTTGCCTAGTTCATCGGGGCGTAACTGACTGAAATTGTACTGTGCCGATAAGCCATCCAATAATCTTGGCGGTGTTAGATAGCCTTGTTTGATCAGCAGCCTCAGCGGTAACTCAAAAATACAATCGTCGAACAGGCCGGTGTCGACATTACCCGCATGGCCATGATAATGACGTTTGTAGATCCAGCCACTGCCGAGCCGATAAGGGGTGGCGGTCAATCCCAGCAGGTGTACTTTAGGATTGTGTTGCTGCAACCATTTTAGAAGCTGTTGGTATTGACTAAATTCTGCGTCACTGACGCGGTGACATTCGTCAATGATGACCAAAGAAAAGGGTTTCATAAATGCTTGCGGATTGCGCGCAGCAGACTGGATCCCCGCCACCACGGTTTTGCCAGAACTTATTTTTTGCTTCAGTCCGGCAGAATAGACGCTGATATCATCGGTCAGCAGCGCGGCTTTATCGGCATTTTGCGCTACCAGCTCTTTTACGTGGGTCAAAATCAGTACCCGACCACGAGCAATGCGTGCCAATTCGGCTATGACAATACTTTTCCCTGCCCCCGTGGGCAGCACTATGACGGCACTGCCTGGCTGATGTCGGAAATAGTGGATGGCGGCATCGACGGCTTGTTGCTGATAATCCCGCAGTTGCAGGACCTTTTGCTGAGACATCTTGGCTGGAGAATGGCTATATCGTCGCTACAGCATATCATATGGTGTCTGCCACTAAAGACTGGGTGCTGCAGTCGTTTAAAAATTAATAAACTTTTAATCCATAACTGCTTTCAGCGTTTTTTTACTTTGCTAAAATGGCTTACTCACTGGTCAAATTCCTGTGATTAAAGTAAAATTTGCCTCTTTTTTATGTCGCAAACGAAGATACCTTATACAGTCCTTTTGGGACTGGCATGCACTGGAAGGGAAGATGCAGCAGTTAACTGAGATCGTACAACAGGCCTTAGCCGCCATCGATGGGGCCGATGATCTGAAAATTCTCGATGAAATCCGTGTCGATTATCTTGGCAAAAAAGGCAAGATCACTGACATGATGAAACTGATGGGCACCCTGAGTCCGGAAGAAAAACCGGCTTTTGGTCAGCAGGTGAACCAGGCTAAACAGCAGGTACAGCAGTTTTTATCAGCGCGCCTCGATAGTCTCAAGGCAGCTGAACTTGACGCTAAACTCAGCGCTGAGAAAATCGATGTAACATTGCCTGGTCGTACGCTAGGCAATGGTGGTCTGCACCCGGTGACCCGCACTATTGAGCGTATCGAAACCTTTTTTGGTGAGCTAGGTTTCAGTGTAGTGCAAGGGCCGGAAGTGGAAGATAGTTATCACAATTTTGACGCCTTGAATATTCCGCCGCATCATCCGGCGCGGGCAGATCACGACACCTTCTATTTCAATCCAGAAATCGTCTTGCGGACGCAAACCTCCGGGGTGCAGATCCGCACCATGGAGGTGGAACAACCACCGCTGCGTATTATTTCTCCCGGGCGGGTTTATCGTAACGACTACGATATGACGCACACTCCGATGTTCCACCAGGTAGAAGGATTGATGGTGGATGAGAACGTCAGCTTTACCCAACTGAAGGGCATTTTGCATGATTTCCTGCGTAACTTCTTTGAAGAAGATCTGGAGATCCGCTTCCGTCCTTCCTATTTCCCGTTTACTGAACCTTCTGCTGAAGTGGATGTAAAGGGCAAAAACGGTTGGTTGGAAGTGCTGGGTTGCGGCATGGTGCATCCTAATGTGCTGCGCGGTGTGGGTATCGATCCTGAAAAATACTCTGGTTTTGCTTTTGGTATGGGCGTAGAGCGCTTGACTATGTTGCGTTACGGCGTAACTGATTTGCGCGCCTTTTTCGAAAACGACCTGCGTTTCCTTAAGCAATTCAAATAACGGAGTTCAAGTATTATGAAATTGAGTGAATCCTGGCTTCGTGAGTGGGTTAGTCCTGCCGTAAGCCGTGATCAGTTAGCCCATCAGATCACTATGGCTGGGCTGGAAGTCGATGAAATTACCGCTGTCGCTGGCGCCTTTTCTGGTGTAGTGGTGGGGGAAGTGGTGGCATGTTCTCAGCATCCTGATGCCGATAAACTACGGGTGACTAAAGTCAATGTTGGCGCAGAAGAGCTGCTGGATATTGTCTGCGGTGCACCTAACTGTCGTCTTGGACTGAAAGTGTGTGTTGCCACTGTTGGCGCTGTTTTACCTGGCGACTTCAAAATCAAGAAAGCCAAGCTGCGCGGTCAGCCATCCAATGGCATGCTGTGCTCCTATAGCGAACTGGGCATTGATATTGAAAGCAACGGTATTATCGAATTACCGCAGGATGCGCCGCTGGGCATGGATGTACGGCAATATCTGGATCTGGATGATGCCATTATTGATGTCGATCTGACGGCTAATCGCGCTGATTGTCTAGGGATGGCCGGTATAGCGCGCGAAGTGGGCGTGCTTAACCGAATGACAGTGACCGAACCAAGTTGGGCACCTGTCGCGGCATCCACTGATGCGGCTATGCAGGTGAATGTCGTCGCTAAGCAAGCTTGTCCACGTTATCTCAGTCGTGTTATCAAAAATATTGATGTTACCGCTGCAACGCCAGCATGGATGATAGAGAAACTGCGGCGTAGCGGTATCCGTTCTATCGATCCTATTGTTGATATCACCAATTTTGTGCTGGTGGAATATGGTCAGCCAATGCATGCCTTTGATTTGGCAAAGATTGATGGTGAGCTAAACATACGTTTTGCTGATGGCAAAGAACACTTAACACTGCTAGATGGCAATGATATTGCTGTGCCTGCTGATACATTGGTGGTTGCCGACAACAGTAAAGCATTGGCGCTAGCCGGGATTTTTGGTGGTGAGCACTCAGGTGTTTCTGCCGAGACACGCGATATTGTGTTGGAATGTGCCTTTTTCGCCCCGTTGGCTATCACGGGTAAAGCCCGTAATCTAGGGCTGCATACTGATGCTAGCCACCGTTTTGAGCGTGGTGTTGATCCACAATTGCAACATAAGGTGATGGATCGTGCCAGCCGCTTGATCCTTGATATTTGTGGTGGTGATGCCGGTACCGTAGTTGAAGCACTGGCGACCGAATATCTGCCGCAGGCGGCTGAAATTACGCTACGTCGCGCTAAGCTCGATAAACTGTTGGGGCATCATGTGCCTGACGCTGACGTGGCAGAAATATTGTCCCGTCTGGGATTTGCGGTCACCGAAGTCGCTGACGGTTGGCAGGTAACGACGGCGACTTATCGTTTTGATATGGCTATTGAAGAAGACCTTATCGAAGAAGTTGCCCGTATTTACGGTTATAACAGTATCCCTAATGAAGCACCGCTAGCGCGTTTGAACATGACGCAGCATTGTGAAGCGGACGTCAAATTGGCGAAAGTGCGCAATTTACTCGCTGCCCGTGGGTTCCAAGAGGCGATTACCTACAGTTTTGTTGATCCTAAACTGCAGCAGCTAGTGCATCCGCAACAGCAAGCCCTGGTGTTGCCTAATCCAATTTCCAGTGAAATGTCTGCTATGCGACTGTCATTGTTCACCGGTTTACTGGGCGCGGTTGGTTATAATCAGGCTAGACAACAGGGGCGGGTGCGACTGTTTGAAACAGGTTTGCGTTTTGTACCTGATACTGCAGCAGAAATGGGCGTAAAGCAGCAAGCTATGCTGGCAGCTGTCATTGCCGGACCGCAAACAGAGGAACATTGGTCGATCGAATCAAAAACTGTTGATTTTTTCGACCTTAAAGGTGATTTAGAAGCGATTATTGGCTTGACAGCTTCCGATGCTGAATTTAGTTTTAGGAGTGCGTCACATTCTGCACTACATCCTGGGCAATGTGCTGAAATCCTGAGAAATGATCAGGTGATAGGGGTGATTGGTGCAGTGCATCCAGCACTGGAGAAGCCTTTCGGTCTTAACGGTAAAACGATTGTGTTTGAGCTGCAGTTGGATGCGCTATTACATGGCTCCGTGCCCGAGGCAAAGGCAATCTCCAAATATCCAGCGAACCGTCGTGATATTGCCGTGGTAGTTGATGACACAATTGTTGCTGGAGATATTCTAGCAATGATAAAAAAAGTTGGCGGAAATCAGTTGGTTGGCTTAAACTTGTTTGACGTATACCGAGGCAAGGGTGTTGAGCCTGGCAAGAAGAGTCTGGCAATAGCACTTACGTTACAAGATAACACTCGTACCCTTGAGGAAAAAGAAATTGCAGCGACAGTTGAGTCGGTGGTTTCAGTCCTTAAGTCCGAGTTCAACGCATCGTTGAGGGATTAAAGTATGGCACTTACCAAGGCCGAAATGGCAGAGCATCTTTTCGAAACACTTGGGATCAATAAGCGTGTCGCCAAAGATATGGTGGAAACGTTTTTCGAGGAGATCCGGTTAGCGCTTGAAAATGGTGAACAGGTGAAATTATCCGGTTTCGGAAATTTTGATCTGCGGGATAAAAACCAAAGGCCTGGTCGTAACCCCAAGACTGGCGAGGATATCCCAATTTCTGCTCGGCGTGTGGTAACCTTCCGCCCCGGACAGAAGTTAAAAAGCCGTGTCGAAGCTGCTAATAAATAATTACGGTATACATCTTTACTGATGGATGCGCGCAATAGCGCTGAAAAGGCTGCCTAGTTGAGGTGGCCTTTTCTTTATGCGCGATTATAGTCCATTCATTATGGAGAAATTAGAGAAGGAGTTACTGGGCTTGGTTGTTCATGGCTATTGATAGGCTGGAATAGATCAAAGAAATGTGTAAATCGATGATGAGAGCAACGTCTTCAGTTCATAAGCCTTTAACAGTCTGAGTATTTCTTGAGTGTTATCTGGGCGGTTGGCGCAGGATAGCCAGCATAATGCCTTGATCTGTCAGTAGGTAAAATACAGCAAACATTATCGTTGGTTGTCGTATTTTATCTCGGGGTTATCTGAAAGGTGTCAAACACTAGGGCGGTACCAAGCGGGCCGTTTAGCGTAATTTCAAACTAAAAACATGCGTTTGTAGTTACAAGGGGCGTTTTTGTCAGCGGCGTTAAACACAGAGAATTAGGTTGTGTTATCTCAAACACCGTCTGTGTTCACCTCTCTTTATTACTCAAAGGCACTCAGCATTTTGGACTATGCAGACAATAAGAACGGTAGGCAATATGCACACAATAGTCAGTTGCCAATCCATATATGCGGATTGATGGAGATATTAATAGGACGTGATCACGATAAGATTTGGTTGCGGGAGCTGGATTTGAACCAACGACCTTCGGGTTATGAGCCCGACGAGCTACCAGACTGCTCCATCCCGCGACTGAGGTTTTCATGAAGTGTTATATCATTGGTTGCGGGAGCTGGATTTGAACCAACGACCTTCGGGTTATGAGCCCGACGAGCTACCAGACTGCTCCATCCCGCGACGACTTTGATATGACACATAGACAGGAACTGGTTGCGGGAGCTGGATTTGAACCAACGACCTTCGGGTTATGAGCCCGACGAGCTACCAGACTGCTCCATCCCGCGTCCGTCTAAGTGGGGCGCACTATAGCCGTCTACTATCGGCATTGCAAGAAGCGTATTTGAAAAAAGTCACAAGTGTCTATTTTTAGTACAGATAGGGTTGGTCTTTTAGGCGGATGCCGTTAATTTGACCATATATTTTGGCTTCCGTTGTCGATCTGTTTAGCACTGGTAACGGCTTATCTTTTATAGCGCTGACAGGGTATAATGGCGGTTTTATTGAAATCGCTTGGTTGATTGCATGTTGAATTGTTTTGCCGCTGTACCTAAAGGGTTTGAATACACCCTGGCTCAGGAAATGCTGGCGCTTGGTGCGACGGATGTTAAAGAGTCCCAAGCTGGCGTCTACTTTACCGCCTCACTCGAGCAGGTATACCGCATCGTGTTGTGGAGCCGCTTAGCTAGCCGAGTACTTGTGCTGTTACATCAGGCCAGTTGTGAAACCGCAGAACAGTTATACGCGGCTGCCTATGCTATTGACTGGCCTGCGCATTTCAGTAATCGCAGCACTTTTAGTCTCGATTTTCATGGGATGGGCGGGTTTATCAATAACACCCAGTTTGGCGCTTTGAAAGTGAAAGATGCCGTGGTAGACCGTTTCCGCAATGCAGGATTGAACCGTCCAGATGTAGAACGGAATCAAGCGGATATTCGTATTGATGCCCATTACCGAAATAGTCAGGTCACCATCGCACTGAATATTTCCGGGCCTGCTTTGCATCAACGCGGCTACCGACATGGCACTGGTGAAGCGCCACTCAAGGAAAACTTAGCCGCGAATATGTTGCTGCGCGCACAATGGGATAAGCAATGTCCTGTGGTCGATCCCTTCTGTGGTAGTGGCACCATCGTCATTGAAGCGGCGATGATGGCTGCAGATATGGCACCTGGTTTGTTGCGTCAACGTTTTGGTTTCGAAGCCTGGTTACAGCATGACCAAGCCCTTTGGCAGACCATATCAGATGAGGCCAAAGCCCGGGCAACTGTGGGCATACGCCGCTGTGATGTGCGTTTTTACGGCTCTGACATCGATTCGCGAATGGTGGCCCTAGCTAAGCGCAATGCCGCTAATGCTGGTGTCGCGGAACTTATTGAGTTTAAAGTAGCGAATGCGCTTGATGTTATGCCACCGATGGAATCGGGGCTATTAGTCGCTAACCCGCCATACGGTGAACGATTGGGTAATGTGACCTCGTTGCTGCAACTTTACTTTCAGTTTGGCGAACATCTAAAAAAAGATTTTGGCGGTTGGCAGGTAGCACTGTTATGCAGTGAAGCTGAGCTATTATCGGCCTTGAAGCTAAAAGCTGATAAACAGCTAAAAATGTATAATGGTGCGCTAGAGTGTGCCTTCAATTTGTACACGCTGCATGTGAAAACACCGCAACGTGCGGCGGTATTGGCACAGCATTCTGGTGAAGCGCTGAGTGAAATTGCCGCGTCTTTTGTCAACCGGGTTAAGAAAAATCTGAAACAACTGGATAAGTGGGCCCAGCAAGAAAACATTGATTGCTATCGCATATATGATGCGGATATTCCAGAATACAATGTTGCGATCGATAAGTATCAGAATTATCTGGTTATTCAGGAATATGCTGCGCCTGCAACAATACCAGAGGCCGTCAGTAAACGCCGTCTTACCGATATTTTGTTGTCATTGCCAGGGGCTGCCAATATTCCAGCGGATAACATTATCCTTAAAACTCGTGCGCGGCAAAAGGGCAGCAATCAGTATCAGAAACTAGATGGTGAAAGATTGGAGCTGGTTGCTAATGAATATGGCGCTCGTTTCAAGCTGAACCTTACCGATTATCTCGATACCGGGCTGTTTTTGGATCATCGGCTCATTCGGAAGTTGGTAGGTAGTAAATCTCAAGGGCGTGATGTACTCAATTTGTTTGCCTATACCGGGACAGCCTCTGTGCATGCAGGGTTAGGTGGCGCAAAATCAATCACGACGGTTGATATGTCAAATACCTACCTGAACTGGGCCAAAGATAACTTCATGCTCAATGGTCTGAACGGTCGTCAGTATCACTTCGAACAAGGTGATTGCCTGCAGTGGATCTGCGATTGTCGGCAGAAATTTGATCTGATTTTTATCGATCCGCCAACCTTTTCCAATTCCAAACGGATGGAAGACGCTTTCGATGTGCAACGGGATCATGTGCCGTTGCTGTTGTCGCTTGCTAAGCTGCTAAATCCCGGTGGCGAAATCATTTTTTCCAACAACAAGCGTAAATTTAAAATGGAGCTTGAAACGCTGCAGGCGGCGGGGTTGACGGTAGAGAATATGGATGCTCGGATGTTGCCGCAAGATTTTCGGCGCAATCCACATATTCACAACACTTGGCTGCTAACCAGTAATATTGAGTCCTCAGCAGCAAGTGCTATCTGGTCAGGACTGGCCAAGCAGTGACACAGGAGTAAGTTTTGAGTCTGGTACGTATTAATAATGGCTCGTTGGCCTATGGCTATATTCCGCTGTTGGAGCATGCGGATTTCACCATAGAAGCCGGTGAGCGGGTGTGTATTGTCGGGCGTAATGGTGCCGGTAAATCGAGCCTGCTGAAGATTATCAGTGGTGATGTGCTGCTGGATGATGGTGAATTCAATATTGCCTCAGATGTAAAAGTCAGTCGGTTACAACAGGATCCCCCAAAAGCGGAAACAGCAACCGTTTATCGTTATATTGCTGCCGGATTGGCAGATATTGGAGAGTTGCTGGATCAGTACCATGAGTTGTCGGTGGCAATTGCCACGATGAGTGGAGACGCTCAAACACAAGGGCTTGCCAAAATGGCGCGCTTACAGGAACAGTTAGATCTGCAGGATGGCTGGACGCTGGACAGCCGTATTCTGCAAACCTGTAAACTGCTAGGACTGGATGAAACCACACGGTTGTCAGAACTGTCCGGTGGCTGGCAACGTAAAGTGGCATTGGCAAGAGCTTTGGTAAATGAACCTGATTTACTGCTACTAGATGAGCCAACTAACCATCTGGATATCGATACCATTGAATGGCTTGAACAGTTTTTATTAAGTTTTAAAGGCGCTATCGCCTTCATCAGTCATGACCGTGGTTTTATTCAACGCATTGCCACCCGTATTGTCGATCTTGATCGTGGCGTGGTGACATCTTGGCCCGGAAACTATCAGCAATATCTTGACGGAAAACAGGAATGGTTGCGGGTTGAAGAGGAAAAAAACGCGCAGTTCGATAAGAAATTAGCGGATGAGGAAGCTTGGATCCGGCAAGGGGTTAAAGCGCGTCGTACCCGTAATGAAGGTCGCGTGCGCGCGCTCAAGGCGTTGCGGATGGAACGTCGTGCTCGTATTGAACGCCAGGGTAACGCCACCATGGGCGTGAGTGATGCAGAACGCAGTGGTAAATTGGTGTTCGATGTGAACAATCTGAGCTATTGCTGGGGTGACAAGGAGTTAGTTCGTGATTTTAGTACCCGAGTGATAAGGGGGGATCGAATCGCATTAATTGGCCCCAACGGCTGTGGCAAGTCCACTTTAATCAAATTGTTGATTGATCAGCTACAACCCCAAAGTGGTAGTATCCGTACCGGTACTAAACTCGAAATCGCCTATTTCGATCAGTACCGTGAGGCATTGGATGAAGAAAAAACAGTCGAAGAAAATGTTGGCGATGGTAAAAGCACTATCACGATCAATGGTAAGGACCGCCACATCCTCAGTTACTTACAGGATTTTCTGTTTTCTCCAGCACGTGCGCGTACGCCAGTTAAGGCGCTCAGTGGGGGCGAGAAGAACCGTTTACTGCTAGCGCGGCTCTTGTTAAAGCCTGCAAACCTTATAATCCTCGACGAACCAACAAATGATCTTGATATTGAGACACTTGAATTGTTAGAGTCTCTGCTCACAGAATACCAAGGCACATTGCTGCTGGTAAGCCACGACCGAGCCTTCATCGATAATACCGTGACCAGCTCTTGGTGGTATGCAGGAAATGGCCGTTGGAGTGAATACGTTGGTGGCTATCAGGATGCGGTAGCGCAGGGCGCAAGATTCTATCGTGAAGCAATGGAACCTGAGACCATTAATCCTGTCCAACTGAGCACGCCATCGGTAAAGCCTGTTTCAGACAAAACTCAGACGGTGAAAAAACTGTCTTATAAGCTACAGCGAGAGCTAGAAGCGCTGCCAGGATTGATGGAACAGTTGGAGCAGGAGATTGATAAACTGCAATCCCAGGTGAATCAACCCGATTTTTATGCTCAGGAGCAGGCAACAGTTGCAGCACAGTTGCAATTGTTGGCCGATAAAGAACAGCAGTTGGATGCTTGCTTCAGCCGTTGGGAAGAACTCGAGTCAATGAAGTAAGCCAGAATAACAAAACGGGAATAAATTGAATGAAGTTGAATAGTACGCTGTCATTGGTTGCGTTAAGCGTTGTCAGTGTTTTGCAGGTCGCTCATGCTGCCTCCGTCTATGAGATTGTTAATATTGAAGATGCTGACGTCAAGGGTACTCTGACTGACACGGCAAATGGTTACGGCCAGAGTATTAACGCAAATAATGAGTTGGTGGGGGTTTCCCGTGGCCGGACGAACCTCACCACCAGCGATGTGAGTGGCGATACTAACGTCATCGATCTGCAAGATGCCATTGGTGCTGATCAGAGTATTACCTATTCAACTACTACTCAAATTATTGGAAACAGCTTCACTTTCCATGCATTAGAAAATGATGCTACCACCCCCTGGTTACCTACTTTTGAGAGTGTTAATGGCAGTATTGCACCTTCATCGGTGAGCACTGATAACCGCAATACAGTAGATAGCTATTTCTTTGATATCAATGATGCCGGTCTGCGTGTGGGAGCGATGAGCGCGCCGGAAAAAACCATGGATTATGCTGGCAGTGTGTCTGGCATAGATTCCTGGTATTACCGCGATTATGAACTGCGTGGTTTTGTAAAAACCGGTGCTAGTGCAACAGAAATAGAATTACCACCACCCTACACTGCATATACCAACGCTGAGAATGTCACCGTAAATGTTGGGGGTAGCTCTCTGGCCGCAGCCATTAACAGCAATAACTTGATTGCAGGCTATGGCAGCGTCGGACTGAGTTCTTATGCCGAAGGCGTAGTTGACAGTTGTATTAGCAGCAATAGTGATTCGTCCCCAGTAGATATCTGTATTCAGGCAAATCAATATATTGACAGTAGTACTGGCACCAGTTACATCCAGTATAAAACCCGCGCGATGGTGTGGCAGTACAATAATGATGGCAGTTTCACGCGGACTGAACTACCGCTTGGATTAGATCCAGGTACTTCTACTTCCACCTTTGTTGCCCAAGGGCTGGGGCTCAATAATAATGGTGTCGTTGTCGGACGTTCACATGTGTACCGTAACGGTAATACAGACGATCTGTACTACGACGCTGCATATTGGAGTAAAAATACCAGTGGTAACTATGAATACCATTGGATCCCGGTTATTGATAAAGATGTCTTGAGTTCCATTGCATACAGCGTCAACGACTCAGGCATAGTCGTGGGCAGCTATAAGAAGTATATCGATGGCTATCAACGTGATAAATTCTTTGTCTACGATACGAATACCCCAGACACCAAGCCAGTCACCCCGAATGATTTCTACTCTTATACCTCGGATCTTTCCAGTCGCGCCAAGGATATTAACAATCAGGGGCTGGTTGTGGGATATATCGAGACGTCGGAAGAGAAGCAGTTGCCTCGACCAAAAGATGCGTTTCTTTATAATACCAATACCCAAGAGTTCAACGATCTCAATAACTTGCTGACTTGTGAATCAAAAGGCTATGAAAAGAACAGCGAAGGTAATTGGGCTAAACACCAGTTTACCGTTACCGATGCGACCGGTAACTCTCTGACCTATAATGCCGATATTCGCATTGTTGAAGCTAATAAGATCAATGAAGAAGGTGTGATTGCCGCGACAGCGTTTGTTAGAAAACCGGTATATCAAACAGATAGCAGTGGTAATTTGGTGTTGGATGACAATGGTAATCCAACATTTGCGCTCGATGGTAATGGCGACCCAGTTACCAGCTATCTGCCGCGTATGGTGGTTTTGAAACCAACATCTTCAGGTTCGGCTTGTGATGTAAGTGGGGATACTGGTGGTGTGGACTCAGGTTCCTACAGCCGTAAAGGTGCGGCAGTTTGGGGATGGTTGTTACTGTTACCTTTGGCGTGGGTGCGTCGCAGACTACAACGTTAATCAATATCAAGAAAAAAAATCGACGCCATGGTGTCGATTTTTTTTCACTTGTTCTCAAATGCTTAATAATTGCATGCTTATAATTGACGATTTTTTGATTGATCTGTCCTTGGAAAAGTTCTATTCATGTACAGGAAGCCGTCGGCTTTTTTTATGGAATAGAACAGAGGATACTTGCATGAAGAGACAAAAACGGGATCGCTTAGATCGTGCCTTTTCCAAAGGATTCCAGGCTGGTATTGGGGGTCGCTCCAAGGAACTTTGTCCGTATTCGAATCTTGATTCCCGGTCGCAGTGGCTTGGAGGCTGGCGCGAAGGAGTTGATGGTCGCTTAAATGGTCTACTCAACAAATAAGCCTTTTGCCCTCAGATGAGGGCATTTTTATAGGCAGGAAGCGCAATTTACGGTTAAAAACTAGAGGTATCAGTGAATACGCCGACTTTCAGTTCTGTGGCGGCATAGATTTCACGGCCGTCCACCGAAAGTGTGGCGTCGGCAATACCCATTACCAACTTGCGGTTAATGGTGCGTTTTAGGTGCAGATGATAGGTAACCTTTTTGGCAGTTGGCAGGATCTGTCCGGTGAATTTCACTTCACCAACGCCTAACGCTCGTCCCTTACCTTTAGCCCCTTGCCACGCCAAGAAAAAGCCAACCAATTGCCACATAGCATCCAGTCCCAGGCAACCTGGCATCACAGGATCATCAACAAAATGGCAGCCAAAGAACCATAAGTCAGGATTGATATCCAGTTCCGCGATAATCTCCCCTTTGCCATAACGACCGCCATCATCGTTGATGGTGACAACCCGGTCGACCATCAGCATATTGTTAACGGGTAGGCGAGGGGCATCTTTGCCAAAGATTTCACCGTAACCACAGGATACGAGTTGTTCTTTACTGAAACTGTTTGATTTTGTCATTTGTGTAACCACATCTCATACAAGTGCAGCAAGATTAGCGAACAGGTGTAAGCTAAACAACTCCGATCAGCATTTAATTCCGCATAAATGCGAACTTGCTTAGTAAACGCATGATAATGCCCGGTGGCTCATCGGTATTTCCTGCTAAGCGATCAAGTCGTTGTTGTACCATGCCATAAAGTGTGTCGAACGGAAAATCGCCGTCTTTATCCGCATCTCCTGCCACCTTATTCATCAATAATGTCACCGCTTCATCAACATGGCTGATTTCATAGAGATGGAATTTTCCGGCGACCACGGCCTCAATAATCTCTTGGGGAAGATTTAGTTGTTGCACATTAGAACGCGGCATGATGACGCCTTGTTTACCAGTCAGCCCCCGGCGGGCGCAAAGATTGAAAAAACCTTCGATTTTTTCATTAACACCGCCAATCGCTTGGACGTTACCAAATTGATCGAGTGCGCCAGTGACCGCCAACCCCTGAGCAATAGGTTGCTCCGCAATCGCTGAGATCAGGCTGCAATATTCCGCCAGCGATGCACTATCGCCGTCAATTTCCTGATAGGACTGTTCAAATACGATATTGGCATTTAGGTGCAGTGGTTCATCGCGACCAAATACCCGATACAAGCAACCTGACAGGATCATCATTCCTTTCGCATGGATATTGCCACCAAGTTCAGATTTACGCTCGATATCAGCAACTTCTCCATCGCCGTAATGTACGGAAGCGGTGATGCGCGCAGGTTCGCCATAGCAATAGTCCCCAGAATCAATCACGGTCAGACCATTGATTTGACCGATCATTTCACCATCGGTGGGGAGATAGATAAATTTATCATCTACGTTTTGCACCGACACTATTTCCTGACTATTGTGGCGTAACTTGCGATGCTGCAATGCTTGATGGATGCTGTTACCGTCTATCTCGTTGCTTCCAGCATAATGAGCCGCTTCTGTCAGTAGTTGACATAGGTCGTTAGATGCTAGAGACAGGCGCTGTTGATGCTCGGTCTGCTTGCTGGCATAGGTCAATAATGGCAACAAACTATCCTGCGTTAATGACAACTCGGCCAATGCCGCCACTTGCTGCAACCATTTCAAGTAGTCTTGCTGTAACACCTGTTGTCTGTCGACTTCGAATGCAACTTCGCCATACAGCGCGACATTATCGGCAAAGTAGCGTTCAGTGCTCACCAGTTCGCCATAGTAGGCAGCAGAACCCACCAGCACAACTTTCGCTTTCAGCGGTTGCCATTTGCCCTGATGAAAGAATCCTCGCTGTTCCAGACTATCCAACAGCAGTTCCCACAAGTTATCGCGTTTAAGTAGCGATTCAATACAGATATACAGTATCTGATGTTTCGTCAGCTCACCTTCATGTTTACTTTGACCAAACAATTGATGACGCAGTATGCGGCCATGCAGATAGTGGCTTGGCAAAGCGGCTTGTGCGGTTAACGCTTGCAGTAATCCTCGGCGGTGGATCCCTGGAAAGTCCGCCAGATACATGGCGTGATGGTGTTTACCCAGAAGTAGGGCAAAAGCATCAAGCACTCGTTGTTGCTGTAGCAACAGATCCTGAAGATGACTGTTTGGGGGAAGTGTTGGGGTTTCAAACACGGGAGCCAAATTGCTGGCACTGATCAAACTTGGATTCATTGTTGTCGGACTTCGGTTGCCGCACGGAAAATTAGTAGCAAAGATTTTATCACATTGTGAATTCCGGCAGCAGCGTTAATGCAGTAATGAAGGTGAATTGCCTATTGAAAAGGCTGATTTAATGACAACTGCACAGCTTTTGAGCGGCAAAACATAATATTTAAAAATAAAGGTTTACAAGCTGAAATGGAGCTTATAATATTTGCGCCGTTCGGAGGGGTGGCAGAGTGGTTTAATGCACCGGTCTTGAAAACCGGCGTGGGTTTACCCCCACCCAGGGTTCAAATCCCTGCTCCTCCGCCAAATTCTGAAAGCCCGTTGCGTTTGCAGCGGGCTTTTCTTTTTCATTTCGTGCTCAATTCCCCGATTTAATTTTTATTATTGTTTTATCCTTAGCCGAGGATTTGTTTTAAACAATGTGGAACGTTGATTACATACCATTAACTTTCGTTATTAATCATAAAGTTAACTTTAACTTTCTTTAATTTCGAAGATAGGCTAAATTAATCTGGACAGTGCTCAGTTGGGCCTTCCCCGCAGCCAAGAATAACAAGGTGGGTTAACGTTGATTTCAGTGTATTTGGTAGATGATCACGAGTTGGTCAGAACCGGGATCCGCAGAATTTTGGAGGACGAGAAAGGGATTCGAGTGATCGGCGAAGCCAATGATGGTGAAAGCGCCGTTCAGTGGTGTCGTCAGAATGAAGCAGATGTCATTCTGATGGACATGAATATGCCAGGTATCGGTGGGCTGGAAGCCACCAAAAAAATTCTGAGGTATCAGCCGCAGGCACGCATCATCGTGCTGACCATCCATACAGAAGATCCTTTCCCAACCAAGGTGATGCAGGCGGGTGCTTGTGGTTATCTCACCAAGAGCGCCCGACCACCTGAAATGTTGCAGGCCATTCGCCAGGTGGCGATGGGACAACGTTACTTATCACCAGAAATTGCCCAGCAGATGGCGTTGAGTCAGTTTAGTCAGACTGATGAAAACCCGTTTAAGTCATTATCTGAACGTGAACTGCAGATCATGATGATGATCACCAATGGTGAAAAGGTGAATGATATTTCCGAACAGTTGAATCTTAGCCCTAAAACCGTTAATTCATACCGTTATCGCCTATTTGCCAAACTGGGAATTAGTGGTGATGTCGAGCTGACCAAACTGGCCATTCGCTATAAGATGCTTGATGCAGGACAGTTTTAACTCTGTAATTTAATTGCTTTCCATTATGATGGCTCGTCTGGGAATCACCCGGGAGCCATAGGCTTTTCAATTAGCCAATACGTTACTGTTATTGAGTCGATTTATGACGCCGTCATTTAATGCCAAAACCTTCTTGAAAAATCTGACATCATCACCAGGCGTTTATCGCATGTATGATGCTGCCGGCAAGGTGATTTATGTTGGTAAGGCCAAAGATCTCAAAAAACGCGTATCATCGTATTTCCGCAAGAATCTACCTAATGTTAAAACTCAGGCGTTGGTATCGCATATTGCCAATATTGATGTCACGCTGACACATAGTGAAACCGAAGCACTGATCCTGGAAAATGATTACATCAAGCGCTATCTGCCACGTTATAACGTGCTACTGCGAGATGATAAGTCCTATCCTTATATTTTTTTGAGTCAGCATCGGCATCCGCGACTGGCATATCATCGCGGACCGCAACGGGAAAAAGGTCAATATTTTGGGCCGTATCCCAATGGCGGTGCCGTCAGAGAAAGTCTGCATTTAATGCAAAAGCTGTTTCCGATACGTCAGTGTGATGACCTTTACTACAAAGCACGTTCGCGGCCTTGTTTGCAATATCAGCTCAAGCGCTGTAGTGCGCCTTGCGTTGGTCTGGTTGCTGATGCTGATTATCAGGAGCAGGTAAAACTGGCGACCTTGTTTCTCAAGGGTAAAGACCAACAGGTGATTGCCAGTTTAGTGGCAAAAATGGAACACGCGGCGGAACAACAGCAATATGAAGTGGCTGCACAGTTGCGCGATCAGATTATGGCTCTGCGGCGTGTGGCCGAACAGCAACAGGTGTCGTCTACCTCTGGCAACATGGATGTGATAGGGGTGCATTACGGCTCTGGCATTGCCTGTTTTCATCTGTTGTTTATCCGCGAAGGTAAAATATTTGGTAGTCGCAGCTACTACCCTGAGGTGCCTGTTGCCACGGAACTGGCTGAAGTGCTGCGTGCCTTTATGTTGCAGTTTTATCTTAATACTGATGTTCATCGGGCCTTACCGCAGGAAATTCTCATCAGCGAGCACTATGAGGAACTGGAAGAACTGACAACGGTGCTTTTTGAAGCGTTAGGGAAGAAAGTTGCGGTGAAGACTAATGTCCGAGGTGATCGCGCGGGCTACCTGCGATTGGCGCAAACTAATGCCAGCAATGCCGTCAACACCCGCTTGTCGCATCGAAATACAGTAGAACAGCGCTTCTTGCTACTGGAGGAGACCCTAGAACTATCGCAGCCGGTAGCGCGTATGGAGTGTTTTGATATTAGCCATACCATGGGTGAAAGTACGGTGGCTTCCTGTGTGGTCTTTAATCGTGAAGGGCCGCAGAAATCTGAATATCGTCACTACAATATTAAGGGGATTACCCCCGGGGACGACTATGCTGCGATGAAACAAGCGCTGGAGCGTCGGTTCGATAAGATCACTGCCGATGCTAAGATCCCCGATATTGTGTTTATTGATGGTGGTTTGGGCCAACTGCGAATGGCCCAAGAGGTGGTCAATCGTAAGTTTAGTGGCCTGGATAATGCGCCTCTCTTAATCGGTGTGGCAAAAGGTGAGAGTCGCAAACCTGGATTGGAAACGTTAATTTTTGGTGATTCAGAGGAAAGTTTCAGTTTGCCTGACGACTCTGAAGCGTTACACCTAATCCAGCATATTCGCGATGAATCACACCGTTTTGCGATTACCGGACATCGCAATCGGCGCCAGAAAACCCGTAATACCTCCACTCTGGAATCTATACCTGGGGTCGGCCCGAAGCGGCGTAAGGCATTGTTGCAATATCTTGGCGGATTGCAGGAAGTGAAGGGCGCAAGTGTCAGTGAATTGGCAAAGGTGCCAGGGATCAGTCCAGAAATGGCGCAAACAATTCACGACGCATTGCGGGGTTAAACAAAATAGGGCAAGATTGTCGGTGCAGACAATAACGTGGTTTTATCATGCCTTTCAATCTCCCTATCGCCTTGACCTGGTTCAGGTTGTTCCTGCTACCAGTGTTTGTGTTGGTGTTTTATCTGCCATATCACTGGACCCATTTTCTTGCGGCATTTGTGTTCTGGCTGGCAGCCATTACTGATGCCCTTGACGGTTACGCAGCCCGGAAGTTACAGCAGTCCACCCGATTTGGGGCGTTTCTTGATCCTGTCGCCGATAAACTGATGGTCACCACCGCCTTAGTGCTACTAGTGGAGCAGTACAATACTGCGTGGCTAACCTTACCGGCATTATTCATGATTGGTCGGGAGATCGTTATTTCGGCGCTACGTGAGTGGATGGCGGAAATTGGCAAACGTGGCATTGTGGCGGTGTCATGGGTTGGCAAATATAAAACTGCGGCGCAGATGGTGGCGATTATTGGCTTGATATGGCAAACCGGGCCGATCATGGTGATGATTGCCTATGTACTGCTGTATATCGCGGCTTTGCTGACTTTCTGGTCAATGATGAGTTACATTAAGGCCGCCTGGAAAGATTTAACAGCTGGCTGATGTGAGCTGTCACACGAAACTGAGCAAACGAGACTAATTAGTGCTCAGACAAGCGGTTATCGACGATTTCAGCGTTGACAGTCAAAGGTAAACCGGTAGAATGCCAAGCCGTAAAAGCGCAAGGCTTTTGCAGTGTAAATGCGACATTAGCTCAGTTGGTAGAGCGATACCTTGCCAAGGTATAGGTCACCGGTTCGAACCCGGTATGTCGCTCCAAAAAAGGCGCGATGGCAGAGTGGTCATGCAGCGGATTGCAAATCCGTGGACCTCGGTTCGACTCCGGGTCGCGCCTCCATTTCTCGATAAATGTTTTAGCAATTTCATTTTTCCTCTAAATCACCTCAACTAGTTTTGATGTTATTTGCCTGACACCACACATTTTTTCACGACTTTGCCATACTTTAGCAATGTCGGAGGAGAGGTTATGGCAGACTTTCGGTTGTTGCTGGTGTTACTTTGCGGTTTGTTAGTATCGGTTTCCCATGCTGCTGAGCCTGATGATGACACCGCATGGAAAACATTAACCGAGCAGTTGCAAATGTTGGCATTGTTGCCAGAGCAGGAGCAACTGCGCGTTGCCATGCAATCGCTGGCCGATGGGCAATCCTATTCCTTAGATAAGCAACAAACGTTAGAGCAAGAACTCGCCCATTTCTGGCAACAGCAAGGGGTAGTGTTGCCTTTTAGCGCTTTACCGAAAGATGCGACGGCATTGCAACGAGCGCTTGCACTAGAGCCACAGCGGCCAGAGTACCAACTAACGGTTAACCGTATTCAATACTTGCTTTGGTTACAACAGCAGCCGTGGCCGGAAATTCGTCCCGGTGGCTGGTTACGCCCAGGCGACAACCATGCCGCCATCCCCCAAATCACGCAACGATTATTGTGGCTAGGCGATTTGTCGCACTATCCCGACAACGGTTATGACTATACTGACGCGCTAGCCACCGCCGTGCGCCATTTTCAGGGGCGACACGGATTAAAACAGGACGCTGTTATCGGTTCTCAAACCCTGCGTTGGTTGAATATTGCGCCCAAGCAAAGAGCCATATGGTTGGCACAGTCGTTTGTTGCTGAAACCCGTTATCGTGAGCAGTTGCCAGCCAGTTACATCTTGGTAAATGTCCCGGCATATGAGCTGCAATTGGTTGATGCGGGTACGCCAGTGCTGCAATCTAGGGTTGTGGTGGGATTGCCTAACCGGCAGACGCCATTGTTGCAAAGTCGTATCTCCAGCGTGGTACTTAATCCCGGCTGGCATGTGCCGCGCAGTATTTTACGCAAGGATCTGCTACCCCATATTCGTAAAGACGGCAATTATCTTAAGCAGAAGGATTTCCGGGTATTTGACTATCAGGGCCATCAGATTGAGCAAACACCAGAGCAATGGCAGCAATTGGCATACGGCCGTTTCCCATACCGTGTGGTGCAGCAGCCGGGTGTCCATAGCGCGTTAGGGCGATTTAAATTTCATTTCGATAACAGCTTCGATGTTTATCTGCATGATACCCCTGAGAAACAGTTGTTTAATCGGGCCGATAGGGCCTTATCATCGGGATGTGTCAGGGTTGAAAAGGCTGATGAATTAGCGCAATGGCTGGGGCAGCATTGGGTACGTGATCCCCGCAAATGGCACGATATGCAGCAAGATTTCCAAACTACACAGTGGTTTGCGCTAACACAGCCGCTACCCGTTTACATCGTTTACTGGAACGCCTGGGTTGACGGGCAGGGGACGGCACAGTTTCGAGATGACGTTTACCACAAATTTTCTACAGTTGTAGACTTAAGATAACTATTTGCCATCGGGTGAAAAATAGTCTACTGCCGACACTTTTTTGTACGAAATATGCACAGATTCACGGAATCAGAGGTTGACCTGTTATCTGAAAGCGGTTAATTTTTGGACGTTTATCGTGAGTCATTGTGAGAAAGGTGGTTAATTTGTCAGTCGTATGTCCTGCCCGCAGGCAGTTGTTGAAAGGCCTCGGGGGCGTGGCGTTAATGTCTCTTCTTCCCGCAAAAGCCATGGCGAGTCGTTCTACTAAGGGTAGCCGGGCGCTCAGTTTTTATAATATTCACACCGGGGAACGTCAGGATGGCGTCTATTGGCTAGACGGGCAGTATCTTGGCGATACATTGTCTTCTTTTAATCACTTGCTAAGAGATCATCGGCAAAATCTGGAAGCGCCGATGGATAAGCGGCTGTTTGACTATCTGTACCAACTGCAGCAGCAACTTGGTACCACTGAAGAAGTGCATGTGATCTCCGGTTATCGTTCTCCTAAAACTAATGCTATGTTGCGATCTCATAGTAGTGGCGTTGCAAAAAAAAGTTTTCACATGTCAGGTATGGCCATGGATATTGCTATCCCCGGTATGAAACTGAGCCATGTGCGCGAAGCGGCGCTAAGTCTGAAACTCGGTGGCGTTGGATATTATCCTAAATCCGGATTTGTCCACATAGATTGTGGCCCTGTACGCCATTGGTAGCTGCGTATTAACAACGCTTTAGCGCTTGTCGCTGATTATTGGCTGTGGTAATATCCGCCCGCTTTATACGAGGTCGCCGTTGGTCGAAAATGGCGACCAGTTATTTTTATAATCAGAGAGTAATTGTTATGTCTTACACAATTCCAGCCGCTACCCGCACAGAGATTGGGAAAGGTTCGAGCCGCCGCCTGCGCCGTGAGGGTAAAGTTCCAGGCGTTATCTATGGTACCGGTAAAGAGCCAGTATCTATCGTTTTTGATCACAAAGACATCATCAACGTGCAGACTAACGACGATTTCTATACCAGCGAGCTGACAATTGTCCTCGATGGCAAAGAAGTGAAAGTCCGCGCTCAGGCGATGCAACGTCACGTGTTCAAGCCAATCATCGAACATGTTGACTTTGTTTACGCTTAATTCGCGACACTTCTGAAAAAGCGCCCTTGGGCGCTTTTTTTTGTGGGTAAACATCACTGCCGTTACAGATCAAAACTGTAATAGATGTCGAGCGATTGTCCTACAGTGCTGGTGACAGACTCCAGATAGAGTTTTGATAAAAGATAGTAGCGCACTGTCATCTCATAACCGGGGTTGAATACACCAACGCCGTATTTGAGCATCAAATCCTTGCCCAGATAACCACTGATCGCGACTTTGCCATCGTCATTGGTGTCGAGTTGCACGTTGGAAAATCCAAATTTTTCCACCAACCCGGCGGCGGTGTTACCAATATTACTCAACGCTTGACCACCGCCAGTGACCTGCCCACTTAGGGCCATCGCCGCCCCCAGCATTAGCGAGTTATTTTGGCTGGAGTCATAGCCTTTGCCCTGAACAATATAGGATAGGATTTCAGCCTGCTCCTTTGCCGGGTTGGAAAATAGTGTTACTACTGGTTTTTGCGGTGTGCCGGTGACCCGTACCCCAGCAACAACATCGTCATCTTTTATCTCGCGGATCGCCTCAACATTGAGATTGGGTACTTGTGGTGGCCCGGCAAATTGCAACTCACCCGTGGTAATGGATAATGTTTGCCCCATAAACCGGTAACTGCCGTCCAACACTCGAATATTACCAAAAAGCTGTACCGGCTTATTTGCTTGCTGTTGTAGTCGCAGGGTGCCGCTGAGCATGCCTTTTAAGCCATAGCCGTCTATGGCTACTTTATTGCCAACATTGAGCCCAATATCGGCACTGATTGCCATGGGCGCCGCGCGCGCCTGTATTTGCGCCACGGAATCGTCAAACACCACGTCCTGTGATACGCCGACACCGCCATCGGGTAATTGCATGATGCTGATATTGCCGGACGGAATATCGACAGAACCTTTGACATCTAGACGTTTGGGGGCAAAGTGCAACTGTAGATTTGGCGACACTTTGAGAATAGCCAATGGCGGTTGGATCAACGTCAGCGCCTTGCCATTGAGTGCCAGATCGCCTTCAAACTGGCCGTCAGTCCAACGAATATCACCCTGCATTTCGCCGTTGCCATCGCCCATTTTCCAGTTACCCTGCAAGGTGGCATGTTGCCCCGCAAATGCTAGCTGTAGCTGAAGTTGCTCAATCTTTGTTGGGTTGGTTGTGCTTACTAATTCACCGTCTTTTAATTGCAGTTGGCCACTGAACTGTGGATCTTGTAGGCTGCCTGCAATGGCGATATCAGCGTTAACTAGCCCCTGCAGTGTTTGCAACTGTGGCACCAGCCGCTGCAATGGTTTGAGATTGATTTGCTGCATTTTGATTGAACCCTGTAGCGGGTGCGTGGGTGAGACCCCAATATTTAGCTGGCTGTGTAACTGCAGAATGTCGCCGGCGGTAAATTCTACTTGGGTCGTCAAGGACTGTTGATCCAGTTTTGCCTTGATAAAACCCCCATCAAAATCGATGGGTGCCGGTGAGTCACGCCCTTCCGGGAAGCTGATGCGTCCCGGTGCAATGTTAAACTGTAATTGTGCTGTGGGTTTCATTTTGGGTGACCAGCTTACGCTGGCATCCATATCGGCCTTGCCTTGCCAGAGCACGCCTTCAGGCAGCAGGTTTGTTAAGAGCTCTCCTGGTTCTCCGGTATAATGCAGCGTTGCCACACCTTTATCGGCAATCGTCACTGGTTGCTGCAGACATAGCAGATTACGATCGGTCTGCAAGCATAATGGTGCCACTTGCCCCTGCTGTTTTTGCAAATCCCAACGGAAACTTGCCGGATGTTGCAGTTGCCAGCGACCGATATTCGTATTTAATTGCAGTTGTTCTAGCTGAGCGCTCACGAGCTTTTTTTGTTGATCATAGCGATTGTTAAGCGTGAGACTGATGCTCTGAGGCCCCTGACTGCTGAGGGTGAGCTGCTGCTGGTTGAGATCGCCATCGGCAACCAATGTCAGACTATCCAGTTGCTGGTGACTGAGCGTGAGCGCATGAGCCTGCAACTGCAGCGAGAAGGCATGTTGGTCCAGCGGTGTATAACGGCCATTAACTTGGGCGCTTTGCAATTCGTAGTCTTTAAAGCTGAGCTGTGCGGCACTACCGTCAAGGAGCAACTGCGGATGTGACCCATCACCCCGTACCGTGATATCAGCATTGATACTGCCGTGGGCTTGCGGATAGAACATGGCTAACTCTGGTACTGTCAGCTTGCCGTTAAGATCCCATTTCTCGCCGGCATTACCGTCTAGCGATAAGGCGGCGTTAAAGGCGGTCAGTTGTAGTCCTTTGCTGTGCAGATGCCAGCGTTGATCCACATCGGCACTCCCGGTCAGTGCAAAGGGCGTTTTCGCCGCCGAACCTTGCAGATTCGCTGCGGCTATTGCAACCTGCCACTGTTTATCCGCTACATGTCCGTGAGTGTTAAACGAGCCGCTGATGCTGCTTTCGGGAATAGTGACATCATCAGTAGTTAAGGCAATCTTAGCTGCATTCAGTTCTTCGACTCCCACCTTCGCCCGCCACTTAATGCCGTTAGCGTAATCCAATGAACCTTGCAGTGTCAGTTGACCAGCAGCAGACCAGGCTTTAAAGGCGGCGATGTCTAGCTGCTGCGGCTTATGCGAAACATCGGCGGTTATGTCAATTTGTGATAACCAAGGCGTGTCAAAGTTACCGCTGATAGTTGCCGTCTGTTGCTGCAACGAACCGTTACTGTGCAGTGTTAGTCCTGCTACGGCATATTGCGGTTCAGTCAACGGCCAGTGTAGTTTGCCGTGCTCTACGGTTATGTCATAAGGTAGGGCGGCGTTGGTCAGGTCGATATGACCATTAATGGCGGCCTGTTGTTCACCATTTAACTGCAACTCCGCCTGCAGATGCCGGAAATCACCCGTTAAAGCGGCCGTCAGTTGTTGCGACTGTAGACCTGGAAGTTGCGGGAGCTGCTGGATCTGCAACTGTGCGTGGAGTGTCAGCGGATAGCGTCCTGCTAGTGTGATGTCCCCGTCAAACTGCCCATCACCATAGTCATGATTGAGCTGTAGGTGTTGCAGTGCCAGGTGCTGGCCGTAAAAACTGCCCTGTAAATCCAGCCGGGAAAATTTATCCTGACGCTCACCCATTATCAGCGTTGAGTCAGTCAGTAGCGCCGATTGGATATTAAGGGGAAATGGCATGGTGACTTCAGGTAGCTGTGCCAGTGGCCACGATGGGTCACTGTTGGTGTCTTTGGCAGCGCTAGGGATAATGACTTGAATGCCCTGCGTTTGTAGAGACTCAACTAGCAGTCCACTTTTTTGCCAGGTAGCGGCTAATGTAAGTTCGCTGCCGCTGAAGTGCATATCGTTCACTTGCACTTGGACCTGCGCTAATCTGGCGGCTCTTAACTGGATACCAAAGGGAAGTTGCAGTTGGTTGTTGGTCGTGGTGGTTGAAGCCGCAGTGGCATCTGCTAATTGCGCCGTGATAACAGATACTGTCGCCCCGTCCATCTGCAACTCGTCTACACACAATTGCGCCTGCAGCAAACAGGCGGGTCGCCATTGCAGTAACAGATGTCCACTGTGCACACTAATACCAGGCATCTGCCAGGCGGCTTGTTGCAGTTCGAGTTTATCGTTGAGCGTGCCACTTTGATAACTGAGTTGCAGATCCGGCACCAGCCAATCTGCCAACTTGATGGCTAAATGGCTACCTGGTCCGGTTCCTACCAGCAATGCTAAGAGCAGCAGTAGACATGTTGGCAGATACACCAACAGCCGCAATAGCCAGTTGATGGTGCGGCGCAAGGGCGTTGCTGCCTGACGTTCCTGTGCTGGGGGAACATTCGGCATTTCATGTTCAGCCGTCATAGTTCTGTTCCCATTGTCAGGTGAATGCGCCAGGGTTGGTAATCAATATCGGGATCGTGTACGCCAAAGCCGATATCCAGCTTGATGGGCCCCAGCGGTGATATCCAATGGACACCACCACCTACAGCAACTATGGGTGCCATCTGACCGTTATCATAAGCGTTACCCGCATCAACAAAGGTGGCCAGCCGCCAATGAGGTGTTAGGTAATATTGATATTCCAAGCTGCCAACAGCGAGATAACGTCCACCGATGACTTCCCGAGATAGCACCCCATCGCTATTGGTATATTCGCGATAAGGGCCCAGCTCTTGGTAACTATAGCCACGGATACTCTGGTCTCCGCCTGCAAAATAGCGCAGTGACGGTGGCACAATAGCCAGATCATTATTCGTGACTACATTCATCCCTAAATCCAACCTGGCCACAAAACGATGTTTGTCAAAAAAAGTATCAATCCACTTAAAACGCGCTTCAAATTTGCTGAGTCTGGCATCGGAGCCAAGTGCTGGGTCGGCATATTCAACGCTGTACAGCTGCCGGAAACCCGATTTAGGGTCAAGACTGGCATCACCGCGCACTGTTTTGCTGATACTGGCACCCAATAGCAGAAATTGTGGGTCATAAGTGACATCCGATTGGGTGTATTCTTCGCGTAGCATGTCCAGCGAATAATTGAACAGCCAGCCGTGACCTAAGCGTTTATTGCGGCCGATGCCGATCAGTCGCTTGCGAGATTCCAACTGTCCGGTGTTATTGAACTCTTGAGTTGCATTGTCATACTGCTGAGTGACGCCATATTTATCCCACAACAATCCAAACCGCAGTTTTAGTTGATCATCCAGCGGATGACTTAGCGGTATGGTGTAAGTGAACATGACTTTTGGCCGATCGGGTGACCATTCAATACTGGTTTCCTGAAAATGGCCATAACGGTTAATTTGCGGCGTGCGCCAGATAAGCTTAACTCTGGGGTCGATTTCGCTATCAGAACTGTTGCCAATATCGGCACCTAACCCCACTTGAAACGAATGATCAGGCTTTGGCGATAACTCCACTTTCACCGGCACTTGGTCATTACTGAGTTTATCCAACTGTGGCAATACCTTGATGCTAGCGAAATAACCGGTATCCACCAGTTCCTGATTGAGTGCTGACAGTCTCCGAGTGCTATAGGTGGCGTTGGCATCAAAGGGGATCAGTTTGTCGAGAAACCCCGGCTTTAACGTATGCCCCCCAAAACTGACCTTACCGAAATGGTAACGTTTGCCAGAATCAAAGCGCAGATTGATTTTGGCCAGATCCAGATCGCGGTTGATACGGATCTCCGCTAAGGTGTAATGCCCGTCAAAATAACCGCGGGATAATGCCAGCGTTGCTAGCTGTCCCTTGACGGATTCATAGTCACCATGGTTCAGCGGGTCGCCGGGTTTTATCTTTACTTGATCCAGCCAGCGATTAACTACTGTGTCGCTACGAATTTCGCCATCCAGCACTATGTCCACCCATTGAATACGGGTGACATCACCGGGCGTGATGGTCAAGGTGAGTTGCCAAGGGCCATCTTCTTTCTGTTCCAATTGTTGTTGTAGCTTGCCGTGGTAATACCCCAACGACTGCAAGGCATCCTGCACGCCATTGCTGACATCAAATAACCAAGCGCGTCTTTGTGTGTCATTTTCAGGCATGGGGCCCAGATGTGCCAGAACATTGCGTTTTAGCGCGCCTTCTACGCCGTTGATCTGCAATTTTAACAATGGGTTATCCGCAGCCAGCAAAGGCCACGATATCAGCAGCATGGTCATGGTTATTAACCATACAAAAGGGGTAACAAGGTATCTGGTGAACAAAAATCCAACCCGGCATTGCGACATTCCTGAAGGATATTGTTACCTTTGCATTATCCGCAAGCAAGCCGTGGATTGTTTTTCCTAAGTAAAACCGCTACAAAGGGGACAGCTTGTTAACACGGAAACAAAATAATGAAAACCAAAATAAAAAAACTATGGATGGCGCTGACCCTGCTGGCGACTCCTTCTCTGCCATCATGGGCGGCAGAACCGCCTTATGCCATTGTGATTCACGGCGGTGCTGGGACGATTTCTAAGGCCAATCTTACGGACGAACAACTGAAACAATATCGCGCCAAACTCACCGAAGCGGTCAATGCTGGCTATAAAATTCTTGATGATGGGGGCAGCAGTATCGATGCGGTTCAAGCCGCCATTAACGTACTGGAAGACAGCCCGCTATTTAATGCCGGACGTGGCGCGGTTTACACTTGGGACGGTAAGCATGAGATGGACGCCTCGATTATGGACGGCAGTACCATGAATGCAGGCGCCGTTGCCGGTGTCAGCCATATTGAACATCCTATCGATCTAGCGCGTGCCGTGATGGAAAAATCTGAGCACGTGATGCTTGCAGGGGCTGGGGCCGAGGAGTTTGCCTTGACTCAGGGCTTTAAATTGGTGCCTGCCAATACGTTTGATACCGAGCATCGCTACCAGCAGCTACAGGATGCCAAGGCCAAGATAGCTGCGGCAGAAAAGAAAGACTACCAAGCTAAAGTCAATCCTCTGGATCTAGACTACAAATTTGGTACGGTGGGGGCCGTGGCTCTGGATAAACAGGGCAATCTAGCGGCCGCCACCTCTACCGGTGGCATGACCGCCAAGCGTTTTGGGCGCATTGGCGACTCTCCCATTATTGGTGCCGGAACCTATGCCGAAAATGGTGTCTGTGCCGTGTCAGCAACCGGTTGGGGAGAATATTTTATTCGTTACCACGTGACCGGTGATATCTGTGCTCGTGTGAAATATCTGCATAAATCGATTATAGAGGCCGCTGATGAAGTGATTAACCAGCGGTTAATCGGTGCCGGTGGCACAGGTGGTGTCATCGCTATTGACCAGCGTGGCAACATTGCCACTCCGTTCAATACTGAAGGTATGTACCGTGCCAGCCGCAAGAATGGCGAAGATCCGCTGGTGATGATTTGGCGTGATCAGTAAAAACTAATTAAGACAATCGACTTATCGCATTTTCCCTGAGTGCTGAATCACAACTACACTTAACGAGTAAACTTTCAACCTTGGGGAAAGGTAATGGATATTAAAGTCAGCGATCATATGGATCGTAAGCCGGTGTTATTGTCGCCGGAGATGACCATAGCTGAAGCCGTGGAACAACTGTTGAATCAACATAAAGCCGGTGCACCTGTGGTCAATGTAACTGGGCAATTGGTGGGCTTTTTATCACAGCAGGATTGCATGGCCGCAATGCTGAAAAGCAGCTATTACTGTGATTTGGCGGATCTGGTTAAAGACCGCATGCGTACTGAGGTATTGTGGGTTAATCCCGACCACAGTGTGTTATTACTGGCGGAACAGATGCTGGGGCAAAAACCCAAAATCTATCCAGTGGTGGAACATGGCCGGGTGGTTGGGGTCATTGATCGTTTCAATGTATTGTCGGCTATCCGCAGTTACACCGAGCATTGTTATAAAACCCCCGCCTGATTGTCGATAAAGCCAGCAATCACCTTACGATATTTACAAACCATATCCAAAACGGCGTATCCTTGTTAGGATCGCCGTTTTCTTTTTATTGGATGTTATTGTTTTGAATCGCAAGTTGTCCCCACTTTCCCAAGAATATCTGGCGCAGTGCTTTCAGGCTGATGCTGCCGTTATTCGTCGTGCGCTGGCTAAATTGCAACATCAGCAAGATGCAACGGCTAAAGCTGCCAAACTGGCTGAATTAACCGAACAGGCACAGGCGGCGTATGAGCGGGTACAGCAGCGACTGCATAATCGTCCAAAAATTCATTACCCAGAAGAGTTGCCGGTATCGCAAAAACGCGATGAAATTGCCGCGGCCATTACTCAGCACCAGGTCGTGATTGTTGCTGGGGAAACCGGTTCTGGTAAAACCACGCAGTTGCCCAAAATCTGCTTGGAGCTGGGGTTCGGCAGCCGCGGCATCATAGGTCACACCCAGCCCAGACGACTGGCGGCTCGTAGCGTAGCGTCAAGAGTCGCAGAAGAGTTGCAGACCGAGTTAGGACAGGCGGTCGGCTTCAAAGTGCGTTTTGCCGATGCGATTTCCAGCGATTCTTATATCAAACTGATGACCGATGGTATTCTGCTGGCGGAACTGGCATCAGACAAGTGGCTGTCGCAATATGATTGTTTGATTATCGATGAGGCCCACGAGCGCAGTCTCAACATCGATTTCATTCTTGGCTATATGAAACAGATCTTGCCTAAAAGGCCGGATCTTAAGCTGATTATCACTTCTGCCACCATCGATGTGGAACGTTTCTCGCGCCACTTTAATCATGCACCAGTGGTGGAAGTCAGTGGCCGCACCTATCCCGTAGAAACCCGTTACCGGCCGCTGTTACGCGATGAAGATGAAGATCTTGACTTGATCGAAGGGATTTTTCACGCAGTTGATGAGCTGGTAGCAGAAGGTCCCGGCGATATTCTGATTTTTCTGAATGGTGAACGGGAAATCCGTGATGTGGCGGAGCAACTGAATAAGCGTAATTTGCGGGATACTGAAATTCTGCCATTGTATGCGCGCCTGTCTTATGGTGAGCAATCCAAGGTATTCAAGTCTCATATTGGCCGTCGCATCGTACTCGCCACTAATGTGGCCGAAACCTCATTGACGGTTCCCGGCATCCGCTATGTTATCGACCCCGGCACCGCCAGGATCAGTCGTTATAGTTATCGCACTAAAGTACAGCGATTGCCGATAGAACCCATTTCACAGGCCAGTGCCAATCAACGACAGGGCCGTTGTGGCCGCGTGGGGCCGGGTATCTGTATCCGGCTGTATGCACAGGATGATTTTAATAACCGTCCGCAGTTTACCGATCCGGAAATTCTGCGAACCAATCTGGCGTCAGTAATCTTACAGATGTTAGCTATTGGCCTGGGGGATATTGGTGGTTTTCCTTTTATTCAACCGCCGGATGAACGCAATATCCGTGATGGTTTTCTGTTGCTAGAAGAGTTACAGGCAGTAGAGCGCCATAAAGGGCAACTGCGGTTGACCCGATTAGGGCAGGAACTGGCGAAAATTCCGGTAGATCCGCGTTTGGCGCGGATGGTGCTGGAAGCCAACAAACTCGGCTGCTTGCAGGAAGTAATGGTGATTGTCGCCGCGCTGTCAATTCAGGATCCGCGCGAGCGGCCCATGGATAAAAAACAGGCGGCAGACGAAGCCCATAACCGCTTTGCGGATAAGTCATCGGACTTTGTCGCGCTGCTTAATTTGTGGAACTACCTCAAACAGCAACAACAGCAGTTGTCTGGTAATCAGTTCCGCAAACAGATGAAGGACGAATATCTGTCTTATTTACGGATCCGCGAATGGCAGGATCTGTATGCGCAGTTACGCCAGAGCGTGCATGATTTGAAATGGCGTTTAAACAGTGAACCCACGAGTTATGACCCACTGCATCAGGCATTGCTGTCTGGGCTTTTGAGTCATATCGGCTTCAAAGATCAGAATAATGAATATCAGGGCACCCGTAACCGCAAGTTTTATATTTTCCCCGGCTCGCCCTTAGCCAAAAAAGGCCCCAAATGGGTGATGGCGGCTGAACTCACTGAAACTTCACGCTTGTTCGCCCGTAGCTGTGCGGCTATTGAACCGGAATGGCTGGAATCGTTAGCGGCCCATCTCATTAAAAAGCATTATGTAGAACCGCATTTCGAGGCTAAACAAGGTTCGGTCATCGCCCTAGAAAATCAGGTGCTGTACGGCTTGACGGTGGTCAACCGCCGTAAGGTGCAGTTTGGCCCGGTCCAACCGGTAGAAGCGCGGCAGATTTTTATCCGTAGCGGGCTGGCAGAAGGGCAGCTGAAGCTGTCGGATACATTCTATAAACAGAATTTGGCACTGCTTGAAGAGGTCGAGTCGCTGGAACATAAATCGCGGCGGCGCGATATTCTGGTCGATGAAGATACCTTATTTGCCTTTTACGATGCGCGTATTCCTGAGGGGATTTTCAATCTGCCACTGTTTAACAAATGGTGGCGTCAGCAGCAACGGCAAACGCCAGAGTTACTCAATTTCAGCCGTGAATTGCTAATGCAGCGTGACGATACCCATGTCTCGGCGCTGGACTTCCCCGATAACTGGCAGCAGGAAAAACTCACCTTGCCACTGAGTTATCGTTTTGAACCTGGCGAAGAAGACGATGGCGTGTCGCTGCATATTCCGGTGGCGTTGCTTAATCAAATAGAAGACAAAGACTTTGAATGGCAAGTACCTGGATTACGCGAAGAAAAATGTATCGCATTGATAAAGTCACTGCCTAAACCACTGCGGCGCAACTTTGTCCCGGCACCGGATTATGCCCGTGCCTGTGTGCAAGCCATGCAGCCGCTGCAACAGCCGTTACTCGATAGTTTATGTCGGCAGTTGCTGCGTATGAGCGGTACTAAAGTGTCGCCAGAAGATTTTGATGTAACTGTGGTGCCACCGCACCTGCTGATCAACTTCAAAATTGAGAATGACCAAGGCCAATTGATTGCTCAAGGACGTAACCTGGATGAGCTGAAAGCAGCGTTGCAAGGGCAGGTGAAACAGGCTATTTGCCAAGTGGCCGATAAAGGCATAGAGCAGACAGCCCTGACGGAGTGGAGTTTTGGGGAGTTACCCAAGGAATATCAACGGCGTCGCGGTAGTTATGAGGTGAAAGCGTTTCCGGCGCTGGTGGATGAAGGTGATAATGTTGCCATCAAACTTTTTGATGACGAACAACAGGCGCAATGTTTACATCGGCAAGGCGTGCGTAAATTGCTGCTGATCAATATTCCGTCGCCGGTAAAACATCTGCAGCAGGCGTTGCCCAATAAAGCCAAGCTGGCAATGTACTTTAACCCGTTTGGTCAGGTGCAATTACTGATTGACGATATCATCCATGCAGCAGTGCAGCAGATCCTTGATGAACAGGCGTTGGATGTCCGTTCACCGGCAGCGTTTGAACAGGCCAGAGATATAGTACGGCAAGAGCTCAACAGTACGGCTGAAGCCATTGCGCTCAAGGTGGAAGAAATTCTCACAACCCATCAACGTATCCGCAAACGCCTCAAAGGTAAAATCAACCTGAATATTGCTTTTGCTATGAGTGATATTCAAAGCCAATTAGAGCAACTGGTGTTTAAAGGTTTTGTGGAAGCAACAGGCTGGCAACGGCTAAGTGATGTGATCCGCTATCTAAAGGCGATTGAAATCCGGCTGGATAAACTGCCGGTGGACCCAAACCGTGACAAACTGCATCTGCTCAGTATTCATAACGCCACTGCAGAATATCAGGCAACGCTGGCAAAATTGCCTAAATCACAAGCGGTGCCTCCAGCGTTGGCAGAAGTACGTTGGATGCTGGAAGAGTATCGGGTGAGTTGTTTCGCGCAAACGCTTGGCACTGCTTATGCCATATCGGAAAAACGCATTCTTAATCAATTAAAATCAGTGTAATCCCGTGACGCATCCGTTGTCTGCAGCACAACGGCATTGTCATCGCTCTAGTCGGGAGCTATTTTTGACCGTTGCTGCAAAAAATCACTACGGGCAATGACTCGAAGCGACGGCAACATTGAGAGCTTTTGTGTCGTTGCTAGAGACGTTGCAACACCGGCACTTTGACCGATTCTTGGTGAATTAATTAGCGCTTGTGGCAACCTAGCGTGACTTGAGTCGAGCATTTGCATTTTAGTATTTCAACTAAATCGTTTAATAAGCCCGCACCAATCATTTTGCCATGTGTTGGCCTGTGCTTACGAAAGCAGGGTTCGACTGGGATGTTGTGCAGTTATTTAAACATCTCAGTTAGGACTCGAATCTATGTCGTACCGAATGATCGTCGACACTAATCGTTGTGTCGGTTGCCACGCATGTTCTGTGGCGTGTAAGCAAGAGTTTCAAGCCCCGCTCGGCCATTTTCGTCAGATGACCATTTATCGTGACGTTGGCAGTTTCCCCCAGGTTAAGCGTGAATTTCTGCCAATTTCCTGCCGTCATTGTGAACACCCAGATTGCATGGTGGCTTGCAAAAACCAGGCAATTCACAAAGTGGACGGTACCGTTCAGGTGGATGAAAGCCGCTGTAATGGCTGTGGTGATTGTATTAGCGCTTGCTCCATTGGGGCCGTGTACGTGAATCCCTACACCCAGAAAGCCGAAAAATGCACCTTGTGTTTGCACCGTCTCAAGGTGGGTTTGCAACCCGCGTGTGTTTCCACTTGTGTGGCAGACGCCATCAGCATCATCACCGACAATGCGCCTATTCCTAGTAATGCCGTAGGCATTAAAAACCGCGCCTCCGATACCCCTCGCAGTCGTCATATTGGCGTGTCGCAAGCGATGCTCGACAAACTGCAGGAAGGTAAACCATTTGATCCACATCTGTATGAAATCGACCAATGGGGCGGGGTGTAATTATGGAACGTCGTGAGTTTATTAAGAAATTTGCTGCCACTGTTGCGGCGATGCAACTAGGCGATGTGATTTCACTAATACCCAATGCCGTTGCCGCCGAAGTACCAACGGCGGCGCTGAGTCGCCTTCGTTTGGCAGACAGTATTGCTGATGTGCTGCGCGTCCCAAGTGTATGCCTTAACTGCTCTAATGTTTGTGGGATGAATGTGTTGGTCAAAGACGGGCAAATTCTTGGGGTCGAAGGCAGCAAAACGGATCCGAACCCACAAGGTAAGCTGTGTGCTAAAGCCCACGGCGGGGTGTCAGCCGTAAACTACCCTGAACGTATTGTTTATCCATTGAAACGGGTAGGGGAGCGTGGTTCAGGTTTGTGGCAGCGTATCACTATGGAAGAAGCCTATGAGATGATCGCCGAGCGCATCAAACCGGCGATTGCCGCAGGTCATCCTGAGCGCGTCGTGTTCCATGGTGGTCGTAATAAAATTGGTGATATTGTCGGCCGCTTTATGAATGCGGTGGGTTCGCCAGTTGTGCTGAACCACCGTGCGCTGTGTTCTGCTAACAAGCGTGCCGCGAACCTGACCTCCATTGGCGATAAAGATTGGGAAACGGTTGACGCCGAACGTTGCCGTTATTTCTTAAACTTCGGTTCTAACTTCTTAGAAGCGCACCAAGGCGGCTTCCCGTTAATGCGCCGTTACGTCAAGGCGAAAGCTGCTGGTGCTAAGATGGTGACCTTCGACGTAAGACTGTCTAACACCGCGGGGCGTAGCGATGAATGGCATGCGCCATTCCCTGCCTCAGAAGGTGCGGTAGCGTTGGCAATGGCACATGTTATCGTGAATGAAAATCGCTATGACGCTGAATTTGTTAATGCGTGGATGAATGTTTCGCTGGCGGAGATCAAAACCTTCTTAGCACCCTATACCCCAAAATTTGCTGAAGAGGCTTCAGGTATCGCCGCAAGTGATATCGCCCGTATTGCCCGCGAGTTTGCAACGGCGGCCCCCGCGTGTGTTGCCTTTACTAACCGCGGTACTCAAGGGCATCAAAACGGCTTTAACAATGAGCGAGCCGTAGTATTACTCAATGCGCTGGTGGGCAGTGTTGGTGCTGAAGGTGGTTACGCTTACGGCGGTTCGCAAAGCATTAAAGGCAGTAACTTCCCCGAGCCAGCACCTATTCCGCCGAAACCGAAGTTCAGCACCGATCTGGAAGATCCCAAACAATATCCACTTTCCAATCACTGGGCCAAAATGAAGGTGAGCGAGCTGGTATTTGACAAGCTGCTCAAGGGCGAACATCAGGTGGATGTTTATCTGTCGTACACCATTGCGGCCCCACAAAACTGGCCTGAAGGCCCGCAAGTGACCGTGGCAGCATTGAAAGATGAGCAGAAGATTAAGTTCCACGCCTGCTCTGATGTGGTCTACTCCGAAATGGCGCATTACGCCGATTTAATTTTGCCTGATGCCACCTATTTTGAGCGTTACACCATTGATGCGCGCAACGCTTATGAGCTGCAGCCCTACATGGTGTTGCGTCAGCCTGCAGCTGAACCGCCGTTCGACTGTGAAAACTTTGCCGATAGTTTGATTAATATTGCCAAGCGCTTAGGCCCAGATATTGCTAAATATTTCGACTTTGACTCCTATGCTGAGTTTGTTGCTTATCGTTTGAATTCATTGCCAAAACGTGATGGTTTGAACGGCTTTGACTACATGAAAAAACATGGCGCTTGGGTATGGGATAAGCCCAAAAACTACCGCCCGTTTGCTAAAACGTTGAGCGCGGAGCAATTGCTAGGCACCACTGTTGAAAACGGCGTGATCTACCAAGAAGTTAAAGGTAAAAAGCAGGCCATTGGTGTGATGCAAAACGGCGTTGCCAAACGTGGCTTCCAAACGCCTTCTCGCAAGTTTGAATTGCATTCACCCTATGTTGAGCAGATGGCGCAACAATTGGGCATTAAAGATGATGGTTGGCCACACTTCGCCTTTCCTGAATCCATGACTCAACGTAAGCCTCATCAGTTGGTGTTGACCACCTTTAAGTGGAACGTCCACACCCAAGGCCGCACGGCACCGCAAAAATATCTGACGGAAATTGTGCACGACAATCCAGCATGGATAAACCGCCAAACCGCCAAACGTCTTGGGGTTAAAAGTGGTGACTTTGTTGAAGTGACCTCTTACCGCCCTGTGTCAGACTACCAAGTGCATAATCCCAGTGAAGTAGTCGGTAAAATCAAAGTAAAAGTGGTGGTGACTGAAGGTATCCATCCAGATGTGATTGCCATTAGCAACTCTATGGGCATGAACTACGGCGGTCGTATCGCCGAAGGCCGCAACGGTAAACCAGCCGAACTGCCAACTTTTGCCCAAGCGGAAGATGCCGATATGGTCAATCACATTTGGTGGGATAAACGCCGTGGCGGAGCTGGTAACGGTTTTAACCCCAATAGCTTAATCCCCATTAATCCTTCGCCGCTGGTGGGCAACCAATCCTGGAATGACACCATTTGTGATGTAGTAAAGGTGTAATGATACGCTGACATCGTTTAAAGGGAGCGATTGTTCCCTTTTGACAGCAAGATGATGGTGAAACACCGAACTGGGCTTAACTGAGTTAGCAAGTTGTCGGCGGCGCTGCAATAAACGGACTTTCTGACCTAGAAATTTTCATCCGTATATCTCAAATGTTGCAATGTCTTGCGATGCCTAAAGCTGGACAGGTATACAGTCATATTCAAATGATGGCGGAATTGAACAATTTTTATCCTACTATCGTGCGCGTTTTCACATTTTAGTCAAAATTAATATGATTAAAATCATTTACTTATAAATTTCACGGATTAGATAATAGGTTTGGAAAACGCGCATGCGCGTTTTTCCAGATGGTGAATTTAGCAAAATACTGATAAGTTCATTACATACAGATAGTTAACTGTGCGCGTTTTTACTGGTCCAACGAGGTAAATGCGCATGCGCACTAATAAAATGTTATGTGGAGAAAGGATGAGTGCCACATTTGAATTAGCGGACGCGTACTCTAGAGCCAAGGAAAACCCAGATACATTCGAGCTTCCAGCAGATGAAAAGGTTCGTACGCTGGAGCCCGGCAGTCTCGTAAAGCTTGTATTTCTCATCTCCTATGAGAACTCAAGAGAGGAATGGGTGACTGAGGGGGAGCGTATGTGGGTAGAGGTAAGTGAGAATAAATATCCTAACTTCACCGGCGTTCTGGATAACGATCCGTACTGCACAAATGAAATCAAGTCTGGGATTGTGATTCTTTTTACAGCAGCGAACGTTATCGCTATTTACGAGGCTTGAGTTGAGCCACATAACAAGTAGCTGCACAGGAAAATTTACTCGCAAGCTCGCAATTTTCCTGTGAGCTAGGCGTTAGGCACCGTATGGAAATATCTCGTACATCATTCGTTATTTTGTTAGCAGCTTTCATATGTCCAGTCATGGCAACGGGCAACAATGATCCATTTTGCAAGCCTATCAATGCTTTTGTTGAATCAATCAAACCTGGTGAAACACATGAAATAAAGTTCCTCACTGCTTGGGGAAGCAACTTTAAAGGTCATTCGGAACCTGTTCTATCAGCAAAGCGCTGTGAATACCAAGGCTACGAGCCAGCTTCATTTGCTTGCAAGGTGTTGATGGATTCTGCTTCTGTTGAGTTTGCGGGGAAAAACGCGATGCGAGTTGTTTCATGTCTATCACCGGAAACGCAATTTGCTTCGGGAATCCAGTTAGAGAACGTCTCACTTTATTTTTCACATGGTACAGATGAGCGTGGCAGTGAAGTTGTAGTTGAGCTCTCTGAAGATAAGGCTTTGGGGGCTATGGTATTGAAGGTTGTTGCTAATGGATATTGATCTTAAGTCTAACAAGTTAAATCAGCGGAAAACCATTCGCTGTGCTCGTGTTTTCCGCTGTTTAAAGCGTTAGGCGCTACCACCAATAAAGGACAATCATGGAAAAAAGATATCAGGTGTTTGTTAGTTCAACTTATGCGGATTTGAAAGATGAAAGACAGCATGTGCTACAAGCACTTATGGAAATGGACTGTATCCCAGCAGGAATGGAATTGTTCCCAGCCGCTGATGAAGAACAATGGGAGTTCATTAAGAAAATCATCGATGATTGCGATTACTACCTTCTTATCATTGGCGGGCGTTATGGCTCTGTAACTCCTGACGGTATTAGCTACACAGAAAAAGAGTTCGATTACGCGGTTGAAAATGGATTAAAGGTTGTAGCATTAATACACGGATCTCCAGACGATATTCCTTTCGGTAAATCAGAAAAAGATCCGGAGTTACGGGACAAGTTACTAAGTTTCAAAGATAAAGTAATGGATGGGAGATTAGTAAAATTTTGGAGCACTGCACAAGAGCTACCTGGCTTGGTTGCATTAAGTCTTACTAAGACCATTAAAATGTACCCAGCTGTAGGCTGGGTCCGTGCTAATAATGTTGCGAACGAAGATATTCTCAGTGAGATCAATGAATTAAGAAAGCTTAATGCATCACTCCAAACTTCTTTATCTAAAGCTGAAGCTCAACATAGACCCGCAGTAGAGGGAATGGCTGATCTGGACTCAGCTCTCAAAGTTAGTGGCACGTATAAAACTCAAAATCCAGGATATAACCCGAGAAGCCATGCCTTTACTTGTGAAATTACATGGCGAGAGTTATTTGCACTTATTTCACCATACCTAATAGAACATCCCAGCGATGCAGCTGTTAAATCTAAGTTAGCAGAAGCTCTGAAAGAAAAAGAAACGGGCAGCACTTCAGGGTATTCAGCAACAATAAACGACCAAGAATTCAAAACTATTAGTATTCAGCTTAAAGCTTATGGTCTAGTTAGCACTAGATATACACAAACCACCAAAGGTGGAATGGCGTTATTTTGGTCATTAACTCAAAAAGGTGAGCAACTAATGATAGAAAGTCGCGTCGTAAGAGAAGGCGCCTAACAAATCAAAGCACTCGGACGCAGCAAAGCTGCGCCGGTGTTTGAGGCGTTATGTGAATTAATAAGGTGACACAATTGGCATCATCAAATGCGTATACAGAAGCTTATGGACAGCTGGGCGAGTTTTACTTGCCCACTACAACAAGTGGCTAGGCTTCACGTGTTGCAGACAATAATTTCAGCTCTATTTTGTTGTCTTCTGGGTCATACATGTAGAGTGAACGGCTGTAGCCGCGAGCCCCATATTTTTCACTGAAGGGTTCAAACATCACGCCTTGCCGCTGCAGAAAGTCGACGACCCGCGATTCATCAATTTCGGCAATGTTGAAGCAAAAATGCTCAACATTCGTCCCTTGTTCTGGTTGGTCACGGCGTTGTAAATCTATCAACACATTTCCCAGCCGCAGTTGCCATAATGGTGGCTGCTGTATTTGCCGCTCCAGTTGTGCGCCCAGTACCCGGCCATAAAAATCGAGCATGATCTCAATATCGCTGCACAGCAATACCAGATGATCTAACTCCATGACTCGTAACATAATGCCTCCGTAACAAGCGGGATACGTCAAGTGTAGCGGAGTAGGGGAAATTTGCTGCTGATGGAATTGAGGGATGATTATCAGGAAATTTGGCGGAAGCGGGCGCAGCCTCTGCGACTGCGCCATATTGCGGTTACTTCACGTTGGGAATAAATTCGGTCTCTACCGCCTTTTTAAGCAGTTTGGGAGGAAGTAGCCCTTGTTTCAGGATGAAATCATGAAAGTCTTTTTGATTAAACTTATCTTGTAACTTTATCTCAGTCGCTACGCGTAATTCCCTGAGGTTCATATAACCATAGAAATAAGATGTGGCTTGGCCGGGCATTTGGAAGGTGTAGCGGTTGATCTCCTGCTGGGCAAAGGCATCCGACAGTACTACATCATCGGTCAGCACTTTTTTAGCGTCTGCAGGACTGATAAGCCCAAGATTTAACATCGGATCCAAAAACGCGCGTGCAGCTCGTTGCTGGCGGGCTTGCAATGAGAATAGCTGGCCTTCTTTGGGCAGATATTGCTTCATGATGGCTTCTGCGTATAAGGCCCAGCCTTCCACATTGGCACTGTTCATGGCAAATATGGCCCGCGCCATGGAAACGCCTTGTTCAATCATGTTAGAAAATTGCAGTTCATGGCCTGGCCGGGCCTCGTGGACGGTCAGCGTCCAGGAAAAGCCTTTGCTGGTAAAATCGGTGACGCGTTTGCCTCCGGCATTAGGGTCAACCATTGGCAGCACAAACTCACCATATTCTCCAGTGTTGCCCACAAGTCGTGGCGGATTCATATGCGCTGCGGGTATTGCCGCAGATTCTGCCGGTGACGCCAATCGAATATTGGCCGGACGTTGTGGCAGGGTGACAATATTGTGGTCGCGCACAATTTTCTCAATATCCGCCAAACGTTGTTTGAAAAAAGGTAAGACATCGTCACCGGTGACCTGTTGTTTTTTCAGCTCGCGGATAACAAAGCGATAGTCATCATTTTTATATCCTTTTGCCTTAGCAATATCGGTTGCCAGTGCCTGCATCTCGTCACGGAGCTCGGCATATTCAAACAGGGCGCGTTGAATGAGTTCTTGAGGCGCAATATCCACGCCGACATTTTTCAGCGCGTTGCTATAGAGGATTTCTGGCATCACATTGGATTGCCGGGTGACAGGCAATACCGTGGATTTAAGCCACTGTTGGTAGTCGGTGAGTTGCTTAGAAAGTTTGGCAAAGGCTGGCTGCCAACCTTGTAATTTATGGGCCGTTAATAGCTGCTCTATCCCATGAATAAACTGTGGGGTATTGGCGATGGCTTGTTCTACTTCCTTGTAATAGGGCGCTGTCAGTTGCTTATTGGCTGACGCCTGAGCGGTGCGTTGCTGGGCTTGTGCCACAATGCCTGGCTGAGTGTCTGTTCCAACATAGGCATTGAGTCGCGCAACGGCTTTTTGCATACGTGCATCGCTGTTACGGTCATCCAAAAGCACTTGAATGCCCCCGAAGACTTTCTCAGCAACATTGTAGAAGGGCAGTTCGTATTGCTCAGACAGTTTGGCCGAGTCCAGTTGGCGTTGCAGCGCATCTATCATGATCTGCAAGTCCTGCATCACCCGGGCATCGTTTGTTTGCTTCGCGATGAGTTGCAACTTACCAATTTCATCGTGGAGGCTGTTAAGGTTTTTTGTTTCCGCAGCCAGGGTGAGATCGGAGGCGTTGCTATCGTAGGTTTCAATGCCCAGTTCTGAGCCACTTTCTGGGCTAGCCTCGGCAATTTTCTGCAACACTTCCATGGCATATTGGTTGCTGGTTGCCACCCATGCGGGCTCCGCCGCCGCTACAGAAAAACTGGCACAGGCGGCCAGCACTAACATTCGTTTCATTTTTAGTTACCTTTGCGTTGTCGATGCCGACATAAATATCTAGTGTTTATACGATAACTGTCGGCTAATGCCATCTAAAATCAGTAACATTTTATAACGACACTTTATCAATCTTGACTGATGTGACTGTTGGCGCAGAATGGGCGCTGGGCCATTCAAACAGGTATCACTTATGAAACTTATCGGCATGCTAGATTCACCCTTCGTGCGGCGGGTAGCGGTCTCATTGCAGCTACTTGGGCTGAAATTTGAACATCAGCCGTTATCGGTGTTCAGCACTTTTGAAGCGTTTGCTCAGATCAATCCAGTGGTGAAGGCGCCAACCTTGATTTGTGATGATGGTACGGCACTGATGGACTCCACCTTAATTCTGCAATATGCAGCCGCGTTGGCACCTGCTAGAAAATTATTAGCCGATGAGCCCAAGATATTACAGCGACAACTGCAACTGCTGGGTTTGGCTTTGGCCGCGTGTGAGAAGAGCGTGCAGTTAGTTTATGAACGGCAATTACGCCCTCAGGACAAACAATATGATGCCTGGACGCAGCGCGTCACCGGACAACTGCTGGCGGCCTATGAAGAGTTGGAGTCACAGATAACGCTGGCTTCGCCGCTGACCAGTGATCGTGTCGATCTGGCGGATCTCACGATTGCAATTGCTTGGCACTTTAGCCAACAGATGTTGGCTGAGGTGGTGATTGCCAGTGATTTTCCCAAGCTGACATCTTTATCTGCTATGGCGGAGCGCTTACCTGAGTTTCAGCGTGCACCTTTTGGCAGTGGCGCCTGTCAGTTCGCGCAGTGAGGCGGCAACGATCTGATAGCCGACAGTTGCAATTGTGAGGGTACGGCAGGCATTATTGAAATTACCGTCATATGTATTGTAATTCAGGATAAGATGTCTGGCTGACATCGGTCGGGAGTCTAGTCAGTTGATAATTCCTTCTTCAGATAAATTGTGTCTACTGGACCCGCACCAAGTAGATTTTCAGCAATGGCATCTGCAATCCAAAACGCCGCATATCCGCTATATCGCCTTTGTGACGGCGTTGCTGTATTTGCTCTATGCGCTGTTGGAAAATGGCCTGGGGCTGCGGCATTCTGAACAACGATTGTTGGTGCATGGGCTATTAGTTCCAGGGTCACTGCTTATTATCGGCGCCTTAAGTTACTATCCGCGGTTGCATAGAATGATGCGGGCCTTGCTGGTTATCGCGCCCATCGGTGCCATTTTTGCTAACTTATGGTTTAACATTGCCACGGCACGATTTCCATTTTTTGCGCCGGAAATTTATCTGGCAATCATCTGGACCTTCGCTATTTCCGGGTTAACGCTGCGTTACGCCGCCATATCGGCCTCAGCATCGGCGATATTAGTGCTGGCGATGACTTATCTTGAAGGCGTATCCAGTTATTTTCTGGAATTGCACCTGTTGTGGATCCTGTCAGCATTTCTGTTCGGGTTGGTGAATGCGCTGGTGTTGGAGCGTGCCAATGCCAGCTTATATTTGCACCAGCGGACACTGGCACATAGTGCTAGCAGTGATGGGCTGACCTCGCTGTGGAATCGCACCAAGATAGCGCAATTGTTTGACTGTGAAACGGCCCTGAGTCACCGTGAAAAGTATCCCATATCGCTTATTATGCTGGATATTGACCATTTTAAGTTGGTTAACGATACCCACGGACATGCGGTAGGTGACAGTGTGCTGATCAATTTTGCCAATTTATTGCTGCATAATGTCAGGCTGCAAGATCATGTCGGGCGGCTAGGCGGAGAGGAGTTTGTTATCCTGCTGCCCAACACTGATGGTTCTCAGGCCGCAACGGTTGCGGCACTGTTGCAAGAAAAAATCAATCGCTTTGATTTCGTGGGGGTTGGCCACAAGACTGCCAGTTTTGGCATCACTCAATATCGCGAAGGTGAAACGCTTTCTGCGATGTTGAACCGTGCCGATCAAGCGCTATATCGGGCAAAAGCCAATGGTCGCAACCGCATAGAAGTGTTGTAACTAACCCCTTAAAGGGCTCCCTCATTAACCTCGGAAATATCGCCAGTGATTATGGCGTAAACCACATTTTGTGGCCCATATCTGCGGATAAACACAGCATAATAAAGCGCCTAATAGCTAAATTTACAGGTACTTCTGCTGCTCTATCTGTTTTTGTGTAATTGTTAATAGACTATTAAAAAGCCCAGTATTAACTACGCAATATCTAAAATATCTGCAATTAATGCTGTGTTTGATGATTTTATTAAAGCAAACAAACAACTTAATGACACTTTCAAGAAGTCCAAATCGAGTGAAACTCACTATTTTTTAAACAATTTTCAATATGAATCTCTGTCACATTTGTAAAAATAATTAATGAGATATGCGTCACTTAATCGCTATATGAATATTACCTTAAAACATCTTCTCTCTAATATAAATGCCGGTGTTTCAAACAGTCAGCGCCATTTATGGTGACAAATGACTGAGCCACCTATAACAAAATATACTAAAGCACTTGGAGACTTATTCGTATGACCTGGACACAAACCTATGCGCCATTAGGCAGCTTATGGCTGTCAGCGTTGGTGGCATTATTGCCCATTGTTTTTTTCTTTCTGGCACTAACAGTGCTTAAGTTAAAGGGCCACATTGCGGGTGGCATCACACTACTGTTGGCATTATTGGTTGCAGTGCTGATGTATCAGATGCCGGTAACCATGGCGATTGCTTCAGCCGTCTATGGCTTTGCGTATGGTCTGTGGCCAATCGCGTGGATCATTATTACTGCGGTGTTTCTCTATAAAATCACCGTTAAGACCGGACAGTTTGAGATTATCCGTTCTTCGGTAACCTCTATTACCGAAGACCAACGGTTGCAGATGCTGCTGGTGGGGTTTTCGTTTGGTGCGTTTTTGGAGGGGGCTGCGGGGTTTGGGGCCCCGGTTGCGATCACTGCTGCGCTGTTAGTGGGGCTGGGTTTTAACCCATTATATGCCGCAGGTCTGTGTTTGATTGCCAATACTGCGCCGGTCGCGTTCGGTGCTATGGGTATCCCGATTATTGTGGCCGGGCAAGTGTCTTCGCTCGATCCTTATCATATTGGGCAGATCGCTGGCCGCCAGCTACCTTTGCTATCCGTTATTGTGCCTTTCTGGTTGATTGCCATGATGGACGGCATGCGCGGCATCCGTCAGACCTGGCCCGCTACGTTAGTAGCCGGGGGCTCATTTGCCATTACCCAGTTCCTGACTTCTAACTTTGTCGGCCCAGAATTGCCAGATATCACCTCAGCGTTGGTGAGTTTGATATGCTTAACGCTGTTCCTAAAAGTATGGCAACCCAAGGAAATTTTCACTTTTGCGGGTATGAAACCACGCAGTGCGGCAGCTAAGTCAGCCTATTCCAGCGGCCAGATCATCCGCGCCTGGATGCCGTTCATTATTTTAACTGTCATGGTGACCCTGTGGAGCATTAAGGCGATTTCAGGCTATTTGAACAGCGTTACCGTGTCGCTTGAGATCCCGGGATTACATAATTTAGTGATTAAGACTACGCCTATTGTGGCAAAGGATACCGCTTATGCGGCGATCTTTAAGTTCAACTTACTGAGTGCCGTGGGCTCCGCTATTTTGATAGCGGCAATGATCTCGATTGTCCTGCTGAAAATGTCAGTGAAAGATGCACTCAAAACCTTTGGCGAAACGCTGGTTGAGCTGAAATTCCCAATCATGTCTATCGGGTTTGTATTGGCGTTTGCCTTTGTCGCTAATTACTCCGGTTTGTCTTCTACTCTGGCGTTGTTGCTGGCGGGCAGTGGGGCAGCATTCCCATTCTTCTCACCATTCTTAGGCTGGCTTGGGGTATTCCTTACTGGCTCAGATACGTCATCTAATGCGCTGTTTGCATCCTTGCAGGCCAATACCGCACATCAGATTGGCGTAACTCCTGATTTGCTGGTGGCAGCTAATACCACCGGTGGTGTTACCGGGAAGATGATTTCCCCACAATCCATTGCCGTGGCGTGTGCCGCGACTGGTTTAGTTGGGCGGGAGTCTGAATTGTTCCGTTTCACACTGAAACACAGTCTGATTTTCTGTGGCTTCATCGGTTTTATCACTGTCATGCAAGCTTATGTTCTGCCTTGGACGCTGGTATTTTTCCACAAGTAATCGGTAATCATGTAGCAAACCACCGCTTCATGCGGTGGTTTTTTATGCCAATAGCGATGGTGAACAGCTTCTAATGAGTCAGCTGCCACTAACCGGCTAATTAGCCGATCTTTTTAGTCAACTGCCGCTGAATATTATCCAGCAGGTAAGTGGTAAAATCTTCGCCGTGGTTTGCCAGCATTTTCGGAAACATGGAGATTTTGGTTAGGCCAGGAAAGGTATTGATTTCATTCAGCAGAATTTCTCCTTCATCGCTGAGGAAAAAGTCGATGCGCGACAGGTGGCGTAGTTTCAGCCCCTTGAATGCCCGCACCGCATAGTCGCGGATGGTAGCAATTTGTGCCTCGGTAAGATTATCGGCTTCTACCTTGGTGGTGGCATGGCTGTTGTCGGCGTATTTCTCTTCATAAGTGTAGAAGGTGTTAGCAGCGCAGACAATTTCACCAGGACGTGTGGCGATCACTTCGCCCTGATATTCATAGACCGCAACTTCCAATTCCCGCGCGCGAATGGTTTTTTCGACGACAACATAAGGGGAATAACTAAAGGCGTCTTTCAGAGCTTCCGCGATCTTGGCGGCATCATCCACTTTGTAGCAACCTACCGATGAACCTTGTGACGCTGCTTTAATAAACAGTGATCCCCAGTTCTGCAATGCCTGCTGGCAGCGGGCGATAGCGTCATCGTCTGGTTGATTGACAAAAATGTACGGGGTGTTGGGAATACCGAGTGCGGTAAACCACATTTTGGCGGTAATCTTGTTAAAACAGTTGCTGCTGCCTTCAGATTCACAGCCAAAATAGGGCAGATTGATCAGGTTAAAATAGGATTGGATATCCCCGGTTTCACCTGGGTAACCATGAATACAGGGGATCACATAATCTACCGGCCAGCTTGGACTGTCGTCGTCAAAGCGTATCTCGCGGCGGTTGGTCAGCTCACACTTGCGACCGTCTTTGGTGTGATACTGGCCTTTGCCATTGAGTTCCAGCCACAGCAGATTAATGCCCGACACCTTGCTAAGACAGCTTTCAAAATAGCTGGCAGACAGCAGCGAAATAGCATGTTCGGCACCGCCACCGCCACATAATAATAAAAGATTGATCCCGTTCGTCATGGTTGTTCCTGTCACCGTCCTGATGAGATTCAGACACTAAATAATAGGGTGCTGGCCGCTATGATTGCGGCGCAGCCGATACGCCATTATCGCGCAGTTCGTGGCCCAGCGTTAGGCAGATCTGTGCGGTGAGTGTGATCCCGCTGAAAAAGCCAACAATATGTTACATCGTGGCAAACTATTTAGGCTAAAACTGCTGCAATTGTTGCTCTTGTCCCCACTGTCATTGCCATAATCGCTGTGCTAAGCCAGAGGCGCGGCGGGTGAGGCGACGGCTGGCGGCGGTAAATTCTCGGCTGTTTCCGAGACAAATAAATCGGCGTTTGGCGCGGGTGATGGCGGTATACAACAACTCCCGACTCAGCAACTGTAGCTGCGGGCCCCGAGGGTTTGTCGGTAACACTAAGGCAACACTGTCGAACTCACTACCTTGACTCTTATGTACTGTCATAGCGAAACAGGTGTCGTGACTGGGTAATCGTGCCGGTAACACTTTGAGCATGCTGCCGTCCGCGCGCTCAAACCAAGCCATCAACCGGTTATGCTGGCTGGCATCCGGCAAAATCAGTCCGATGTCGCCATTGAATAGCCCGAGGTTGTAATCGTTGCTACGGATGATTATCGGGCGGCCCGCATAGAATTCACTATGAGGTTTTAGCTTGCTCGTTAATGTTAATGCTCGAGTAATGGCGAGGTTGATGTTCTCAACGCCCGCGTCGCCACTGCGCATAGCGCACAACACCCGGAACTGATTGAAGGCTGCAAGGATCTGTTGCGGTTCAGCATGTTGCTGCATCAACGACAGATATACGCCATAACCTTGTTGGCATTGCGCTAATAGGCCTTTGAGGCCGTTGCCATCATCGTTGTGCTCATACCATTGCAGTTCCTGATAACCAGTACGCCAGATCTGGGTAATGGCTGCGGTATCTCCGTGATTCACCGCATTGGCCAGCAAACCGATGCCCGCATCATCCTCAAAGCGATGGCTATGGCGCAACATACATAAACTATCACCCAACGCTGATGCGCTTGCCTCGGCTGGTAACTGCTGCTGACACAGCTGACTTAACCGTAAGGCTTGCGCTTGGCTGTAGCGCATCTGCCAGTTATCACCTGATTTCAGGCCTTGACAGATATCTGCCAGTACCGCGCCGGCTTCTACTGAGGCTAATTGATCCTGGTCGCCTAACAGGATCAGGCGTGCATTATCGGGCAGCGCATCTAACAGTTTTGCCATTAAGGGCAAATCGACCATTGAGGCTTCGTCCACTATCAGCAGATCTAGCAGTAATGGATTGTCGTGATGATAACGAAAGCGACTGTCGCCGGGGATAACCCCTAATAAGCGATGAATCGTGGCCGCCTGTTCAGGGATCTGCTGCAAAGCCTGTTGTAAAGGTGCTAATGGGCCATTAAGTTGTGGTTGCAGCCTGGCTTTAGTGCTTTTGATCGATTCACTAAGCCGAGCAGCTGCCTTGCCGGTCGGCGCTACCAAACGGATGGATAATGTGGGTAACAATTGCAGTAACAGCAGCAGTACTTTGGTGACGGTGGTTGTTTTGCCGGTACCCGGCCCACCGGTAATCACCGCCAGTTGGCGGGTAAGAGCGGTTGCAGCCGCCACTTTTTGCCAGTCAATGGCTGCATCTGCTGTGGGGAATAAACCTTGCAGTAATGCAGCGCTGCTACGCATTAATTCGGCATTATGGTCTAAGCGGCGGGCAATCTCACTGTCACACGCCAGTTGCCGCAGTTTGCTCGCTACCTGCTGCTCATAGTGCCAGTAGCGCCGTAGATACAGACGTCCACTTTGTAACACTAACGGCCGATTATGGGGATCTTCGGTCTGTGCTGCGGCAACCCAGACCAACGAGGACTCGTTGAGTAGCTGCTCAATCTGCGGCACCAGCTGTGATTGGGAACAGTCAAAACGACAGGTGAGCGCTGCACTTTCTGGCTGTTGCCGCAGTTCCAAAGGGTTGTCGGCATCAATATGGGCGAGGGGCAGGCAACTGTGCTGCGCCGACAATTGCTTTGACAGTAACGCCAATAACAGCAACATGGCTGGGGGTTGTGGTGGTACTGCCAGTGCTGACAGCTGTAGCGCAAAGTGGCGATCCAAGGCGCTGACCGCCCCTTGCTGTTCAGCCTGTTGTAACAATTGTGGCATAGGTAGTGACGTGATAAGAGCCAACGACATGATCTCCATCAGCTTAACTCCAGACTGAACTGGCCGTGAGCATCTGCCTCGGCGGAAGCTTCTCCGACAAATAGCGTATCCAGTGCTTCGATTAACGCTTGTGGAGGCTTATCAAAATAGATACCCGCGCCCGGATATTGTGGCGACATGCCACGTAAAAACAGGTAGTAACAGCCACCGAAATCTCGTTGATATTGATAACCTGACAGCCGTTTACTCAGCAGTCGATGTAGTGCCAGGGTGTACAGCAGATACTGCAGATCGTAATGGTGCTCCAGCATTGCCTGTTGCAGATTATCACCGTGATAGCAATTGAAGTCATCGCCCAGATGGTTGGATTTATAGTCGGCAATGTACCAGCGTTCCTGATAGCTGAAGGTCAGATCAATAAAGCCTTTGAGCATTCCTCTTAGGGTATCGAAACTGAAATCTGCCTGATAACCGTATTGGGCCAGTAGTCGGTTGAGTGCTTGGCAACTGAGTTTACTGACTGGCAAATAAAACTCCATCTCGGCAACGATCGCTTGGGATGAAAGTTGCGCCAGCGATAATCCTGGATCTCGCTCGGCGGTACCGAGCGGTGCCGTCAAGATCTGTTGATACCAGTCCAGCAACAAAGGTAATTGGTCAGGGTTGATACCATATTGCAACATGGCATTGGGCAGCACCGCCTGCAGCGCGGCGATTTTATCGCCGGCATCAAAGTCCAGATCTTCCAGTACCTGATGCATAAAGGAACCGGCATTGGCGCCTTTTTCAAACAGAAACCTCGGGGCAGGGAGTTGCTCCGTTGTCATTATCTGACTCAACTGTGGATTGAACTGTTCATCGTCCATCCCCGGCGTTTGTGGTGGGCGTTCTGCTTCGTCCTTGGGTATTGCAGACCTGTCGTCATAGTTGCCGGTCTCTTTCACCAGACCGCTGTAACTCCCCACACGCCAAGGCAGTTGCTGTGGCATGGTCAATTTCAGCGGTGTAGCCGCCTGCGCTTGGCTATTCTGCGATGTCAGTACGCCACTGTATTTTGCCGCTGTTATTACGGCAACCGAAATAGCTTCCGATTGCAACGGTAGCAACTGCTGTTGTAGCTGGGCAAAGTCGATACTGCTATCGGTGAGGCCCAACAGGTAACCGATGGCTGTTTGCGGCAGGTGGCTCTTAATGCCGTTTTTTAACATAGTGCTGTGGTTAGCAATGGACAGATAACAGCGATAAATCGGTCGTGTCAGTGCCACGTACAATAACCGCAAATCTTCCGCCAGTTGCTCCTGCTTCTGTTGCTCTTTACCCGCATCCGATCTGTCTAGATCCCACCAAAGCTGCTGATCTTTATGATAAAGCAGCGGATCTGGCGTTCGGACGCTACCCGCCAAACTGATAAACGGCAGTAGACACACTGGATATTCCAGTCCCTTACTCTTATGAATGGTAACGATTTGTACCAGATTCTGTTCACTTTCCAGACGCAGTTGTTGCTCTTCGCCATTGGCAGCATCCAACAACTGTTGCTCAAACCAATAACGTAGCGCCGCCGGGCCATCGAGTTCGGCCGATTTTTGCTGCAATAATTCACAAAGGTGACGCAGATCGGTGAGCCGCCGCTCCCCATTCTGACCCGCCAGCAGCCGGTGGATTACGCCGGTATCCGCCGCCAGTTGCATAATGGCGGGCATAATACCTCTGACTAACCACACTTGATGCCAGCGCTCGCAGCGCTCTAGCCACAGCGCTCGGCTATCTTCTGACTGATTAAATTCGTGAATGGCGCCAATGCTTAATCCTAGCAGTTGGGTTGCCATGGCACTGCGTAGCGCCATTTCATCTCGCGGATTGGCTAGCGCCGTCAAAATCAGCGCCAGCTCGCGCGCTTCTAGTGTGGCAAAGACACTGTCTCGACTGAGAAATACCGCGCCAATCTGCCGTTTCGCCAGTGCATCCTTCATCATGGCGGCTTCTACATGATCGCGCACTAACACGGCAATATCGCGGGCGCGCAGCGGTCGTTGGTGCCCGCCATTAATCACTATCGCCTGCTCATTAAGCAGTGCCAGGATCTGTTCAGCGGCATCTTCGGCCAGCAGGCTGCGGCCAGTATCTTTGTTAAGTCCTTTGTTGGGATCTTCACTGAGCAGGCGGATCTGTAATGCGTGGTTATCGTGCTGGCTTTGCAGCTGTTTATGTTTGGCTTCTGGCGGTACGTTTACGGCTTCAAACAGAATTGTTTCACCGGCAAAAGGGGCGCTATGTTGGCTGAACAGGGTATTGACGGCACTGACCATCGCTTCAGCCGAGCGATAGTTGGTCCCAAGCGTATATTGTCCGTGGGTTTCGGTGCGGGCCGCCAGATAGGTATGGATGTCGCCACCGCGGAACCCATAAATGGCTTGCTTGGGATCGCCTATCATCAATAAGCCGCCAGTGCGTCCTGGGAACTCAAGCTCCTCGGATACCAGCGACAGACTAGCCGCATAGATACGAGAAAATATGGCAAATTGTAGCGGATCAGTATCTTGGAATTCATCAATCAGCGCGACTGGAAAGCGGCGGGCGATCTCTTTGGCTAATGTTTTACCGTCGGTAGCTGCCGCCGTCGGTACGGATGTTGGGTGCCCCAGCGCAAAAGCCAAGGTGGACAGCAGGTCATCCGGTGTCAGCATATTGCGGCGCGCCTTTTCGGCAGCAAAGCGCTGGCGGATATTGTCGCGAGCGAGGTATAGAAATGCCGGCAGTAGCTGGGTCTGCATGGCCAAAATACTGTCGATCAATGCTAGCACTGGGGCTTCAGCATCTGTAGGCGCCGGGGCGCTGGATTTATTCAGACTCAGACGCTGCAACGACAGTTTATCCAGTGCATTCGCCGGTGGCAGGTCATGATGGCTGCTAACCCAGCTATCCAACTGTTCAAAAGCCTCTACTAGCAGCGGATAGCCATCCTCTTTTTTGCCATAACGGCGACCATTAAGCGATAGCGCAAACAGTTGCTGCTGGATGGTCTGTCGTGCGGCGGGCCATTGGCGGTGCAGCTTTGCTAGCGCGGGTTTCAGTGCTGTTGCGATATGACTGAAGGCTGGCGGTGGTGGCGTTGCTATGGCTTCACGGTTGCCCAATAACGGTCGCAATTTTTGTTGCAGAGCATCGGGACCTGGCAGTTTTTCAAAGATGATCTGCGCTAGCATGCCGTCCAATGGGTAACAGGCTTCGCGCCAGAAATCGCGTACGGCATGATGCAGAAATTCGCTGTCATCCAGGGTAAATTCGGCATCAAACAGCAGTGACGATTCAAACGCCAGATCGCTGAGAACCCGCTGACAAAAACCATGAATGGTAAATATGGCGGCTTCATCGAGAGATTTCAGTGCCAGATCCAAGCGGCTGAGTGCCAACTGCCGCTGCTCGCTACTGAGCAATCCCAATATTTCCTTTATAAAAGGATCGCTTTCTGGCAACCCAAGACAAGCGCGATAAGCTTGACGGATCCGATTGCGGATACGTTCTCGCAGTTCTTCGGTAGCGGCGTTGGTAAAGGTTACCACCAATATTTGCTCGCAAGGCAGCGGTTCATGGATGCCTATGCCAAGTAACAGGCGCAGATATAGGCCGGAGATGGTATAGGTTTTTCCGGTGCCGGCACTGGCTTCAATCAGCTGCGCACCTTGCAGTGGCAAGGTTATGGCATTCAGCAGCTTGGGGGGAAGCGCTGGTGTTGGCTTGATTTCACTCATGTGTAGGCTCCTTGCCACCATTGGCAACAAATTCTGCCAGTTCATGCAGTTCTCCGCGCTGATAGCGGTTAACTAACGGGGATAGCAGCGTCAATGCCAGCATGCCAAAGCTGTTTTCGGTAAAACTATCAGGAAAACTGAAACAGCGTTGATAATGGGGCTCACTGCCTTCACCGGGTAGCAGATTGCCGTCTTTTCCTTGTCGATCATCCCATGCAGCTTTGGCTTCTTCCAGCCGTTCGCCATGGGTCTGGCCGTCACTCATGGCATAAGCTAGCGAAGTCTGTGGCATAAATGGCAACGGCTGAGACTGACCCTCGGCAAAGGTGCGTAGCCACAGCAGTAACTGTTGTTTGGCTTCTGTGTTTGTCATGGGTGCCAATGCATGAAAGTTCCCCATATCCAGCAGGAAGCTATAACGTTGCCAGCCACTGGCATTGAGTGCCAGATGCCGGAGATATAAGCGCACAATATCTCGGCCTTTGGCGCCGCCGGGGCGACAGCTGATCAACCCTTTAGCGCTGATATCATCCAACCGCCCGTGCAGACGACAAGCTAATTCTGGAAACGGCAGATCCACCGTCAATGTTTGCTGCTGCTCACCACGCAGGTACAGGGTACGGTCCAATAACGGTGCGACATCCTGTTGGTATCGGCCCAGTAATAGGTCATCAAATGGTTTGTTGGGTAACTGGCCGCTGGCTTTGAGCCGGGCGGTCAGTGTCGTTGAGCGGATACCATCGTGTTTCAGTGCATCCTGTACCATGAGCAACTGTAGTTGATAACGTTGCAGGGCATTGAGTGTAAACGGCTCGTCATTGTCATCCGCATTAAGATCCAGACCGAGATCCAGCTTGAGACAACGATTGAAAAAATACTGCGCCGGATTGCGGAAAAAACGTATCAATGCCTGCAGTTCGATGATCTGTGGCGCGGCACTATCTTCACTTGTCGCATCTGACAAGGGTAACGGTGTGCCAACAAGAAAATCTTCCGTGACGGCGGCATCTGGCTGTGGGCACCATTGCAGCGAAAACGACGGCGTAAATGGCACGCTGGCGGGCTGGGTTAATAATGCTGGCTGGTACAATGCGGCATCAAACGGTTGTAACGGTTGCTGTTTGACCAGCATATGCATCAAGCGAGCTTCCAACTGTTGCAGCGTGTTGGCATTTAGCGGCGAGCCTTGTAACGACGCTACCAGTGTCTCAGGTAGGCAAGTGAGCTGGCAATATTCCAGCAGTTCGGCCACCAGCATCGAAGGATTACGAGGACTGTTGTCGCGCTGAGAACGGCCGATGTAGCTGATATATAACTGCCGCCTGGCAGAAAGCAATGCTTCCAGAAACAGATAGCGGTCGTCCAGCCGTCGCGAACGGTCTCCGCGGCGTGGCGCTTGTTGCGCCATGAGATCAAATCCGACCGGATGTTGTACCCGTGGATAAATGCCATCATTCATTCCCAGCAAACACACGACTTGGAACGGAATGGAGCGCATTGGCATGAGTGTACAGAAGTTGACGGCCCCGGCGAGATAACGCTGGCCAACGCGGGATTCTTCTAACTGGGAACGGAACCACTGTAACAGCAGTTGTTGTTCTAGCTCACCGTCAAATCCTGCGTTCGATAATTCTGATGCAAGCTTAGCTATGGCATTATGAATTGCCATTAATGCCTCAGTATCACTGTCTTCTTCTGGTGCATAAAATTGCAAACAAAACTCTGACAGTTGCTGAATTCTAACTGCGGCGGGTTGGGCAATGGACAATGCTTTTGCCGTATTATCCAAAGCTTCAATAAAATTTAGTAGTTTGCCGAGTGCTTGCGCCGCTTGCCCTTCAACGCCTGCAACTGGCAGATGACCGCTGAACAGATCGCTATCATCTTCTAGGGCATAACCTAGGATCAAGCGCCTTACGCCTTCGGCCCATGAGTTCTGCTCAAAGGCTGGTACATGTTGCTGCTGCCGTGCCGTGCCACTACGACCCCAGCGCACACCGGCCTGTTCCAACCACTGACGGATCTGCGAGAGAGCTTCTTCATCCAGCCCAAATCGTTTTAGGGTGGCCGGCAGTTCCAGCAGTGTCAGCACCTCGGTCAGCGCAAAACGGCTGTTATTGATATCCAGCAATTGCAGGAAGCTACTGATCAACGGGGATTCTTGGCTGGCACCGCGATCGGCAATCGCGTAAGGAATGTAATACTGGCCTTCGCGACGAGAAAATACCGCATCAATATAAGGCGCATAAGCGGCCACATCAGGCATCATCACCACGATATCTTTCGCCGATAACTGGGGCTCGCGCGCGAATAACCACTGCAGATGGTCGTGCAGTGTTTCGACTTCACGCAGTGGTGAATGGCAACTGCGTAGTGTGATAGAGTCGTCATCAGCGCGCAGTATTCGGCGGCCTTCAAGCGACAGATACAACTCACTGTCGGGGCCAAGCAAGCGGCCGCGAGTCTCCATCTCCAGAATATCTTGTTGTAATCCCTGTAGCAGGTTAGCGTTGCCTGCGGGGTAAAACAGGTCATCGCCCAACGCGATATCTTCTGGGGGCAATTCCAGCAATAGATCCAACAGATCGCGGCCGAGTTTACCGTTGTTAGCTAATAGGGGATTGCCAACAATCAAACTGTCTTGCCAGTTTTCCGGCAATTGGCGTTTTTCACTGTAGGCGAGATTAATGCGCGCGCGTGTCTTGGGATTAACGATATCGCCCCAGTAATGTTGACAGGGACTGAGACTGAAAACTGTCACATCCAAACGGTGCCCCAGTGCCTGCAGTACCGATAACATCTGTGGCGGCATGGACGAGATACCAAAGACAAACAACCGTGCGGGTAACTGCGGTAGTGCTTGTTGGTCATCGCGCAGAATAGAGACCAGTGCTTGATGCAAGTTAGCGCGGTGATAGCCGCTGAGTCCGAGTTGTTGGTTGCGCTGGCGCAGTTGTCGCCATAACTGCGGTTGCCATTGCTGCTCGTCATTTAGCGGAAACGGCAGTTGCTCGGCTTCCCAAGCCGCAATCCAATCGGGTCGGTACACCAAATACTGGTCAAAAATATCGGCAATGCGCGCCGCCAGTTGAAACTGCTTCAATGGTAATTGTTTGCTATCGTCGCCCAGATAACGTTGTAGTGGTGCGTATAGCGGTTCACCCATGAGTGTGGGTAATAATCCCAGCAACTTCCAGGTCATGGCTTCCTTGGTGAACGCGTTCTCTTTCGGCACGTCAGGCAGTAATTGATGACACAAATCCCAGACGAAACTAGACGGCAGCGGAAAATTCAGCGCTGCTGCAATACCGTTATGCTTGGCAATTTCTAGCCGCAACCAGGTGGACATCCCAGGGCTTTGCACCAGGATTTGCTCCTCGGTCAAAGGTGACTGGCCTGCAATTGGCGTACGTAACTGGTCGGCGAGGGCAGCCGACAATAACTCCATTTTGTTGGATTGGATCAGTGTAAACATGCGATTCCTGATCGATGGCCTTCAGTGGCGGATGTCCGCTATTCTAAATAGCTGATTTGGAATGTGCCACTGTTGATCGCTCGGCTTGCGACGCCTGAGGGCGATAAAAGTGATGGCTGCTTAGCGGTTGGTCGCTGACAGTGTTGCTGGCGTGGACTCTGCAGCCGCTCGCGGTGCAGTGCGCAGCAGTTGTAACCACAGCTGAGCGGTGAGCCGATGGAACCGTTTGGCGGTAATACGTTGCGTTACGGGCGACAGTTTTGCGTATTTAAGTTGCAGATATAATTCTCGCCACTCGGTGAGCGGCGTTTGTTGCTCCGGCCAATGCTGGATCAACTGTTGAATATAATCTTTAGGGCCACATCCGGTGGCGCGAATAACGCCTTTTCGCGCGGCCAGGCGGCTTATGTGCTGGAAGTCTCGGTCCAGTTGGGGTTGGCGTGTGGGCAATGCAATTAAACCGGCACTGTAGCCGATAATGATAAATATCAGGGTCATGACCCCTAAGACCAGAAATGCAATGCGAGTGGTGGTGATTTCACCTAATAGTCCGCGAAGTACCTGCTGCTGTCGTTCACCATTAAAACCTAAGACCCAGACGGTCCAGTAATAGTCGAGACTCGCCAACCGAAGCCGCAATTGATTATACCAAGCACTGCTGCGAATACCGGAAAAAGCCGTACCAGCGAGGTAACTGTCCTGAGGCGCAAACAGGCTATCAAACCCTTGCTCAATACGTTGTGGCGCAATCATGGCGGTAGGGTCAAAGCGCACCCAACCACGGTCAGCCAGCCACACTTCACTCCAGGCGTGGGCCATGTATTGATAAACGCTCAGATACCCCGCATCAGCATTGAATTCTCCCCCCTGATAGCCAGTGACCAGCCGGGCAGGCACCCCGCTGGCGCGGGCCATAAAGGTAAATGCCGAAGCGTAATGCGCGCAAAAACCAGCACGGGTTTCAAACAGAAAATCGTCCAACTGTTGCGGGCCGGTCACCGGTGGTGTCAGCGTATAGAAAAACGGCTGTTGATTGAAATAGCGCATCATGGCGTCGAGACGTGGTTCTGGCTGCGGATATGCAGTAACAAATTGCTGTGCTAAGGCTCGGGTGCGGGGATTCACTGATGAGGGCAATGCCAGATTGCGCTCGCGCTCGGCGTCGCTCAACGGCTCCTCATGTAATGGGGCATCAACATACTGTTGTACCCGATACTGAAATTTTTGCTGTAACGGCCGGCCAGCATATAACCGATAGTCAGGCAGATTAAATACGCCTTGGGTATCACTGAATGCATTGCCTATGGCAAACAGCCACTGCTGACCGGAGCCTTCGGCAATGACACGATAACTGCGGCTATTGCCTTTTGGGGGAGTTCTGTTGGGCTTCAACAGATTGACCTTATGTTGCAATGCCTTGGTGGTTGGCGCTTGTCGCCAGTGTTTACCGTCGAAATCTTCCAGTACGAGTGCTCGCCAGTACAATGCCTGTGGCGGCGGAACTGGGCCGTCAAAGGTGGCGCGAAAGGTTAGATCCGACGAGCGGGTCAATCGCGAAATATCGCCAAAGCCCACTTCATCCGTTAATCCGGTACTGGCTGATTTTAATTGTGGCACCATCCATAATGGGGCAAATCTTGGCATGACGATAAATAGCAATAAGGTGAGTGGCAGGCTTTGCAGCAGCAGTTTGACGGTAAGCCAGCTTTGTGTGGCGGCGGAGCAATCGTCACGGTAAAGGCTAACCAGTGTGAGCGTATTGATAGCGGTGACGGGGAGCAGCAGTAACACATTACCCATGCCTTGATGATCGATAAACGTCAGCGCAATGAGGAAATATCCCGCCAGAATGATCGCCAGAACGTCACGCCGTATTCTGGCTTCTATGTACTTTAACGCGTACCCCAAGATCAGCAGATTAATCAGTGCGTTCAGTAAGCCCATTTCGCGGCTCACCAAGGCGAGTGTTATTGCCGCAGACAGCGCCAGTAGGGTGACCAGCAGTCGTGGAGGCCGTGAGACTTTCCCAAGATATATGCCTAAACGCCAGATGAAGCAGATAGCGCAGATCCCAAGCGTCGCCACGGTGATCTTGTCATACAGCGGCAACAGCACGGCAATATTGGTCAGCAGCAACCAAAATAGGGTGCGACGGCTAAGATGATCGCTGCTATTCATCTTTTGACTCCGGTGCTGGTTGATACAGCGCCAATGCTGCCAAACAGCTGCGTCGATGTGGCTCCCCCGCCGACGGTGTTATCACCTGATGCGCCAGTTTTAAGCCCCAACTCCGTTGTTGGCGAGCTAGAATATCCACCTGCCAACAGAGTTGTTGCAGGGCCTGTTCTAACTGAATGGCATTGAGTGCTGGGGCAAGCTGCAGCCACACCGGTTGACCTTGTGGATCGGCAAACTCCTTGAATAACATTCCACGGCCCTGAGCATACTGCTTCCAGGCTACCTGCTTTAGCGATTCACCTGGGTGCCATGATTTAAGACCGCTAAACTCATCTATCCCTGGCTGGTGGTGCTGTGAGTGAACCCCGTCATCGCTATATCCCTGCAACTGCAGCGGTGACTGTCGCAATGCCGGATATACCAATATGCGGTTATCCAGATCAACCCACGACCAGACGCGGCACAGCCCCAGCGGAAAGCGCGATTCTATCAATAACCTTCCTGGTGTCAGCCAGCCGCGAGTGCTGGTCGTTACCGGCAATACAATGATTTGCGGCTGCGATGATATCTGTGACGCGGTCATCATCTGGCCCGCAGGGTAGCCCAATTGTACTTGATACAGCTGGCTATCGGCCGATACCTTCAGTGGTATGGCAACGGTGTCACCGGCATAGACTTCGGTGGGCGGTAAGGCATGAATGCACAGTCCTGCCAGATTACGGTAGCTATGGAGAATAGCGCTAACGAAGACACTGGCGAGTAATAAACTCAGTCCGATCACCAAATTGTTCTGATAGTTAGTACCAAACAAAAACAGCAGTAGGGTCAGTAGTAACCACATTAAGCCAAAGCCGCTGGGCAGGATGAAGATGCTGCGATGACTCAAGCGCTGCCGTGGACCCGCCGGGATGCGCCTGGATAACCATTGGTGTAGCCAGCGTCGCATAAATGGGGGAGAGGCGGTCATCATCACGGCTTACCGGATCGGATTAATGGTGCTGAGTAGCCGCAGCGAAAGTTGTTCACCTTGTTGCTGATTGGACTGACGTAATCTGTGTTCGGCAACGGCGACAAAGATCGCTTGAACATCTTCTGGCACCAGATACTGCCTACCATGAATAAACGCCCAGGCTCTGGCAGCAGCGAGCAATGCTTTGGCTGCTCGGGGAGATAATCCATAGCCTTCATTCAACTCGCGTGAACCTTCTACCAGCGCCAGAATATATGCCAGCAGCGCATCTGATGCGGCAACTTGATCGCACTGTTGTTGCAGCTGTGTCAACTCCATCGCACTCAGGCATTGCGGCAGCGGTAGTGATTTATCGTGACTGCTTTTCAGCATTTTTAATTCCGCGTCCTGACTGGGATAGCCAATCGATAATCGCATCATAAATCGATCAAGCTGCGATTCTGGCAACGGAAATGTGCCGGACTGTTCACTGGGGTTTTGGGTGGCAACCACAAAAAATGGCCGAGGTAACAGGTGCGTAATACCGTCTATGGTGATCTGTTGTTCTGCCATCGCCTCTAACAGCGCACTTTGGGTCTTGGGGCTGGCGCGGTTAATTTCATCAGCGAGCACCATCTGCCGAAAAATGGGACCAGGATGAAACACGAATTCCGCCTGCTGTTTATCGAAGATAGAGACCCCGAGAATATCGGCTGGAAGCATGTCACTGGTGAACTGAATGCGCTGATAACTGAGGCCAAGTGTTTGTGCTAGCGCCTGCGATAAGGTGGTTTTGCCCATGCCAGGCAAATCTTCTATCAGTAAATGACCACGAGCCAGAATGCAGGCTAGTGCCATGCGGATCACCCGCGGTTTGCCTATCAACACCTGTTGCAGTTGCTGCAGTGCCTGCTCGATAACGGCTTGTGGCATAACTTTCCTTTTAAATTCGCCGACAACTGTTATCAAGGTAATCGCTGTGCGCGCCAGTGCCAAGTCAGAACCGCATATTTATCCGGCGACGGGATTATTGCTATGACATTACAACTGCAGCATCAGTAGTGATATTGCATTTCCTCGCGGCTGAAGAATGGGAGTTTTTGCTGTTGTTTTCGTTCATAAATAGCCCGATAGGTAAAGACTGCCTGAACGTATTCTCGGGTTTCAGTAAAAGGAATCACCTCTACGAACGTCATCAGATCGAGTTTGCCCTGGCTGTCTTTTAGCCATTGACTGACCCGGGACGGCCCCGCGTTATAAGCGGCGGCAGCGAGGATCCTATTGCCCTTAAATTGCTGCAATAACTGGCTGTAATAGGCACTACCCAACGGAATATTGATTTCCGGCTGATACAGACTTTTGACCCCATCGTACGGCAATTTGTATTTTTTGGCGGTACGAGCTGCTGTGCCGGGCATTAGCTGCATAAAGCCACGGGCACCAGCCCCTGAGGTGGCATAGGGGTTATAGGCGCTTTCCCGGCGAGAGATGGCTCGCAATTCGTTCACTGATGCACCAAATTTTTTGCCAGCTTTGTCGAAACTTTGTTGCTCTGGAAACGGGAAGCGCATGGCCATATCGTCCCACAAACGGGCGGTGATACTGGTATCTACGGCAAGGGCTTCCCAACCTTGCTGCAAGGCATACAGACCGTACTGTGCCTGCATCTGCCGATTATGGCGTTGCAGCAACAAGCTCCATTCTGGTTTGGCGTCGAGCCATTTGTCGAGAACCATGAGTTCTTGAACCCGTGCCAATCCCGGATCGTCAGCCAAGCGTGCCTGCAGATTATCCTGATTAACGGTTGGGTCATGGGCCAGATTTAGCGGTTTCCCCAGCTCATTGGCCACTGCAAAGCCGTAAAAATTACGTTGCTCAGCAATTTTGGCGTAGGTGGCATCATCCACAAGGCCAAACCTGTGTTGCCAATATTGCCAGCGGGCATCATTTCGGGATTCGTCACTGAGGAGTGGCAGCAGTTTTTTCACCATTGCACTATCTTGCTCGGCCAAAGCCCAACGTAACCGCCGTTCGGTGAGATCGTCCGAACGTAGTAACGGCAACATGGTATCGACAACATCCCGTAAACCATCTTCCCGTTTCAGCAGGGCATACCACACCAGATAACGATTTAGTTTACGACCATCGTCGTCATTAAAACGGCCCGCTTTCTGATACTTGGCATACAGAGAGAAAGCCTGCTTGAGATCTTTTGCCGCCAAACGTTTTAGCCCGGCAGCCACAATATCGCCATAGATAGCGGCATGACCGCTGAAGGCGCGGCTATGGCGTAGCGTGCGTGGATCGCGGTAAACATCTAACAGTAACTGCGCTTGCGCTTTATGCTGGGTGATTTTCTGCGCTAGAAAACTCAGTAGGCCGGTTTCACCTTCATCAAAACTCAGTAACATGCGTGACCAGATCAATTCCTGACTACGTAATCCGGCATGAGTCCATGCCGTGAGCAGTTGATCACAAGCTTTAGGCAGTGAATGCCCGGTCAACCACAGGTTTTCGGCACCTTTATAAGCTTCTGTGGTCGCACCTTCGCTTAATTTTGCGCGATAGTAATAACACTGCAGATCGGTCGCCCGCGGCAGATCCGGCGATACAGCCAGAAAATCCTGCCAACGCTTATCATCGCCAGCTTGCAGCAAATAACGGTGTCTGGCCATATCGTAAAGTGGCGAGGTGATAAAGGGTTGCATAGCGGCATAGGCCTGCTTGCCGTGCATTTTCAGAATAGTGTCGAGATTTGCATTGAAGTCCAGGTAGATAACCAGCGGATAGTTGTCTAACTGACGTCGTAACTTCTGATAGGTCTCCAACTGGTTGTTCTTTAGCGCGTCTCTGGCATCCAGATACTGCTGCCGCTGTTTTTTATAGTCATTGGCCGCGGTGACAGTGGTGGAAAATACCAGCAGCAGGGCGCTGACAGCCACGGTCAGCAAACGCCTTTTGCGCCAAATCACAGACATATATGCTCCTACTGTTGAATCCCACTACCGCTAAAATCTAGGATTCGTTCACCGCTTTTCTGGCGGCATCCAAATGTTCAATCTTCTCTTCGCTTTCAGCTTCGCTACTTAAAGCCTTGTCCAACAACTTGCTATCTAGCTGCTTGCTGGTTTCTGCTCCCAGCTGTTTTATCTGGTGGGCTTGTTGGATCAAATTGCCGCGACCACTCGTAAGCTTACCCATGGCCCCTGTAAAACATTTGTCGGCACTGGACAGTGCACGGCCGAGTTTGTCCATGTCTTCAACGAATCCACACAGTTTATCGTAGATTTTGCCAGCTTGACGGGCAATACGCTGCGCGTGCTGATTCTGGTATTCATAGCGCCAGATATTATTGATCGTTCTGAGTGCCACCAACAGATTGGTTGGGCTGACCAGCATAATATTATTTTCCAAGGCATAGTTGATGAGCTGCGGCTCCTGTTCCAATGCCAGTAAAAAAGCTGGTTCCAGTGGAATAAACATCAACACATAGTCCAAACTCTTGAGCCCATGCAATTTCTGATAGTCTTTTTGCCCCAGTCCTTTGATATGGGCGCGCAGCGAATTGACATGTTCTTTGGCTGCCAGCAGTTTTTCCTCGTCCGAGTCAGCATTGAAATAGCGTTCATAGGCTAGCAATGACATCTTGGAGTCAATTACCACATCTTTTTCATCGGGCAGGTGGACTATCACATCCGGTTTGAAATGTTTGCCACTATCGTTTTGCAAATCTTGTTGAATATCGTACTCGTGACCTGCACGCAGGCCACTTTCAGACAGCACCCGCTCCAGGATCACTTCGCCCCAGTTTCCCTGCTGCTTGTTGTCACCTTTAAGGGCGCGGGTCAGGTTGACAGCATCTTCACTCATGCGTTGATTGAGCTGCTTCAACTCTTCTAGTTGATGCTTGAGTGAGAAACGCTCAGCCTGTTCCTTTGAATATGATTCACTAATTTGTTGCCTAAAACCTTCCAGTTGTTGCTTGAGTGGTGCAACAAATCCTTCCATTTGTTGAGCATTCTGCGATTGCAGTTTAGTGCTCTTATCATCAAATATTTTGTTTGCAAGGTTTTCAAATTGTGTTTTTAAACGAGATTCACTGCTCTCCAGCAACGCGAGCTTGTCGTTTAGTGCCTGCTGTTCTGCCTCAAACCGGGCACTGAGTGTCTGTTGCATCGCATTGGATTTAGACAAGTTCAGCTGTGTTTCCATCAGTTTATGTTGAGTGTCTTTAAGCAATTGTTCCAGCACTGGTACTCTTTCGGCTCTGGCTTGTGCCATCCCCAGATCACTGGTCTGTTGCTGCAGCCGTTCTTGGGCCGCCAGTAGTTGCTGCGCTAATTGTTGCAACTGCTGCTGGTACAGCTCATCGGCGGTTTGTAGCAGCAGTGCTTGGCGGCGCTTGGTTTGCCAGACACACAGTAATCCGCTAACGACTACCGCAGCTAAAAGCCAGATGAGAGAGATTCTAGGTGCCAAAAGTTCATTGACCAAATCCATGCCATTTTTCCTGTTACGCACGTTTTGCCAACTAGGGTCGCACGGATAGATGTTGCCTTCAAGGCCTTGCTGTCACTGGATTTGCCAGCTGCTTAAGGCTTGTACTTTGGGGTACGATACCCGGTATTTCAGCAATTGCCCATGCAACCGAAAGGCGTTACTGTTGTCTAATGAAAATCCATTATTGCTTGAGTGGCATTATCTATGAATCGCAAGTTTATCAAGGGGATTTTGCACCGACCCCGTTGGGAACTGCCGCAATCTGAAGTAACACCCGAAGCGGTATTTCGGGAGCGACGACGCATAACGGCAATGTTGGGGTTTGGCAGTATTGCCGCAAGTCTGCCCGGCTATGTTCAAGCTGGAATATTCGATTTGTTTGGTGAACCGCAGGCTTTGGCTCCCACTCGCCAGCTTAATTTCACCGCGGACCAACAATATCAGACGTCAGAAACTCAGACGCCTTACGATAAGGTTATTCGTCACAATAACTTCTATGAGTTTGGGACGGGTAAGCAAGATCCGTTTGAAAATGCGCAAAAGTTTAAAGTCGATCCTTGGTCATTGACGATTGATGGCCTAGTCGATAAGCCGTTGACACTGGGATATGACGACCTATACAAACTGCTGCCATTGGAACAACGTACATATCGTTTACGCTGTGTTGAGGCCTGGTCGATGGTTATTCCTTGGGTGGGATTTCCATTGGCAGCATTGCTAAAGAAAGTGGGCGTCAGCAGTAAGGCAACTCACGTGGCTTTTGAAACACTGTTTGATCCAGAGCAGATGCCGGGGCAGCGTAACCCGTTGATGGGAGGTGGTATTCATTACCCTTATGTAGAAGGTTTGCGTTTGGACGAGGCTACCAATGAACTGACGTTTATGGCGGTCGGGCTATATGATAAAACCTTGTCGCCCCAAAGCGGTGCGCCTATCAGATTAGTGGTGCCTTGGAAGTACGGATTTAAGAGTATTAAGTCGGTGGTGCGGATCCGGCTGGTAGATAAGCAGCCGCCATCCAGTTGGAATCAACTGGTACCCCATGAATATGGCTTCTATGCCAATGTGAATCCGCAGGTCGATCATCCGCGATGGTCGCAGGCCAGTGAACGGCGGATCGCAGAAGGCGGTCTGTTTAATGCCAAGCGCATCCCGACTTTGCCGTTCAACGGCTACGCAGAGCAGGTGGCTGCGATGTATCAAGGGATGGATCTGAGGAAATTTTTCTGATGTGGCGTATCTCCAGACGGCAATTGTTTTGGTGCAAAACACTATTACATGTTGCCGCCGCTTTGCCTTTGCTGTGGTTATTCTTGGCGGTGAATAGCGATGCCGCTGGCGGCGATCCGGTGCAATATATCATTCATTTTTTAGGTAAAGGTGCGCTCAATCTGTTACTGCTGACGCTGTTGGTTTCACCGATGGCGCGATGGAGCAAACAAGGGATGTTGATGCAGCTGCGTCGGCCGTTGGGGTTGTGGGTTTTTGCTTATGCTTGCTTGCATCTGGCGGCGTATTTCAGCCTCGATCTGTTGTTTGCTTGGCAATTATTACTGCAGGAAGTTGTGAAGCGCCCCTATATTGTGGTGGGTGCTAGTGCTTGGTTAATCCTGTTGTCGCTGGCACTGACTTCCTTTAAAGCGGCACAGCGTAGGATGGGCCGGCACTGGCAACAGTTACATTATGCCGTGTATCCTGCCGTGATACTGGTGGTGGTGCATTATTACTGGTCGGTAAAATCAGAGATTATCGAGCCCAGTATTTATATTATGCTGGCACTGCTGTTGCTGTCACTGCGGTTAAAACCGCTAACCGTGCACCGGGGCTGAGTCTTATTCAACCATCTTGATGGGGTGACTGTCTTCGTCCTGGCTCTGCGGTGGTTTACGCTTTTTGCTCTTATACATAGCGGCATCAGCGTGATTCAGCAGTGAGTTGAGGTTGTGCCCATTATCAGGGTAAACGCTGGTGCCAACGCTTAAGCCAATATCCAATGTCTGCCCATAAAGATTGATTGCGCGACCAGTGTCCCGGACTTTATTGGCCACGAGTGCAATCTCTTCGGCATTGTGCACGGGTTCTAACCACACGATAAACTCGTCACCGCCGATACGGGCGATCATATCGGAAGCGCGTAAGTTGTGATGCAAGCGTTGGGCGATTTCCTTCAGTACTGCGTCACCTGCTGCATGACCGAGGTTGTCATTAACAGGTTTAAATCGGTCTAGGTCGATAAATAACAAAGCCGCTTTTTGTTGCTGACGTTTACAACGTTCGATCGCCAATTCGATTTGAGTCGTAGCAGCGCCACGGTTGAGAACGCCTGTTAGATCATCGTGTTCCGCCATATGGCGCAGTTTTTCCTGCTGCTCTTGTAAACGGTGGGTCTGTTCTTCCACTTCCTGTTGCAGTTGATCGCGTTTTTGCGTTGCGATGAGTAATTCTTGCTTCATCCGGTTAAATTCGTCGGCCACCTCCCCGAATTCTTCATCTTTGGGTATCCTGATAAGACTGAGCAAATCACCATCAGCTAGGTCCTTGATGCCTTTTTTTAGTGTGGACAAATGCATTCGGAAACGAGACAGTGTCTGTAGTGAAAACAGCGTGACTAAAACGGCAATAATCGACAACAGAATGCCGTTGAAATAAAGATGCTGTATTTGGAATTTCCTTGCGTTATCAATCACCCGGGTTTGTAATCGTAGCAAGTCTTCGCTCATTGATTGGATGATGGCACTGTACCTTGCTGTCAGCACAGTATTACTACTTGACTGTAGTTTTTCGCCATTGACGAGATTCTGACGAGAAATATCCAGTAGCACACTGATGTTATCTTCATGGCGCTTAAGATTGTTCAGCAATGTGGCTTCCCGTTCATCCATTTCCAGTTGCTGTGCGGTATCAATGAAATGGCGCAGATTATCCAGCGCTTTAGCGGTGTCGTTGATAGCCTTCTGGTCTTGATACTGTTGCAGCAACCATAAATTGGATCGCAGTAAATCAACACGTAGCTGTACTTCGGTGAGATGATTTATTTGTTCAAATGAACGCACCATCATGGTTCGCTGGTTTAATAGCGCAATGCCATGGGCGAGTGCCAAGATCACACACAAGGCCACCAGTAGTTTCAGGCGTTTTGATATTCTCATTCTTTGCGTACCAGTGGTTTGTGTATTACTTGGTTGAGTGCTGTTGAGTCAATAAATAGACGATAATCAGGGATAGTATGCTTTTTCACCAGATCCGCATTGACGGCCCAGCGACTTTGGGATTGCAGATTGCTGAGCAGCGTATTGCCCAAAGATAGGCGAAATAAGTAATCCGGCCACAAGGTGATCACTTCGTCTGCCGATACTTTCAGGTAGTCTGACACCAATTGTTGTGATTTTTCGGGCTCGTTAATGATGTACTGAATGGCTTCGTCAAGCGCCTTAAGTACACGGATATGCTGCTGTAAGTGACTAGTGGTATCTTCGCGTCGAACCAGCAGATTAAAGGTTAAATTATATATTCCTTTGGTTTTAAAGCTATAAATCTGCTGCGGATATTGTTGCTGTAACTGAAAGGCAAAGGGTTCCCATATCGAAATGGCATCAACGGCACCAACCAGCAACGCATCCGCTAAGTCGTTTGGGGCAATATCCGTCCGTTGAACTAACTGCTGTGGATAATCGTGCATCAAAAGCAATGCATCCATAAAATACTCGCTGGCACTGCCTGCCACAATACCAATATGGTGATGTAGCAACTGTTCAGGTCGCTGGATACCGGAAGCCGCTTTCGTCAGTAGTTTTATATCATTATCAGATTCAGCAAAACTGCTGATAATACTGAAGTCATTGCGTTGAAAGCTGTTGAACATCACCACCGTTTCAGAGCTGGTTGCCAGGTCGGCATCGCCACGCATTAATGCATCAAAACAATTATTGCCGCCCTTTATTGGCAGTAATTGCACCGTCAGCTGTTGTTTGCTAAAGAACCCCATGCGGTCGGCAATGATAATGGGTGAGGAGAGCGGTGATGTGGATACCGCAATACGTAACGGGCGTTCAGTGGATGAGATATAAGCAGGATCAGCAGATACCCCTAGCCACAACAACACACTGCCTAGCAGTAAAAACAGTAGCAACAGGTATTTTTCCATATTATGCGCACCAACGCCCCGGAAAATTGATAGTGATAACGCCTCTAAATGATAGCGCCTCTAAGTCTAGCCGAAGTGTGTATGAACGCCAGTTGGCAATATGAAGTACTATGAAAATTCCAAAGAATGGCCGGAATGTTTTATCGTGAGGAGAATGGCAAATTTAAATTTGCAATAGTGAAAAATAAATAATGAATCAGTTTGATTTTATAAAACGGTAGCCGCTATTAACTGCGGCCACAGTCAGCGTAATACCAATTTATTTGTTTTGAGAGGCAGACATGTAATTGACAACCTCGTCATAGCTCATATTCAGTTCTTTGGAAAGGTTAATCACTTTGGTTTTAAATGTTTGAACTTTTTCATGCTTTATTTGTTGATGTTGCATTTCATTCACCAGCTCATTCACCGCTTCTTGCAGTAATTGCATACGCTTCAAACTGTAATCCAAGGATTTAAGATAGCGGGTCATTTGCGGCTTATTTCTAGCTTGTTCAAGATCCGTTGAATGCTTTTTATCATATCCATATTCGTCAAGCGCAGCGATAGCGCTCTGCAGATCGAGATCTTTGCTCATATTACTCTCTTAAAAAGTAAACCTTTCAACCAGGATGGGTAAATCACTGCCCAGAAAGAATAGAACAGTTTGGGGAGTTTATATTATTTTCGGCTATTGACTCAAGTAGTATAACTCAGCAGCTTTAACTTGAGACTGACCAATAACGCCGCTAGTCTTATAGGTAAATATGTGTAAAAAGGCTTGTTCATCATGCTGGATTTACTTCCCGAACTATTTGATACCTTTCCCGAACAGATACAGTTGTTACCTCTGCCACTAAAGCAATATGGTGGAAAACGCATATTCTGGGGGGAAGTTGTGACGGTGAAATGCTTCGAGGACAACTCTATGGTGAAACAACTACTGGCCCGCCCAGGAATGGGCAAAGTGCTGGTGGTTGATGGGGGCGGCTCATTGGATAAAGCTCTTATGGGGGATTTAATCGGCCAGAGTGCGGTAGATAACGGTTGGTCTGGGGTGGTGATTAATGGTGCTATTCGTGATGTCGGTGCGTTGGCACAAATGCCATTAGGTATCAAGGCGTTGGGAACGGTGCCTGTTAAGACTGCTCGCAAAGGATTAGGTGATGTTAATTGCCCATTGGTATTTGGTAACCAAACTGTGACGACGGGGATGTTAATTTATGCTGATGACAATGGTTTGGCTATCAGCAATACAGCATTGGATCTGAGTCTGATAAGCTAACTGACTATCAGGATGCAAGCAAAAGGACTGAAAAATGAAAGTATTAAAGTGGGGTGTTGGCGTATTACTGCTACTGGTAGTGGGACTCGTTTTTTATGTAACGGTATTGTTTGATCCCAATGATTTCAAACCGCAAATCATTGCGGCGGTTGAAAAGCAAACCGGCAGAACTATGACCATAGACCGGGAGCTCAGTTGGACATTTTTCCCCTCCTTGGGGATAGAAGCCGGAGACATTACGCTCAGTAATCCCAAGGACTTTGCGGAAAAACAGATGGTCGCTGTCAATCAGATTGTCGCCAACGTTGCGTTAATGCCGCTACTGAGTAAAGAGATTCAGGTTTCTGAATTAAAACTGGATGGCCTGCAGCTCAATCTTGAGACCGCCAAGGACGGACGCAACAGTTTTGACGGTCTGACAGGCAAGACTGAAGCGGCAGCCCCAATTAGTGCTGGCAAAAGTGACACCCACAGTAATATCACGCTAGCGGGCCTTAATATTGGCGGCATCAGTGTGACCAACGCGCAGGTACGTATACTGGATCGCCAGCAGGGCACTGAGAATATTTTTACCTTGTCGTCCTTCACGTTGGGCAAACTGGCACTGGAGCAATACGCGCCGCTGGCATATCAATTCAGTGGCGAGATGCCACAGATGACAGTTGCCAGTAAAGGGGAGGGACAACTGAAGATTTCAGCAAATTTGCAGCAAGTTGACCTGAAAGATTTTTCGATAAAAAACACGCTGAAAGGGGCATCGATTCCCAACGGTGAAATGCAGGCCAATCTGACAGCGAATATTCATGTTGATACCGCTAAACAAGTGTTGTCATTGGTGTTAAGCAAGTTGGACCTCGCGGATATATCGGGGAGCGGTGACATGACTGTCGCCTATGGTAGCAAGGTGCCTAAGGTCGAGGCCAAATTGGCGTTTGCTGATATAGATCTGGACAAATTACTGCCTCCATCTACCGAACCTGAAAAGTCTAGTGAGGCAGCCCAGCCTAAAGTGGTTGATACGGTAGCCACCGAACCCGATCTTAGTGGCATGAAAGCTGTCGATATGGCTTTGGGACTCTCTATTAAGTCATTGAAAGTCGCTGGCCTAACTACAGATAACTGGGTGATGAATGCGCAATTGAATAACGGTATTCTAGAACTGCAGAAAATGACAGCTGACTTGTATCAAGGCAAATTGAGTGCATCCGCTAAGGTGGATGGCCGTAACAAGGTGGCAAGTTACAGCTTCAATTCGTCGCTTAGTCAGGTTAACTTGCGGCCTTTGCTGACTGATGCGGCAAAGGTCGATATGCTGGCGGGAACAGCCAATATCAGCGCCAAAGGTAGTGGCAGTAGCTTGATCCCGGTTAACATCAAAAAGAATCTCGATGTTAATGGTACTTTTAATATTGCTGATGGCGCGTTATATGGCATCAATATACCGTTAATGATCCGTAATGCTCAGGCCAAGCTGAAAGGGGATCTCAGTAGCCCTAAGGGCGAAGAACAGAAGACGGATTTTACCAGTCTTTCAGGTAGTTTCACGGTGAAGGATGGGCAAGCCAATAATCCAGACCTAGCAATGTTATCACCACTTGTGCGTTTGTCTGGCGCTGGTGGTGCCAATTTACTGCAAGAGTCGTTGGACTATCGATTAACAACCGCGTTGGTTGATTCCCTCAAAGGGCAGGGTGGCAAGACCTCTGATAAGTTGGCGGGTATTGAAATTCCCTTGCTGATCAGCGGGACTTTTGCCCAGCCAAAATTCTCGTTGGATACCGACGCGCTGTTTAAAAACAAACTGAAAGATGAGGCGGAAAAAGCCAAGGACAAACTGAAGGATAGTTTATTTAAAAAGCTGGGCGGCCATTAATAAAGGGCCATGACATAATAAAGAAGTCAGACATAGTCTGACTTCTTTATTTAGAAAACACAGTTAATGCCGTTTATTTAAACTGCAAAATCAATTCCTGCTGTCGCTCGCTTTGGCGCCTTAACTCTTCACCATGGGTGCTAGCTTCTTGGCTGTTTTCTTGTAGCTTGGATACTCCACTTTGCAGACGGCAGGAGTTCAGATGCAGTTGCTCTACCGTATAGGCTTGCTCCTCGGTGGCGACTGCGATCTGATGACTATTAGCGGTGATCCGGCCAAGGGCCTGTGCTTCATCATTCAAACGGCTGACTAATTGTTGTTCCAGTTCCATACTGTGCTGGGTCAATGTTTGGCTTTTAGCCATTTCGGCCACAGCCTGACGACTTTGCTCACTCAACTGGTGAATAATGGTGAAAATCTCTTTAGCCGAACCAGATGAACGTTGCGCCAGTGCCCGGACTTCATCAGCTACCACAGCAAAGCCTCGGCCTGCCTCACCGGCTCTTGCTGCTTCAATTGCGGCATTCAGTGCCAAGAGGTTCGTTTGTTCCGACAATTGTTCAATGACTTCTAAGACCGTATTGACGCTAGCGCATTGCTGATCCAGCTCTGCAATCTGTGACGCCACTTTCTGCAATAAGCCACTCATCTCGGAATTGGCCGCGCGACTGGCCTGTAATGCCTTCATCGTGTCTTGATTGCTGGCTTCCAAATTAGTGACGTCCATTGCGGTGTTAGCTGAGGTTGACGCAATTTCCGCAACGGCACTTTTCATTTGGCTGATAGCTGCTGCCAACTCGTCCAGTGCCACCGCCTGTTGTGACAACTCTTGATGATTGGCATCCACAGATTGCTGATGAGATTTCAAATTATGGGTCAGATGTTCACTGGTATCATCAATGCGTGCGGTGATGGCAATGATCTCGGCGCGTTGCATACGAATGCTTAGTTCCGCCGCCGACAGGATATCGGTATCACCAGTATAAATTGCTTGCATCAGTTTACTTTGCTGCACGCTATCGCTGAGTTGCTGCAGTCTGCGGCAACGGGCGGCCAATCTGCCTACACTTAGCCCCATGATCAGCACTGCGAGTAAGGCAGCGGGGATACCTACCGTGGCAGGGATGAATGGCAGTGTCAGCAGCAACAGCGACGATAACGTCCAGCACAGACCGATTTTGGCGGGGAGCGATAATGCGAGTTTAGGAAGCGGCAGTTTGCCTTTTTCAATATCGGCGTAGCAGGCGATCGCATGCTTGACCAAGTCAGGATCGGCTTTGGTACGTACAGACTGGTATTCAAAGATTTTACCCGCCCGGCGGATGGGGGTAATGAAGGCATTAACCCAGTAATAGCCACCATCCTTACGGCGGTTTTTGACCAACCCCATCCAGTTTTTACCTTGCTGGATATCGTGCCACAAATCAGCAAAGGCAGCTTTGGGCATGTGTGGATGGCGTACTATATTGTGCCCATGCCCTATTAATTCCTGTTTACTATATCCACAGATATCGCAGAACAGCTGATTGATATGGGTAATTTTCCCTTTCAAATCAGTCGTGGAAATAATGCGACCATCTTCAGGCACAGCAGTTTCCACATCAGTGATGTAGTTATCTCGCTTCATATCCCAACAGCGCGGTTAATAGTTAGTTTACTTTCATTATCCGAAATTGTGAGTGTCAAAATTGTGACACCTCACTTACGGATTACTATTTGCGCAACTTGAATTATGAAACTTTGATTAAGCTCACTCGAACCGCACAAAGTGTGCGGTTTGCCACAAAATGTACCAATAATTAGCTACCGCTAGCAGTGACATCAACAAATAAAGTGAGTACTTGACCGGGTTGTAAATATTTTTGCCGTTGCAGCTGATTCCACTCCTGCAGTTGCGACACCGTCACATTAAATTTGTCCGCTATTCTGGCCAGTGAGTCACCGTTGCGGACTTTGTATTTCACTGTACGGGTAATTGCAGATTCATCGCTGCTGCGGTTATGCCATAGCACTAATACTTTCCCTGGGTGAAGCGCATCCTTTACCGACATACCATTCCAGCTGGCAATTTCGCTGACACTGAGGTTATTAGCGCGCGCGATTTTCCACAGCGAATCGCCGTGACGCACGGCATAAGTGGTTTTATATTTGCTTTTCAGCTGTTTGTTTTGCAACCGATTATCGGCCGACAGTGGGTAGGCACTGGCATCTTGCAACGACACGGGGATCAGCAGATGCTTGCCTGCGACAATATTGTTGCCTTTAATATCATTGACTGCACGGATGATATCGACGGTGGTTTGGTGCTCTTTCGCTATTAAACCGAGTGAATCTCCGGGCTGGATTTCATAGCGTAGCCAATTTAGACGGTCAGATGGATCAGTTGTGGCCAGCGCAACTTCAAAATCCTGAGCCTTATCCACTGGTAATACTAACTTGAATGGACCTTTAGGTGCTGTAGCCCAGCGGTTGTAGCCGGGGTTGAGTTGTTGCAGCTCGCTGATATCCATCCCCGCTAGCTTTGCGGCCAGCGCCAAGTCAATCTGGCTACCTGTATCGACAACCTCTACCGCAGGTTGATTATCAATAGGCGTTAATTGCACACCATATTTGTCGGCGTGCTTAATCACATCCGCCAACGCCAGCAACTGTGGGACGTAGCGTTCAGTTTCCTTAGGCAGTGACAATGACCAGAAATCGGTGGGTTTGCCTTGGCTGGCATTACGTCTGACAGCATTGAGGACGCGGCCTTCACCAGTGTTATATGCGGCGATAGCATAGAGCCAGTTGTTACCGGTTTTACGATAGAGATACTGCATCATATCCAACGCCGCTTGCGTGGCTGCTGGGACATCTCGCCGGCCGTCATACCACCAATTAATCTTTAGCCCGAAATGACGTGCCATTGGTGAGGTGAATTGCCATAAACCAGAAGCTGCACCTGGTGAATAAGCATAGGGATCAAAAGCACTTTCAACGATGGGTAGCAGTGCCAGTTCCATTGGCAGGTGACGCTGTTCTATCTGATCAACGATAAGGTACAGAAAGGGCGCAGCACGTTCCGATATTTGCTGCAGATGTTTGGGGTTGTGGGTGTACCAGTCGCGATATTGTTGTACCAGTTTGTTATCCGGTACCGGAATGTTCAGTTGATTGCGTAAGCGTTGCCACACGTCGGTTACCGCCAATTGCGGTTGTTGTGGTTCCTGCGGTGCTTTTTGTAGTACCTCGGCGGCATTTGCGGGCGGCTTAGGGGGAGCCGTTTGCGATGACTGTAACGGTACAGTCTGGCAGCCAGCGAGAAACACAACTATCCCCGCGGTCGTGAATAAATTCCGTTGCTTCAAAAGCGCCTATCCTCAAAAAGCTGTCGTGTGACAGAAAATGTTATTGAACCAGCACCGTTGATCTGTCTGACGCAGGTGATAAAGCATGTCAGACGAGTACCGGGAGTGCCCCGGCATGATTTTATTTTCGGCGAGAGGTGCTGGCCGAACTTTTGCAGTACTTCTTAATTATCATAAAGTTATACCACTAGCGCAGAGCTCAATAGCGGACTGAACTGCGCCAAAGCGACCCATTGTAACCAAGAAATCAGTAATTGTCTTTCCACTGTCGGAGAAGTTTTAACCGCGTCACGGCAGAATCTGCAACTGTTTGCCAGTGCTGAGAGAGCACAGCGACCAATCGTTCATCATCGCAATGCAGAAATGGGTTGATCGCTAATTCACGTGCAACAGTGCTGGGTAAAGTCGGTAACTGCAACTGTCGTGTTTGTTGCGCTTGCTCAGTAAAGCTGATTAAGGCCTGGTTGTCAGGTTCAGCAATGGCGGCAAACTTCAGGTTGGAAAGGGTATATTCATGGGCAGGATAGATTTTGGTATCTTGGGGTAACTTGGCAATTTTTTGTAATGAACTATACAGTTGCGCCGCTGAGCCCTCAAATAACCGGCCACAGCCTGCACAAAACAGGGTATCACCGCAAAAAAGTGCGTCGTCGATAACATAGGCAAGATGATCTAATGTATGTCCAGGAACCTGATATAACTGCAGTGATAATTCAGAATTATCAGCGGTGAGCTGGTATTGGCCTTCCTCGTGAAAAGGATGACTGATGCTATCAATCGCTGGATTATCTGGACCATACACAGGTGTCTGTTGGCCAAAATGGCGTAACAACTGATTAATGCCTCCGGTATGATCCCTATGGTGATGTGTGATGAGTATGCCTGCGAGTTGTAGCTGTTTTTGTTGCAGCACCTCCATCACAGGTACTGCATCGCCGGGATCCACCACCCAGACAAGCGTGGAAGCTGCGGGCTGAATACACCAGATATAGTTATCGTTAAAAGCGGCAATCGGAAACACGGAAAAATTTCGATGCTGGGTAGCGGGATATATGGCAGACACTGGAAACTTCCTTAATCGCATGCTAGCTGATCACAATCAATTTTAGCTGTGGCAGAGCTTGCCTACAGCAGTCGTTCATTATTAAGCTATTGTTATCGCTGTAGTCAAATCGGAGAGGTTATGTCCCCAGATCTACATGGCTCAAGCTGGGATGCACTTCCCGGTGGACAACAATTACGTCATGATCTGGAACTGTCTTTGGCGTATTGGTGGCCGAGAATATTTGGCTATCATTTACTGCAATTGGGTCCGTTAAGTGCTGATTTTGACAGTAGCAAGTGTGCAGTAAAACATCAATTTTCTATTTACCCAGCGTGTGGCGCATCGCTACGCGGTGAGTATTGCCAGTTACCGGTCAAATCGGCCAGCATCGATGCTGTTGCTATGCATTTGCTACTGGAATCGGAGCAAGATCCCTATCGCATTCTGCGTGAAGTTGACCGAGTGCTGGTGAGTGGTGGCTATCTGATCATCAGTGGTATCAATCCATTTAGCAGTGCTTATCTAGGAAAATTACTGCCCAAATATCAACAACGTTGGCCTTGGAATGGTAATTTTTTCATGCCCGCACGGGTGCGCGATTGGCTTGGGTTACTGGGGTATCAGTTGGTTCATGATGAGCGTTTGTGCTATCACGCCTTTATGTCGGACTGGGACTTCCCTTTATTGTTGCGACAATGGCAGCATCATTGGTTGCCCGGCACGGGTGCCGTTTACTTGTTAGTTGCGCGTAAGCTTGAAGCGCCGCTAACACCGCTGACCAATCGCCAGCGAAAACGCGTCAGCGGCTGGCAGCCAGCGGCCACCGCCGGATACTCCGGACGAATGAAACGAGAGTAGATTGCAAGTCGGAAAGGCAGAAAAATCATATGCGGATAACGCTGAAACAACTGCAAGTATTTGAGGCGGTGGCGCGTAGTGGTCAGGTTGCCAAAGCAGCAGCGATGGTTAATTTGTCGTCGCCAGCAACCTCTATGGCGTTAGCTGAGCTTGAGCGTCAGTTGGCAACTCGCTTATTTGAACGTTCCGGCAATCGCTTATTGCTCAATTCGCAAGGCAGTATGTTACTGCCAATGGCGAGTAAAGTGTTACAACAGGCCTCGGATATTGAGATTGCTTTCGCCAGTCCCGCAGCGTTATTGGCGGGTACGTTGCATGTCAGTGCTAGCAATACCATCGGCAATTTTTTGCTGACGAAAGCGGCGGTGGCTTTTGGTCAACAGCACACCGATGCCAGAATTGAACTTACCATCGATAACACCCGTAATGTCGTGCGGCAGGTGGCAGATTTCCGTGCCGAATTGGGGTTCATTGAGGGATATTGCCTGGACAGTCGTATTGTGGCCGCGCCATGGCACCAGGACCGGCTAAGCATTTTCTGCCATCCGGCTCATCCGTTAGCGGGCAAACAAGTTACACCAGAGCAACTGTCTGGCTGTGCTTGGGTTTTGCGTGAAGAGGGATCGGGAACCCGAGAATATTTCGTTAACAATGCCAATCAACTGGGGTTACACCCGGAAGTAAAATTTAGCTTTCCAACCCCGGATGCGATTAAACAGGCGGTAAAGCAGGGGGCCGGGCTCGGTGTTTTATCAGAGCTAACGATAGAGCGAGAACTGGCAAGGCGCGAATTCGGGATAGTGAATGTGGCGGGGTTGACGTTAACCCGGCCGTTTTACCTGATCCGTCACAAACACCTCAGCTTTACACCGCTTGCCAGTGCGTTTATTGATTTCTGTAGTGATTTTTTGCAGTTATCGCATCAAGTTGAAGCCAAATAACCCTTGTCTGGTGTTTTCGGGTTAGCTTCTGCAGCTTCGCGCGCAAGGGCATCACAACGTTCATTTTCAGGATGACCCGCATGGCCTTTCACCCAGCGCCAGTCGATGTGGTGTTTTTCACTGGCTTTATCGAGACGTTGCCATAAATCGACATTTTTCACTGGTGTCTTGGCGGAGGTGACCCAGCCTTTACGCTTCCAGTTATGGATCCACTGGGTTATTCCCTGGCGCATATACTGGCTGTCGCTGGTCAGGATGACATGGCAGGGTTCTTTCAGACTTTCCAGCGCGACAATCGGCGCCAATAGTTCCATGCGATTATTGGTGGTGAGCGCGAATCCACCAGAAAGTTCTTTTGTGTGTTGTTTATAGCGTAAGACCGCGCCATAACCGCCGGGGCCGGGGTTGCCAAGACAAGAGCCATCGGTAAAAATTTCTATCTGTTTCAGTTCGTTCATCAAGTTGCTAACATAGCCGGCAAAGCAGTCATCTTAAGTTGTTATTGAGTAAGCAGCAAAAATAATATGAATATTGTCTCTAGCGCCGCCCGTCAGATTATTCTCGATACCGAAACTACCGGCATGAATCAAAGCGGTGGCCCTGTATATGTAGGTCATAGAATTATTGAAATTGGTGGGGTGGAGGTGATCAATCGTCGTCTGACAGGCCGCTCATTTCACAAATATATCAATCCACAGCAGGCGATTGACGAAGAAGCGATTGCCGTTCACGGAATTACCAATGAACAAGTCGCCAATGAACCTCTGTTTAAAGATATCTATGAGGAATTTGTTGCATTTATCGATGGTGCCGAGCTGGTGGCGCACAATGCGCCCTTCGACGTGAGTTTTATTGATCATGAATTTTCATTGCTGACGCCTAAAGGGCCGAAAGTAAAGGATCTCTGTGCAGTACTGGATTCATTGGCCATCGCTAAGTTTTTGCATCCAGGGCAGAAAAACAATCTGGATGCGCTTTGTAAACGCTATCATATCGACAACTCCCGTCGTGAATATCATGGCGCTTTATTGGATGCTGAGATCCTCGCCGATGTATATCTGGCGATGACTGGTGGACAGACCAAATTTAATTTAAGTCTGGACAGTGGGCATACCGATGGTGCCGAAGGTGGCATTATCCGTCTTGATAACAATCGTTCAAAACTTAAAGTGATCAGTGCTTCTGCCGATGAACTGAGTATGCACGAGCAACGGCTGGATTTGGTGGCTAAATCCGGTAAGTGTCTGTGGCGTAATTAAAACAGGAAATTTCGGGCAGCATGAGAATCTCGCCCCTTTGGTGTTTATGGTTGGTTTTTGTGGGAGCGGCACTGCCTGTCTATGCGGCGCAAGAGGTGACGTTGCCGTTGGCACAGGCGTCTGAGCTAAAGAACCGTTTCCGCATTGATCATATGGTGGATGAAATCACATTGGTGATACAGCGGGAGTATGGCTCGGCACCAGTGGTGGTGGTATTGCCCGATGGCAGTAAATGGTATGCCAGTCGACACCCCGAGTCGGTACGTTGGGAAGACAGTATCAGCGGCGATATGATCCAGATAAAAAATCCCCAACCGGGCCCTTGGCAGTTGCTGGGTAGAGTCGTGCCTGGTTCACAAATCACTAAGGTCTCAAAACTCGGTATTTGGGCCGATCCTTTGCCACAACCTTTGTATCAAGGGGAGCGTCTTAAGCTTACTGCTGGGCTTACCGGCGATAATTTGCAAATGCGCTTGCCCGGCCTTGAATATATGCTGCAATGGAATGCGAAGTTCATTTCTGAGCACCAGCCTAAAGATGAGAATTTTGCAGCGGGAACTCTTACGGTTGGCAGTTACCAAGATAATGGTGAGAAGCTGGACGAGCGTCCAGACGATGGGATCTTTACCGCAGACATTAACCTCAACCAGCCTTGGGGCCACTATACACTTGAATTAAAAGTGGAAAATGCGGTATTTGAGCGCGAATATCAACAGGCGTTTGTATTGTCTCCCAAACCGGCGGATATCAAGGTGAAGGCCCCAGATAATCCCCGAGAGCAGCCGTGGGGCTTGCAGTTGTTTGTGGATACCAAGGAATTACAACTGGCAGAAACTTATTTCCAGCTGGATATCGTCGGGCCTGCGGGATTCCAGTTATCTTTGACGGTACGCGATTTAGCGCAAGCTGAACATGCGCTGGAACTGCCGCAGGTGACCGAGTTTGGCAGCTATCGTATTAAAGGGACATTATTCAGCACTAATTGGGCCGGACGTGAGATCGTCATGACCTTACCCGAACGGTTCTTCAATTATGTGTCACCACCAGAACCACCTCCAAGTCCAGAGGTGATTGCTGCCATTCAGGCCAAAGAAGCGTCAGAAGAAGAGCAACAAGCCAAAGACGATGCGGTATTGTGGATAATCGTGGGCAACAGTGTACTGCTGGTTGTGGGTTTAGCGTTGATGCTATTTATGCGTAAACGGGCGTTGCTCAAACAGGCGCTGGCGGCGGCGGAGCAGGAGATGTTGGCGAAGCAACGGGAGCAGGCGCAAGCTCCTGAGTTACAGGATATTGATCTATCGATGCCGGATGAAGACGAAAAGCAACCCTAGTTTTCGTACAATATTTTGTCGCTCATTGTATGAAAATTGACTCAATAGCTGATGGTTGGTAAAAAATTGTTGACGATTTTCAATGTGCTACCTTATTATTCGCAACGATTAGTTGGGGTGGTAGTTCAGTTGGTTAGAATACCGGCCTGTCACGCCGGGGGTCGCGGGTTCGAGTCCCGTCCATCCCGCCAGTCGATCGTAAACAATTAATAACACCTCATAGGGTGATTTAACTGGGGTGGTAGCTCAGTTGGTTAGAATGTCGGCCTGCCACTCTAGGCGGGTTCGAGTTCAGCCCGCCAACATTTAAACCTGTCCATTGGGCAGGTTTTTTGTTATTTATCGTTCATAAATATCGAGTTTAATATCTTATACCTCAGACCAACCTTGGGTAGGGCCAGGTTTCGTTACATTCTTTTTGATGTTCACGTATGTTAACTGTAGTCGGTGTCTACCTGATGCCACGGAAACAACCAGGGGTTAAACTTTATGGTAGAAAAAATTACCGCCATGCTGGCCTTTATTGGCGTGCTTTCATTGATCTGCCAGTGGTTGGGTTGGTTGTTTCGTTTGCCTGCGATTCTGCCGTTGTTGTTGTGTGGACTGCTGCTGGGGCCGGGCTTAGGATTGTTGCAACCTGATGCTATCTTCGGTGATTTGTTGTTTCCCATCATCTCGCTTGGGGTGGCGGTTATCCTGTTTGAAGGGGCGCTGACGCTGAATTTCAAGGAGATTAAAGATCATGGCCGAATGGTGACACATTTGGTATCTGTTGGCACCTTCATCACTTGGGGCTGTATTGCGCCAGCAGCACATTTCATGTTGGGGTTTGACTGGCCGCTAGCGTTACTGTTTGGTGCTTTGGTGGTGGTGACTGGGCCAACGGTGATTGTGCCCATGCTACGCACCGTACGGCCGAAAGCACAGTTAGCCAATATTCTGCGTTGGGAAGGCATTGTGATCGATCCAATAGGCGCTATGCTGGCGGTATTGGTGTTCGAGTACATTACCGTTAGCAGTGACCAGACATCACATGTACTGACCGCCTTAGGCTCGATGTTGGGGATAGGGTTTGGTCTAGGGGCTCTTGCTGGCTATGCGGTGGGCATTATCCTCAGACGCAATCTGTTACCTCACTATCTGACCAATACTGCCGTACTGACGATTATGTTGGGTATTTTTGTCGGGTCGAATTTACTACAGGAAGAGTCGGGGTTACTGACGGTTACCGTGATGGGCATTTGGTTAGCCAATATGCGCGGTGTCAATATTGCCGATATTCTTGAATTTAAAGAAACGCTGACGGTGTTGCTGATCTCGGCACTGTTTATTTTACTGGCGGCCAGATTGGACTCCCACGCTATGGTTGATCTGGGGTGGGGCGGTATTGGCGTGTTACTGGTGGTACTGTTTTTGGCTCGGCCACTCAGCGTGTGGATTTCCGGTGTTGGGACATCGCTTGGTGCCCGTGATAAATGGTTCCTGAGCTGGGTGGCACCACGGGGCATTGTGGCGGCAGCAGTATCTTCTCTGTTTGCAATTAAACTGGAGAGCCGTGGTTTTGAAGGCGCTGATGCGCTGGTGCCACTGGTATTTATGATCATTATTGGCACTGTTGTGTTTCAGTCTTTGACAGCCAGACGTTGGGCCAATTGGTTGGGGGTTAAATCCGATAGCGCCGAAGGCTTGCTGATCTTTGGCGGCTCAAAGTTTGCCCGGGAATTTGCCAAGATTTTGGTAGGCAAGGGCATTAAAGTGATTATTGCCGACAGTAACTGGGATAACGTGCGCCAAGCGAGAATGGACAATATTCAGGTCTATTTCGGCAACCCGGTATCTGAGCATGCTGAAACGTATTTGGATCTCAGTGGCATTGGCCGAGTGTTGATCCTGTCGCCTTACCAGCAACTTAATCCCGTGGTATTTTTTCATTTTCAAGATATTTTTGGCGCAGAAAAAGTGTTTGGTGTCAGTACTAATGACAGCAATGGTGGCAGTGCTAGGCACCAGTTATCGGAGTCTTATCTGCGCCGCATGTGCTTGTTCAGTGACAATGTCTCTTATGCGCGCCTGCATAGCCTGATGTCGCGGGATGGAGTGATTAAAAGTACTAACATTACCGATGCCTTTACCTTTCATAACTTCCGTGAGCGCTATGGTGAAACAGTCATACCTCTGGCTTATATGAAAGGCGGTAAAGTGTTTGTGGTAACGGCAGATACTAAAGATTTACCGACGGGCATTGAGCTGATCAGTTTGATCCCGAAAGAGGCAATGGAATTACATCAACAAAAGGCTGCCGAGGAAAACCTACGTAAGAAAAGTGCTGAAATTCAGACGAAGGCTGCTGGACAGGTTGGTTAGCCCAGCTAGTGACAAAAAAGAGACCTTAAAAGGTCTCTTTTTTACTAACATCAACAATCTCAGGCGGCTTGTTCACTATTTTGAGCTTGGTCAAGACGCTGTGCTTTCAGTTCCTGTGCATCAAAATCATCGACATTGATGGACTTGAGACGGCCAATTTCAGCCTTTTCCAGCAGTTTCACTTCATCGTCTGACAAGACTCCCAAAGCTTTTCCTTCGGCAGCAATTTTGTCGAGATACATGAACGGAAGACGTTTGCCCGCCGCTTGGCAGACTTTGTCATACAGTGGCTCAGCACTGAGAATATCCCGTAGTGTCTGTTCCTGTACACCCATGGGGTTATTGCTGCAGGCCCGTAGAAACTGGCCTTTGCCAAGACGTTCACGGCTGGCACAAGGGGTCTGCATAATTCTGGCAACCCGATGATCCAGCTTATCGTTGGGACGTTTCAGCGGCCGACCGAAAGGGAACAAGACTAAGCGCAGTACGCCACCGAGGCCGGACGGAAAGTTGTCTAACAAATCATCCAGAGAGCTCTGTAATTTGTATAGTGCATCTTCAACCGCCCACTGCACTAATGGCAGATCTTCACTGAGACGACCATCATCCTGGTAACGTTTCAGTGTGGCTGATGCTAGATACAGTTGGCTTAACATATCGCCTAATCTAGCGGAGATACGCTCTTTACGTTTCAGACCACCACCCAGCGTGGCCATTGCCAGATCTGACAGCAATGCCAGGTTAGCGCTGAAGCGATTCATCTGCTGATAGTAACGTTTGGTCTGATCACTGAAGGGTGCGTTAGACAAACGTGCGCCGGTAAGCCCTAACCATAAGCTGCGAATAAAATTGCTCAAGCTGAACCCAATATGACCAAACAGGGCAGCATCAAACTGACGTAAACCACGACCGCGATTTTCGTCAAAAGCAGCTTCCATTTCTGCCAGAATATAGGGATGGCAGCGAATAGCGCCTTGGCCGTAGATGATCATCGAACGGGTCAGAATATTGGCCCCTTCTACGGTAACGGCAATGGGTGCGGCCTGATAAGCTCGACCCAGATAGTTGTTAGGACCAAGACAAATACCTTTACCGCCGTGAATATCCATGCTGTCGATAAGACATTTCTGCATGCGATCAGTGAGGTGATATTTGACGATGGCGGAGATTACTGAGGGTTTCTCACCCAGATCAATCCCTGTGGTGGTTAATGCTGTCACGGCATCCATCAGATAAGCATTACCACCGATACGGGCCATCGGTTCTTCAATTCCTTCGAGTTTGCCGATGGGCAGCTTGAATTGGCGACGGATCCGGGCATAAGCACCGGTTGCCAGCGCCAGCATTTTTACGCCGCCAGCGGAGTTTGAGGGCAGTGTAATACCACGCCCGACCGACAGACATTCTACCAACATCCGCCAGCCCTGACCGGCCATGTCTGGGCCACCGATGATGAAACTTAAGGGGACAAATATGTCTTTACCTTTGGTTGGCCCGTTCTGGAACATGCAGTTCAGCGGGAAATGGCGGCGGCCAGTTTCGACACCTTCCACATCGGTTGGGATTAAGGCACAAGTAATACCGATATCTTCTTGTTGTCCTAACAGATGGTCAGGATCGCGCAGTTTAAACGCCAATCCCAATACTGTAGCTATGGGAGCCAAAGTGATATAGCGTTTGTTCCAGGTTAGTTTCATCCCCAGCACTTCTTCCCCTTGCCACATGCCTTTACAGACCACCCCATAATCAGGGATTGATCCTGCATCAGAACCTGCTTCCGGGCTGGTCAACGCAAAACACGGGATCTCATCACCAGATGCCAGTCGCGGTAGGTAATGATTTTGTTGTGCTTCGGTACCATAGTGCTGCAATAATTCGCCGGGACCGAGGGAATTAGGAACACCAACGGTTGATGCCAATTCGCTGCTAACGCCAGCTAATTTCTGTAGCACTCGTGACTGGGCATAGGCGGAGAATTCAAGACCCCCAAATTTCTTCTTAATGATCATGGCGAAGAAACCTTTATTCTTGAGATAGCTCCAGACTTCAGGTGGCAGGTCCGCCAGCTCATGAGATACATGATGTTGACTGACCATGGCACAAACTTCTTCTACCGGTCCATCAAGAAAGGCTTGTTCTTCAGCACTCAGGCGTGCTTTGGGATAGTTGTGCAGTTTTTTCCAGTTAGGGCTGCCAGCAAACAGATCCGCCTCCCACCAAGTGGTGCCAGCTTCAATAGCATCTTTTTCGGTACTGGACATTTCCGGCATGATGCCGCGATAGAGTTTTAGCAGTGGCCGGGTGATAACACTTTGCCTGAAGGGGCTGATATTCAGCGGCAAAGCGATAACTAAAAATACCACCCAGGCCCATGCGCCCATAATCCCGGTAAGGTTGCCAATGAGTAGCGTGGCTGCTGCAGCCAGTGTCGCGGTCATCAACGAAACCCTCAGGTAGGCGGCTGCTCCCAAAATCAACAATAATGCGATGATCCAAAGCAGGGTAGTCACTGTGATTCTCCTTTTTCTTGCTCTTTGTAAGAGCTGTATGCCGATATATTTTACCGATCACTATCACAATTTTAGCTTGTGGTCAGACCTGTGTCGCATTAAAAGTAAACGTGATTGCGATCTAACTCAAGCACTTTTCAAACAAACGTTTGAATAATTTTAACGGGGGCAATTTCACTTCTGATAGCAGATGGATACAATGCCCTGAGATTGCTGATTTTTCTGAGACTTTGCTGATGTGTGAACTACTGGCAATGAGTGCTAACATCCCGACCGATATCATATTCAGTTTTACTGGACTGGCAGAAAGAGGTGGTGTTACCGGGCCGCATGTAGATGGTTGGGGAATTACCTTTTATGAAGGGAAGGGCAGTCGTACCTTTAAAGATGCGGCACCTAGCAGCCGTTCTCAAGTGGCAAGATTGATCAAGTCTTATCCCATCAAAAGTGAAGTGGTAATCAGCCATATCCGGCAGGCGAATCGCGGTAAAGTGTCGCTGGAAAACACCCACCCGTTCACCCGTGAACTATGGGGACGTTATTGGACTTACGCCCATAACGGACAGTTAACAGGCTATCAGCAAAAGTTTGTGACTCATCGCTATCAGAGTGTGGGTGAAACCGATAGTGAACTGGCTTTTTGCTGGTTGTTGGAATCATTAGTGGCAAAATTTGGTGAGCGGGAACCAGCGGATATGCGCTCCGTGTTTCAGTATATTGCGCTGCTGGCAGCGCAGATACGCGAGCTTGGGATCTTCAATATGATCCTGAGTGATGGACGTTATTTAATGAGTTTCTGTAGCAACAATCTGTGTTATATCACCCGAAAAGCTCCTTTTGGCAAGGCCAAGCTCATTGATACCGATGTGGTAATCGACTTCCATCAAGAAACCACACCTAATGATATTGTCACTGTGGTAGCCACCCGGCCGCTGACAGATAATGAGCACTGGCAGCGGCTGCAGCCTGGAGAATGGAAACTATTCTGTCTGGGCGAGTTGATCTGTGCCGGTAGCACCCGTGAACTGCACCCGCTTTAATGTTAGCTCTATGGCGCTGCCTTTCTCTTCGTGGATAAATTTCACTGGTAGATAACCTAAATCTGGCGCCATCCATACATCGGTATGGCGTTTTTGACTTTTGCGTATGAGCTGCAGATGTACTGTCTGATAACTACCACTTGGTAAGGTCACGGTTTCCGTTCCCAGATTTCGAAAATGATAATTTTCTATTTCGTTATCTTTCACCATCTTATAGCTAAATTGCTGCTTGCCTTTGGTCAGATCAAGGCGAAATTGCAACTGTAGCATCATGGCGTCATACAAAGTGCCAGCGTAGTCGAGTTTGCTTTTTTCTCCTTTATAGACGCTGAAGACTTTTCCCAAGTCTTTGGCAAACGCAATCTGCTCACTGAAGTTTTTGCCGGTACCTGTGCGTTCATGGATAAAACGTAATGGCAGTAACTGACCATTGTCGTCGGTGAAAACACTGCTGATTTTGCGCTTATCAGAGAGCAACAATAAACCTAAATCACTATCCATTTCATAGTGATAGGTGTTGCCTTTGGGGGGGCTTAATATGAAACGGGCGCCGCCGAGGCTGAAGCTGCCATATTTCACCTGATATTCCACCACTTGTGGGGCTAACGGGCTAGGCGCAGCCAATACTGTCAGTGGTAGTAACCATAGCAGCAATAGCAAACGACAGGTTTTCAAATAGTCTCTCCTCTATATTAAAACGGTAGGCATAGCACTAGTGTTGCCAGATCTGGTCGCCACTCAAATTCAGACAAGGCAACGCGTCCATGGTTCACCGGTATTCCTTCATTACGTAACAGATAGCGCTGTTCACGAAATGGCTCAGTATCTTTGGCAAAAGCGATTTTTCCCTGTGCGTTGATTACGCGATGCCAGGGTAGCTGGAGGCTGTCTGGCGCCAGTTTTAGTGCCCGAGAAACATAACGTGCCCGTCCGGGTAATCCGGCATAATCCGCAACTTTACCATAACTTGCGACTTTCCCTTCTGGAATCATTGCCACTACCTGCCAGATACGTTGTTGCGGCGAGGGTTTGGTGGTAGCTGTGGATGATGACATAACACTATTGGGCTCCTGTTATCGTTAAGTGAATTGTAGAAAAACCCTTGTCATTACAAAAGCAACATTTTACCCACTCGTTATTGTTGGATGACTGAGAACTTGCAGCTATCAATGATTGATTTATACTGTATAAAAATACAGTATTTCGGTGGTATTGATGAACAATGCACTTGAATCCTTGTTGCAACGGCAAGATCTTTGGCGCGGTCAACCTGAGTTACAAGCTGTTGCGGGCTACAAGACTGGTTTGTACGAATTGACAGACCATATGCCTTATTGGCCAGCCCACGGTATTTGTGAATTATTCACTCCTGCACCAGGCTGTGGCGAGTTAGGGTTGCTACTGCCATTATTCCAGCAGTATCTGTCTGCCGCCACACTTAAACCTATTGCACTGGTAGCGCCAAAGTTTATCCCTAATGCCCAGATGCTGGCTTGGATGCAGCTCAGCCCAGAATATGTGTTATGGCTGGATGTGACTGCGCGTCGTGACGCTTTATGGGCAATGGAGCAGCTACTGAAAAGTGGTAGCTGTCCATTAGTATTGGGTTGGTTTGATACCTTATCGCTTAAAGAAGCACGTCAGTTACAGTTAGCCGCAGAGTCGGGTAATGCCTTGGGATTCTGTTTTTTGCCTATGTCACAAGTGGGAAACAACCATCCGATACCGTTGAAACTGGCATTGACACCACTGACAGAGAATCGGTGCTGTCTGCAGATCCTTAAACGCCGTGGTGGTTGGCCGGTACCCGAGATCCGGTTATCCGGCATTGCAGTACCTGGCTGGCGGCCCGTAATGACGGTCACTTATGACGCAAATGTTGTTATTGGCCCTTGGCATGATTCCGAAGGCAAACAGTCGATGCGGCAACAGCATCATGGCTGAATGTTGGTTGGGGGTCTATTTGCCTCAGTTGTTACTGCAATATCAGGCTTGGCAACTGCAAACCATTTCAGCGGAAACTGCAACTTTTACTTCCGTATATGCGGGATTGCCGCCGTTGGCTTTGTATGATGCAGCGTTTAAACAACTGCATTCCGTCAGCCCCCAAGCAGCAACTATGGGTGTTAAGCCGGGAATGAGCCAAGCAACGGCACAAGCACTATTGCCGGAACTGAGATTGCTACCTTTGGCACAAATGGATATTGCTGCATTGCAACACTGGTTATGCCAGTGGAATTATGATTTCAGCGCTCGGATCTGGCCCCCACTATTATGGCCTGAAGCGATAACGCCAACGGCACCCTCAGCGATTCATTGGCCAACTGAAACCTTAGTGCTAGAGATGGGCTCCATGTTGCGATTATTTGGTAGCCAGTGGCGTTTTCTTGATAGCTATTGCCAGCGATGTCGGCAGTTCGGGTTGCATTATTCATTGGCGTTGGCGCGTTATCCCTTACATGCAGCATTGTTGGCGAGAGGTTGGATGACATCAATATTGACAGCAAATAGCGTTAAGCCGACAGCTACACCCAGATCAGCATGTTATCGACAACTGGCAGCGCCTGAGGGCCTTTTATCAGACAAACCACAGACAAAAAAACAAGCGTATGAACAGCAAGAAACAGCCTCTGCTGTGCCGGTGATAACACAGCTGCCACCACAGTTACCGCTACAATCATTGCCATTGGCGGAGAAAACACGACAGCGACTATTAGCAATGGGGATTCGGGATTGGCAGCAACTACAGTCTTTACCTCGGCCAGAGTTGGGTAAGCGCTTTGGCCCGTCATTGCTGACATCGCTGTTGCAACTGGAGGGGCGTCTCACTTATGCCCGGATGGCGTATCAGTTGCCGCCGCAGTTCCAACTCAAGCGGTTATTACCGCACGATGTTAGTTATATTCAGGGATTGCTATTCCCATTGGCTCCCATGTTCAGTCAATTGGCTACTTACTTGCGGGCACGGCAATTGGCGGTTCAGCAACTGCAGTTGCGTCTGTATTTTCGTGATAGCAGTCTTTCGCCTATGACGTTGACGATTGTTTACCCGTTGGGCGAGTTTCGTCAGCCAGAACTGTTACAGTTATGTCGTCTGCAATTGGAACGGTTGACCTTGCCTCAGCCAGTCACTGAGCTAGTGCTTGTAGCTGATCATTTTATTGCACAACAACAGCAACATCCGCCTTTGAGTAAAGCCACGCATGAACAGCAACCACTACCGGAACTGCTGGCACGGTTGCAAGCCAGACTGGGCAATCAACAGGTACGGCAACTGTGCTATCAGGCTTCACCATTACCGGAACTGGCGAGCCACAGTCGCCCCATCCAGCAATGGCCTCCGCAAACTGCAACTTTGCCTGCACCTACCGCTGCACTCAGACCATTATGGCTACTGGCTACACCACAACCGCTGCTAAGCACCGACATTGAGATTGTCAAAGGGCCGGAGCGTATAACCTCACCTTGGTTTGCGAGTGACTTCCCAATGCGAGATTACTATCTAGCGCGTCATCGGCAAGGTGGTTATTGCTGGGTATTCCGCTGTCAGGGCCAACTGTTACTACATGGCTGGATGAGTTGATGTACGCAGAGTTACATGCCATTTCGAATTACAGCTTTTTGCGCGGCGCGTCTCATCCTGAAGAACTGGTGGCAACTGCCGCCAGCTTGGGTTATCAGGCGCTCGCCATTACTGATGAATGTTCTCTGGCGGGAATAGTGAAAGCCCATGATGCCGCCAAGAAACATCAAATCTCTTTGATTGTTGGCGCAGAGTTTCAATTACCACAGGGGCTACTTGTGGTTTTAGCACCAGATCGGTTGGGGTACGCCCGCTTAAGTGCGCTGATTACCCTAGGTCGCCGTCGGGCAGAGAAGGGCAGTTATCAGTTAGATTTGGCTGATTTTTCTACCTTGGAACAACGCTGTATTTGTTTATGGCGACCACCTTTGTGGCAAGGTACGGTAGCGGTTGACGGTCATTTTCGGCCACAGGGTTTACAATATCTACAGCAATTGCTGCAGCAATGGGTGACGGTACTAGGAACGGCTCCCTATTTATTAATGGAACGGCTGTTAGATGCTGGAGAAGCTTGGCAACTTGAACTACAGCAACAATTGGCGGAAACGGCTGACTTAACCTGCGTCGCCGCCGGTAATATCCGTATGCATTGCCCACAGCGCCAGCAGTTATTGGATGTTCTTACATGTATTCGCCATAACACCGATATCCCCCATGCAGGAGCTTTACTTAGCACTAATGCCGAAATGGCGATGAAGCCGATATCCGCCATACAAAAACGTTTTCCTCAAGCGTGGCTCGATAATAGTGTGCAGATTGCCAAGCGCTGCCATTTCTCACTGGATGAACTCAAATATGAATATCCGGCGGAACTCGTGCCTAAAGGCATGACGGCTGCACAGTACCTAGCGCAGGAAGTAGCGCTGGGAGCGCAACGGCGTTATCACGGCAACGTGCCAGAAACCGTGCGTCAGCAATATACACGTGAACTGCAAATTATCCGTGAACTGCAATATGAGTATTTTTTTCTGACCATTTACGATTTGGTCAACTTTGCCAAAGCACAACAGATCCTGCATCAGGGACGAGGTTCAGCAGCCAATTCTGTGGTGTGTTTTTGCCTGGGGATTACGGAAGTTGATCCAACTAAAATCAATATGCTGTTTGAGCGATTTATTTCCAAAGAGCGACATGAACCACCTGACATTGATGTAGATTTTGAACATGAACGGCGCGAGGAAGTCATTCAGTATATCTATCGAAAATATGGGCGAGAGCGCGCGGCATTAGCCGCCAGTGTTATCAGTTATCGCTTTCGCAGCGCCATGCGCGATGTGGGCAAAGCCTTGGCGTTAGATGAACAGCGCATTGAGACATTGATGGCTGCCGTGGATCGTCGAGACACTCAGGAAGACTGGCAGCAACAATTGCAACGTCAGTCATTAGTACCACAGCAAGGACTTGGATGTTGGTTATTGCCATTGGTACAAAGTCTTATGGGGTTCCCCCGACATCTGTCACAGCATGTGGGCGGTTTTATTATCTCTGCCGGACCGCTGGCAGAATTGGTGCCCATAGAAAATGCCGCCATGGCAGAACGTACCGTGATCCAGTGGGATAAAGACGATCTTGAAAGCTTAGGTTTGCTGAAGGTGGATGTGTTAGCGCTGGGAATGCTGACGGCCATTCGTAAGTGTTTTGCCTTACTCAGTCAACATGTTAAACCGTTTTCTATGGCCCAAATTCGTTGGGAAGATCCCGCGGTTTACCAAATGTTGCAGCGTGGTGACAGTATGGGGGTATTTCAGGTGGAATCTCGCGCCCAAACCAGCATGTTACCGCGACTGAAACCGGCTTGTTACTACGATTTAGTGATACAGATTGCCATTGTTCGTCCTGGACCCATTCAAGGGGATATGGTGCATCCTTTTCTACGTCGCCGTGATGGACTGGAAAGTGTGTCATTTCCTTCTGAAGCTGTTCGGGGTGTACTTGAACGTACCCTCGGCGTGCCAATTTTTCAGGAGCAAGTGATCCACCTAGCAATGGTTGCGGCAGGTTTCAGTGGTGGTGAGGCTGATCAGTTACGCCGGGCAATGGCCAGTTGGAAACGTACTGGTGAACTGGAGCAGTTTGAGCAAAAGTTATTGGATGGTATGGCGGCGCGCGGTTATAGCGAAAGTTTTGCCAAACAGATTTTTAGCCAGATACGGGGATTTGGTGAATATGGTTTCCCTGAATCGCATTCAGCCAGTTTTGCGTTACTGGCCTATGTGTCTGCTTATTTGAAGCACTACTATCCGGCTGCTTTTTGTTGTGCGCTGCTCAATAGTCAGCCAATGGGATTTTATAGCCCATCACAATTGGTACAGGATCTGCGCCGTCATGGCGTCAGTGTATTACCGGTTGCCATTAACCGCAGTGACTGGAACTGTACACTAGAAGCAACTACCGATGGCACTTTGGCTTTGCGACTGGGGTTGCGATTGGTTAAAGGTCTAAGTTTCAGGGCTGCACTAACGTTGTTAAATGCCAAAGGTGCAGGATTTCAGCAGATGTCGCAGTTGGTATCTTTACCGATCGCCAGCGACGATCTTGAAGCTTTAGCCAGTGCCAATGCATTTGCTGAACTCAGTGGTGATCGGCATCAGGCGCGCTGGCAACTGGCCGCAGCACAACAGCAGTTGCCCTTGCTCCGCAATGTTGAAGCGACCGAAGTTGCGGTGACATTACCCGTAGTGACCGAAGTAGACGCAATATTAGCGGATTATGCGCATATTGGCTTGACACTGGGACGCCATCCCATAGCACTATTGCGGCAACAGGGTTCTTTGCCGCAATGCTATACTGCAAAAGCATTATGGCAGTGTCGTCATGGGCAGTTGGTTAATGTAGCCGGGTTAGTCGTTGGACGGCAACGACCGGGAACGGCGAGTGGCGTGACTTTTATAACGTTAGAAGATGAAACGGGTCATATTAATGTCATCGTCTGGAGTGGAACCGCCAAGGCGCAGCGGCAACCCTACCTGTCAGCCCGTATACTTAAAGTCAGTGGCATTGTGGAGTTTTCTGCCGGCGTGTTGCATTTGATTGCTGGTAAGTTACAAGATTTATCATCGGTAATGGAGCAACTGTTAGTGTCATCACGGGACTTTCACTAACGCTTTCGTTATTCAGGGATCACACCAAGGTAGATACACAGAAAATGGCAGACTGCGCCCCCTAAGACAAACAGATGCCAGATGGCATGGTTAAAGGGGATGGCTTTAACTGTGTAGAACAAGACCCCAACGCTATAGCTTAATCCTCCGGCAACGAGTAACCAAAACCCCTTAGGCGAGAGATGTGCAATAAGTTGAGGCAGGATTAACATACAAAGCCAGCCCATCACCAGATATAACGTCAGACTCAGCACCTTGAATCTATGCACGAAGAAACTTTTAAACAGCACCCCGCCTGCCGCCAGCGACCAGATGGCGATCAGCACCCATTCAGTGTTAGTACCCTGCATTGAGATCAACATCATCGGGGTATATGTACCGGCAATCAGCAGATAGATAGCACAATGATCTAATACTTTCAGACGCCGTTTCCAATGTAACTGCGGAATACTATGGTAGAGCGTGGAACAGAGGAACAACAGGATGAAGCTAGCGCCATATATGCTTACACCTGTTAACTGAACTGTATTGAGTGAATCCCATCCCTTAGTCAACATTAGCATCAGTGCTACAACGCCCAATATGACACCTAGACCATGACTGATACTGTTTGCTACCTCTTCACTGAGTGAGTAACCCCCAATAATAGATTCTTCAGCTGCCCTTACTGCCATGATTATAGTGTCTCAACCTGCCAATTTTGTTGCCTTGAGTGTAACAATAGCAATAATCAATTACTATATTTAAGTGAACATGTGTTAGCTAAAGATTTTATCGGCTATGACTATAAACGCCTATTGTTGTTGCGACCAATCAGTGAATACACACAACCATGCAGGGCCGTAGCAGCTACTTGGCAATTTTTACACGGCCAGAGTAGGACTAACACTGTACATGGATGCCAATTTGAACAATAATCAAACAATGTTAGTGTATGACATACACTACAACACATCTTTATTGTTGGAGGAATGACCATGCAAATACAGTCCGCTTTTGCTGCCGGAGTTCAGGGACTGCAAGCCGCTCAATCAGGTCTGACCCAAGCTACTGTTGATGTGGCTCAAGCATCCGTATCACCAGCGTCCTCGACCTCGACAGACACGAGTAGCGCTGTGGCCTCTGTCAGCAGCCCAGACACCACCAATGCGCTGGTTTCCGCTATGGCTTCTGAGCGTCAAGGTGAAGCTTCTGTAAATGTGCTGCAACGAGCCTCTGACACGCTCGGCAGCATTATTGATATCGAGGTTTAACATGTTCCCGGCGCTTCTTTCTCTGAAAGCGCCAACCGTGACTAGCCTCAGTAACAGTGCGGTTGTTACTGTGCCAGTCAGCTTGGAAGCGTCTGCAAATATTCATTCCGTAGTAAGCAATCCTCGTTATAGCAATACTGATATTAATATGGCTGTGCTGTCTGCAGATAGCTCAGCCGTATTGCCTCAAAGAAACCGTTCTGGATTAGTCAGTTTGTCATTAGGCGTATTAGGGGCCGCCGCCTTAACGGACAATGGAACAGAAACTACCACAGAACAGGATGCTGCCATTGATGATGCGAGTCAGAATGACAGTACCGACAAAGCCAACGGCGATAGTGCTACTGTGGCACAACCGCCGCAGCAACTGCAGCAATTAGAACAGCTTAAGCAGCGGGATGATGAGGTTCGCACTCACGAGCGGGCGCATGCCACCGTTGGCGGTGTTTATGCCGGGCAACCTCAGTTTGATTACGAAGATGGTGTGGACGGCAAGCGATATGCCGTAAATGGGGAAGTGGACATTGATGTGTCGGTGATCCCTGGCGATCCTCAAGCAACCATGAATAAAATGAAACAGGTTTATGCGGCGGCAATGGCACCCAATGATCCTTCTTCTGCGGATATTCAGGTGGCAGCAGAAGCGATGCGCAAGTATAACAGCGCCAGAGAACAGCTCACTGCACAGCGTAGTGGCACTGATCCTCAGTTAGTCAGCGACGCGGCAAAACAGTATACCTCGCAGACGCCTGTTGCCGACAGTGAACAATCTGCCCAGGATAACGCCAATGCTTATCCGTTGAGTATTGCCAGAATTATGGGACAGGTGAATGCTCAACAACATGCTTCGAGTGAAGATCGTAGTCTGCCACCCGTTGCAGCCCATGATCTTGATAATATCAGCCTGCCTAATGCAACGTTAGAAGAGCAGCAATTGCAGCAACAAGATCCTCATGTGGGTAATCACTCGGCTTTTGCCGCTGCTTAGTTGCTATGGGGCAACTCCCCATGTTGGGCTAAAATCAATGCTTCTAGCAGTTTAGACGCGGGACCCTGCTTATCTCTTTGGGGGACGACGAGTGTCAGCACAATTCTCCGGCAACTCGAACCTTTGATCTTTAATCGCACCAAATCACCATTCGCCAATTCTTTTTCGACCATATGCGCCGGTACCCAGCAGAACCCTATGCCTTTACTGAGAATCACTTTGGCCTCATGGAAATTACTCACGGTCCAGCGTTGTTCCGCTTTTAGCCAACCCGTTTCCTGCTGTGAGTTAACTCCGGTATCCTTGATGACTATCTGCAGATGCTGCGCCAAGATGTGGTCATCTTCCAGTTCTGGGGTCAGTGCCAACGGATGTGAAGGATGACATACCAGATAAAAATCCAGTTCGCATAGGGGTTGAGCGATATAACCTTTGGGAGGAATACCACATATTGCGATATCTACTTGGTTATTCTGAATCAACTCACTAGTGCCGTTGATCACAGTATCGACAACAGTGATACGAGTACCGCGACTTTCGGGTAGGAATGCCGCCAATGCGTCCGTCAACTTATCCATGGGGTATACCAGTTCCCTGGCAACGATTAATGTTGGCTCCCAGCCTTGCTCCAGGTTGTTGGCAAGTTGCTCCAACTCGCCGACAGCTTGTGTTACATGACGAGAACGTCGCAATAGCACTTCACCCTGTTCTGTGAGATAAGCTTTTCTACCCCGGACTTCGAGTAATTGAATACCGAGTTGTGATTGCAGCTTGGCTACGGCGTGATTTAGCGATGACTGGCTCTTGTTGAGTTTATCAGCGGCCTGCGCATAGCCGCCGAAGTCAACTACCGCTTGCAGAATACGCCATTGTTCCAGCGTGGATTTTGGTCTATGCATCATCGTAAAAATTAACTGATTTGATGCTCCATCATGCTAATTTCTTTCGAAATATTCAAACAAAATTCGCTCGATGATGTGTCAGTGAGGGCGATTCCGTCAATTTACACTGCATTTCAATATTTACCTCAGGGCGTGAAGTGCTCTAAAGGACACCAGGAGGGGAGATGATCAGCAACAAACTGACCTTGATGGATCTGTGCAATGATGCGGTTAGGGGCATTTGTTCCCCAGATTTTTTCCATTAATGGTTCGATACCGCTGCTGTCTTCATTTACCACCAACTCATCAAAAAGTTGATTGGCGGAGCAAACGGTCGTGGTTTGGTAAATGGCTAAGGCAATGATTTGTTGCCACAGCGGTTCATACACTAATGGCCCAGCATCCGCGATTGCATTGAATGAGTATGCGTAATCCTCAGCTTCCGGCCAACGACCGGCAAACAGAGAAGCATAAATCTCTGGTGACGGTGTTGCATCAGGCTGTTGGTAAAACGTTAGTGCGACTGACGCCTGGAATAGTGCCAAATGCTGGCGATAATCCTCAGCAAGCTGCTCCCGACTGTGCGGTTGTGGTTGCAGTTCATGGCTAAAAGCGGCGCTGAGAAAATGCTCTAACCATAATTCACCCACTCTGCCGGCATCCTGGGGTAAGGCAAAACCATTATCAAGATAATAGCGGCCGCCAGATGCCAACTGTGTGACAGCTTCACTTATCGCGCTCACTGCTGTTTGGTAGTCCCACAGGGTTTTCAGTTGTGATTTCAACGCTAACTGACTTTGCCCTGATTGCTGACCAATGACGCTGCGGCGGATCAGTAAATGACGATTTTGGGGCGCATCTGACAGCAGGATTTCCCCTAAAAGACGGTGTTTATGCCACAAGCGGATCCAATGTTCATTAATATATTCATGGCTTATCCCTAAAGACTGCAACCGCGACAGTATGGTCTTTACGAAGGCGCTGCTCGGCATGGTATCCACTTTTGTTGATGGCAACTTTGCTAGTTCTATACCGATATTCCACGGCGATATCGGTAATTTTGTTGTCATTGAATTCAAAAATTTTGATAATTGCTCAGTGGAGCCAATTAACTGTTGTCGCAATAAAAAATCGGCGTAGTTATTGGCTCCGGCACTGATAGCCTGCTGTTGCCGTAGCTGCAGTATTCTCGATAGCATTGGCTTGATCGACGCTTTAGCTCGGGATTGGTAACGTCGCCATACTTCATAGCGGCAATGTTCATCTGGTTGTTGTATCAAATAGCTGGCGATATTGCGCACCAGCCGCTGTTTATTGTTTGCAGTCTGCTCTGACGCTGGTGTGGATACGCTTTCAGTCGTTATCTCTGGTTCTGATGAAGGTAGTGCGCAGTCACCAAGCAGCAACTGAAAATTATCGCTCTTTAAGTGTTGCCGAATGCTAGCTTGAGCGGTACTGAGTCCAGCTTTTTGTTCCAGTGGTAGCTGATGCGCTAACAGATACTGATATTTCTGTGCCAGTGGCCCAAGCCCCGGCGAATCAGTCTGCCGCATTTGGACAATCAACTGTGGGAGTTGCGGATTGGTCAGTACCCGGTCAACGGCATCTGCCAGTGTCAGTTGGCACTGTAATAGCGCTTCTCTGGCTGCATTTGGTAGTGGGAAGCTGCGGTAATAATTCACCTGATCACCGATATTCTGCAAACCGATAGTCTGCCGCTCTAACGCAATGGCCGAGCTGAAATCAGGATGAAAATCTGTACTGTAATTAAGACACTGATTTAGCAACAGTGGAATCGCCCCATTATTGGCGACGGCGGTGGTTGCAAGACCGCCGCAGCACAGTACTGCAAGCAGTTTCAGGCATTTTGATGTTGGTATAGGCAATAGGGCATTCCTTTTTGGTGATGCTGCCAAGGCCATCCGATGGCACAATTTCCTTATTACCGTTTAGCGCGACTATTTTTTTACTTTACCGCAATAATAGTGGCTCTCTTAGGGGCGGGATAGCCTTCAACGGTAAGATCTATGTTGTTTGGATCGAGATAATCCACCAAAGATTCATTGCGCATCCACGGCGTTGTGCGCTGCTCCGCTAATGACGTGACATCAAGATTAACACAACGGATCTCTTTGAAATCACAACGTCTAAGCCACAGTTCCAGAGCTGCAACTGATGGAATAAACCAGACGTTGTTCATTTTGCCATAGCGATCTTCCGGCACCAATACGGTTTGTTGATCGCCATCGATGACCAAGGTTTCCAGAATTAATTCGCCGCCATCGCGTAGCTGGTCGCGCAATTGCAGTAAATGTTCAATTGGCGATTTTCTGTGGTAGAGCACGCCCATAGAAAATACAGTATCAAAGGCTTCCGAAGCTGGCATATCTTCGATGCCTAATGGCAACAGATGAACAGGAAACTGACCTCCTGCAAGTTTTTTAACCGCCTCGAATTGGCATAAAAACAGCGGTGAAGGGTCAATTCCTACCACCATTCTGGCGGCTGCTCCGTACATACGCCACATGTGATAACCACTACCACAACCAACGTCCAATATTGTACGGTTTTGCAGCGAACTGATGTGGGGGGCCACTCGTTGCCATTTCCAGTCTGAACGCCACTCAGTATCGATGTGGATACCGTGGATGTCATAAGGCCCTTTGCGCCAAGGGTGCAGTAACTGCAACAGATTTTCCAATTTCTCGCGTTGCCCTGCGGAAAGCTGCTGGCCACTGCCCACCGTAACACTGTCGGCGAAATCAAGCTTGTCTGGTGCCGGGTAGTTGAGTTTAGCCAAGGTTCTTTCCCATTTAGGCAAGGCACCGTGATTATTTTCACGTTGCCAATTGCCTAATTTGGCAGGCAGGCTTTCCAACAGACTACTGAGTTGAGAATCGGCAATATCCTGATAAAAACTGCTGAAACTAATCACTTGATTGCTACCATTGAGGCAAAATTAAAACACTGAAACCAGAGATTGGCATGCTGGAAACCGGCTTTGGCAAATCTGGCATAATGTTGCTCGAGCGTATCGGTTTTCATCACGTTTTCCAGTGCACTGCGTTTCTGACTGATCTCTAACTCACTGTAACCATTGGCACGTTTGAAATCCAAGTGTTGGGCTTCAATCAACTGTTGGATGGTGGCATCTTCAAAGCGCAACTTTTCTGAAATGATTAAGGCTCCACCTGGCAATAACCCCTGATAAATCCGAGTTAGCAGCGTATCGCGCTCTGCTGGCGGTAAAAACTGTAGGGTAAAGTTGAGCACTACCAGTGATGCATTCTCAAAAGTAATATCACGAATATCGGCGCACAATAGTTCAACAGGTGTGTTGCTCACATACGCTGCCAAGTTCTCGCGGCAACGCTCGACCATTGCCGCTGAATTATCCACGGCAATGATGCGGCACTGTCGGTTTTCAATATGGCGCCTGATACTTAACGTTGCCGCACCGAGTGAACAACCTAGGTCATAGACTTGGCTGTTATGTGTCACCAAACGCTTGGCAAAATCGCCAATCGTGTTAACTATCTGGCCGTAACCGGGAACTGAGCGTTTGATCATATCGCTAAAAACGCCAGCAACCCGGTCATCAAAGGTAAAATCTGCAACCTGGTCGTGCATAGTTGCGTAAATGGTGTCCTGAGAACTGTTCATGAGCATATCTGATAGGAGAAAACCGCCGCATTTTACCGAATGCTTGAGTGCGGCAGCAAGTTTGCCGCCAATATATCGCAAACTGCATATATGAATGGCATATTTTAGCGAATTTCTGGCGGAATTTTGAACGGTTATTGAACCGGCGAATAACCGCCTATAGCCAAAGCAGTTAAAGTGTTTGATACTTCACCGTCTGAAACAGAAGGGCTTTGGTAAACGGCAGTTTTTTCATATAATGCCGCCCTTATTTGTGTAATTCATTCCGGCGCCATCCGGCAGCAACAAAGGATAATAAGATGCGCAGCCATTATTGTGGAGACGTAAACAAGTCTCACGTTGGACAAGAAGTCACCCTGGCAGGGTGGGTCAATCGCAGTCGAGATCTCGGCGGCGTGATATTTTTGGATCTTCGTGACCGTGAAGGTTTGATCCAGGTGGTATATGACCCGGATATGCCAGAGGTGTTCAAAGTTGCCAGCAGTCTGCGCGCTGAATTCTGTGTCCAGGTCAAAGGGATTGTCAGAGCTCGTCCCGAAAGCCAAGTGAACAGCCAGATGCGGACAGGTGAAATCGAAGTGCTGGGAACCGAATTGACGATTATCAACGCCGCCGATCCGTTACCGCTGAGTCTGGATAACTACCAGAACAATAGCGAAGAGCAGCGCTTGAAATATCGGTATCTGGATCTACGCCGCCCTGAGATGACACAGCGGTTGATGTTCCGTGCCCAGGTGACCAGTGCGGTGCGCCGTTATATGGATACCCATGGTTTCCTTGATATCGAAACGCCCATTCTGACCAAAGCCACACCGGAAGGTGCGCGTGATTATCTGGTGCCAAGCCGCACTTATAAAGGTGAGTTTTTTGCGTTGCCGCAGTCACCGCAACTATTCAAACAGTTGCTGATGATGTCTGGTTTTGACCGTTACTATCAGATTGTTAAGTGCTTCCGTGACGAAGATCTGCGTGCCGACCGTCAGCCTGAATTTACCCAAATCGATATTGAAACCTCATTTCTGACCTCGGCGCAGGTGCGTGAGATCACTGAAGACATGGTGCGTGGGTTATTCCAAGAACTGCTAAATGTTGACCTTGGTACATTCCCGGTCATGACTTGGCAAGAAGCGATGCGTCGTTTCGGTTCGGACAAGCCAGATCTGCGTAACCCGCTGGAGCTGGTCGATATTGCTGACCTAGTTAAAGATGTCGAATTTGCCGTGTTTAAAGGCCCGGCAAATGATGCCGAAGGTCGCGTAGTCACCATTCGGGTACCGGGCGGCGCAGCCATGTCACGTAAACAGATTGATGACTACGGTAAATATATCAGTGTGTTTGGTGCCAAAGGTTTGGCGTGGATGAAGGTCAATGATCTGGCCGCCGGATTAGAAGGCATTCAATCGCCAATCCTCAAGTTCCTCAATGAAGACGTGGTCAATGCTTTGCTGGCACGCACTGAAGCCCAAAATGGTGATATCCTGCTGTTCGGTGCTGACAATGCCACGGTTGTGGCAGAGGCGATGGGCGCGTTGCGTTTGAAGCTGGGTCAGGATTTCAATCTGTTACAGGGCGAGTGGCGCCCGTTGTGGGTGATTGACTTCCCGATGTTTGAGAAGGTTGATGGTGGCTGGCATGCCGTGCATCATCCGTTTACCGCGCCAAGTTCAGTCACCGCCGAAGAGTTGGCTGCCAACCCTGGTGCCGCAGTGTCTGATGCTTACGATATGGTGCTCAACGGCGTTGAATTAGGGGGCGGTTCTGTGCGTATCCACAAACAGAAGATGCAGTCCACCGTGTTTAATATTCTGGGGATTGCAGAGGAAGAAGCGCAGGAAAAATTCGGCTTCTTGTTGGAAGCGCTGCGCTATGGTACTCCGCCACATGCAGGTCTGGCGTTTGGCCTTGACCGTATGGTGATGTTGATGACGGGTGCTAGCTCTATCCGCGACGTGATGGCATTCCCGAAAACCACGACTGCGGCTTGTCCGCTGACCAACGCACCAAGTCCCGCTAACCCACAACAGTTGGCGGAATTGGGGATCAATGTAGTGGCAAAAAACAGCGATAAAGCTGAATAATTATAGTGTTTAACCCGCAATCAAACCGGGGCCAGTGGCCTCGGTCTGTTTATATCAGGCCACTGTTTGCCTGATAGCATGAGGAGTGATTTATGGCAGGTCATAGTAAATGGGCCAACATCAAACACCGCAAAGGTCGTCAAGACGCTAAGCGCGGTAAGCTTTTCACCAAATTTATCCGGGAACTGACGGTCAGTGCTCGTGAAGGTGGCCCTGATCCCGATTCTAATCCTCGATTGCGGGCAGCAATAGACAAGGCCCTGTCTAACAACATGACCCGCGATACCGTCGATCGTGCTATCAAACGTGGTGCCGGTGAGCTGGATGGTGAAAATCTGGAAACCATCGTCTATGAAGGTTATGGCCCCGGCGGCACTGCCGTGATGGTGGAATGCATGACCGACAACCGCAATCGCTCGGTGACTGGTGTGCGTAACGCCTTTAACAAATCAGGTGGTAATTTAGGTACCGATGGTTCAGTTGCCTACCTGTTCACCAAACAGGGAGTGATTTCTTATGATGAAGGCACCGATGAAGATGCCATTATGGAAGTTGCACTGGAAGCGGGTGCTGATGATGTTGTGGTCAATGATGACAGTTCTGTTGATGTTTACACCACACCCAGTGCTTTCGGTGCGGTAAAAGACGCACTGGATGCGGCAGGATTTGAATCGGTTAACGCGGAAGTGACCATGGTGCCTTCAACCAAAGCTGATTTGGATGAAGAAACCGCAGCAAAATTCCTGCGTCTTATCGATATGCTGGAAGACCATGATGACGTACAAGAGGTTTACCATAACGGTGAAATCTCTGACGAAATTATGGAAAAACTGGACGTATAAGGCGGCTTATGTCGATTATTCTGGGTGTTGACCCTGGCTCAAGGATCACCGGTTACGGTGTCATCCAGTGTCAGGGAAGACACCAGCTTTATTTAGGCAGTGGCTGCATTCGTACATCTTCTGAAGATCTTCCCTCCCGTCTGAAGCAGATTTTCGACGGTATATCTGAAATCATTCGCCAGTATCAACCCGAGCAACTCGCCATTGAACGGGTATTTATGGCAAAAAATGCGGATTCGGCGTTAAAACTCGGCCAGGCGCGGGGCGCAGCGATTGTGGCTGCTACGGTCGCGGGGCTACCCGTTGCCGAATATTCCGCGACGCAAATTAAAAGTGCTATCGTAGGCACCGGAAGGGCACAGAAGTCCCAAGTGCAGCATATGATCCAGCATTTACTGCAACTGCCAGCTAAACCTCAGGCCGATGCAGCAGATGCACTCAGCGTGGCACTATGTCATTATCATACCTGTCAAAGCCTGGTCTCTCTTGGTGGCAAGGCAAGTATCAGAACTTACGGAAGATATAAATGATAGGGCGTTTACACGGTATTTTGCTGGAAAAGCAGGCTCCAGATGTGCTGTTAGATGTGCAAGGCGTAGGCTATGAATTGCAGATGCCGCTCACCAGTTTTTACGAACTACCAGAATTGAACCAAACGGCTACCATCTACACCCATTTTGTGGTGCGAGAAGATGCCCAGCTGTTGTATGGTTTTATCACTAAACAGGAACGTTCACTATTCCGGTTGCTGATCAAAGCCAACGGTGTCGGCCCGAAACTGGCATTAACCATTCTTTCCGGTATGACTGCCCAAGAGTTTGTTAATTGTGTGGAACGCGATGATATTGCCACATTGGTAAAACTGCCCGGTGTGGGTAAGAAAACTGCTGAGCGGTTATTGGTGGAGATGCGTGACAAGCTAAAGAGCCTGCTGGAAACCGCCAGCGGTAATGAGCGCGAGTTCATGCTCAAATCCAACTATACACCTTCAAATCTCAATAGCGCCGAAGAGGATGCGATGGCGGCCTTGCTGGCATTGGGTTACAAACCGGCACAAGCCAGTAAAGCGGTGTCATCGGCCGCTGAAGAGGGGATGGATTCTGAAACCCTCATCAAGGCTGCGCTTAAATCGATGTTATAAGCAGAGACCTGGTTATGATTGAGGCAGACAGACTGATTCAGCCCCACAGTAATAATCCGCAGGAAGAGTTGATCGATCGTGCCATGCGGCCAAAAATGCTGGATGAATACACCGGGCAGAATGAAGCCAGAACGCAACTGAAAGTATTTATTCAGGCAGCCAAAAACCGTAATGAGGCGCTGGATCATATGCTGATCTATGGTCCTCCGGGATTGGGCAAAACCACCTTGGCGATGATTGTGGCCAACGAAATGGGCGTGAATATCAAATCTACGTCAGGCCCTGTGTTAGAAAAAGCTGGCGATCTGGCGGCACTGCTGACGAACCTAGAAGCCGGTGACGTACTGTTTATTGATGAAATTCATCGCCTAAGCCCGGTGGTGGAGGAGATCCTTTATCCTGCGATGGAGGATTACCAGTTAGACATCATGATTGGCGAAGGCCCGGCGGCGCGTTCTATCAAGTTGGATATACCTCCGTTTACGCTGATCGGCGCCACCACCCGCGCTGGCGCGTTAACCTCGCCACTGCGGGCGCGTTTTGGCATTCCACTGCGGTTAGAGTTTTACAATGTGGATGATCTCAGCACTATTGTGACTCGATCCGCCTCGGTACTCGGGTTGCCATTGGAAGCTGACGGCGCGCGTGAAATTGCCTGTCGTTCTCGTGGTACACCGCGTATCGCCAACCGGCTATTACGGCGGGTACGTGATTTTGCCGAAGTAAAACATGATGGGCGTATTACCCAAGTGGTGGCACAACAGGCGCTGGATATGCTGGATGTGGACGGCGAAGGTTTTGATTACATGGACCGTAAACTATTGTTGGCAATTATTGATAAGTTTATGGGCGGCCCTGTGGGATTGGACAATATCGCCGCCGCGATAGGGGAAGAGCGCGAGACAATCGAAGATGTGCTAGAGCCTTTCTTGATCCAGCAGGGATTTATTCAACGTACGCCGAGAGGCCGTATTGCCACCGATAGAGCTTATCGTCATTTCGATATGATTAAACCAGAATAGCGTGTTTGAACACAAAAAAAGCCGCTCGTTGAGCGGCTTTTTGATGACTTAATGTGTGCTTTCGTGATGATGCAAGTCATGGGGTAGCAACAGATTCATCAGAATCGCCACAATACCGCACAGGCTGATACCGGTCAGGCTAAAATCCCCCACACCGAACGCCATGCCGCCGATACCAAACACCAAAGTTACTCCGACAATGGCCAAGTTGCGCGGCTGCGCTAAATCCACCTGTGCGCGGATCATGGAGTTAAGGCCAATCGCGGCAATAGAACCGAACAGGAGGCACATAATCCCCCCCATCACCGGCACTGGAATGGTCTGCAATGCGGCGCCCAACTTGCCGACAAATGCCAGGATAATGGCAGTAATGGCGGCCCAAGTCATGGTGACCGGATTAAAGTTACGGGTAAGGGTCACTGCGCCAGTAACTTCAGAATAGGTGGTGTTTGGTGGGCCACCAAGGGCGACAGCCGCCATCGTTGCCAGACCGTCGCCAGCTAAGGTGCGATGAAGCCCGGGTTTTTTCAGAAAATCTTTACCGGTAACATTGGAGATAGCCACAATATCACCAATATGCTCAACTGCTGGCGCGATGGCGACCGGGATCATAAAGGCAATCGCTTTCCAGCTAAATTCAGGAGCAACAAAGTTTGGCACAGAGAACCACGCCGCTTTATCAATGGCACTGAAATCCACAATACCCATTAACAAACTCAAAACATAGCCCACAATAATGCCTGCAAGAATAGGCATCAAGCGCAGCAATCCCTTGGCAAAAACAGCCACTGCTATGGTGGTAACCAGTGACGCGATAGAAATAAACAGTGCCGTTTGTTGCGACACTAATACGACACTACCATCGCCGGTTTTCCCCAGCGCCATGTTGACTGCGGTAGGCGCCAAGCCAAGACCAATGATCATGATGACGGGGCCAACGACGACAGGTGGTAGCAATTTAGTGATAAATTCTGGCCCACGTAGTTTGACCAGTGTGGACAGCACCAAATATACCGCGCCAGCGGCGATAAGCCCGCCCATGGTTGCGGAAATTCCCCAATTCTTTACGCCATAGGTAATGGGCGCAATAAATGCGAATGAGGAAGCCAAAAAAATTGGCACTTGGCGTTTAGTCACAATTTGGAAAATCAGGGTGCCGATGCCGGCGGTAAATAAAGCAACACTGGCATCAAGCCCCGTCAACAACGGGACAAGCACCAGCGCACCGAAGGCGACAAACAGCATTTGTGCGCCCTGCAGTGGAAGGGTGAGGTTTTTCATCATTATTATCCGTGGTGTAGGTAAACCGGCATATGCTACCAGCAACCGAATTATATGTTTTGGGTTTTTTAGGCGATATAGTTCAAAATTTTTACAATTGTGCTGATGAGCTTTTCTACGATGTTATGGAACCAGCTGAAGCTGTGGATTAGTCGATTCCGCCAACAACGATCTATGGTACACTTGCGCCACAGGCGCCATTTCAGATTAACTAATTTATGCGCAAACTATTTTTCCGACTGCTCAGTTGTTACTTGTTGTTAGGCTGTATACCCGCGAACGCTGTTGAGGTTAGCCAATTAGATCAATCCATGGTCAGCGTGGCTTCGCGATCTGATGCCGACCGCGATGCCGCGCTTCGAGAAGCGCTGGGAAATGTGCTGCTGAAGAATTCCGGTGCTCGAGGAGTGCTAAGTAACAGTATGATTGTTGAGAAGTTGTCGCAAGCCTCTTCGATGGTGACTCAGTTCGGTTACTTTGACGATCAAGGGCAGCTCAAGATCCGGGCATTATTTGAACACGACAGGATCATCGCCCTGTTACGCGCTGCCGGAGAACCAGTGTGGGGCCGACAACGGCCGTTGACGCTGCTCTGGCTAGCTGCCGACAACAATAGTCAACCGCAGATTGTGGCTGATGGCGCGGATATTGATGAACGTAAATTGTTTGCTGATGCATCTTCTCAGCGAGGCATTCCGGTGTTATTCCCCTTGATGGATCTGGATGATTTGCAAGCGGTAAACATCAACGATGTGCGCGGCCAGTTTGCGGATGCTATCGCGCGCGCTTCCAATCGCTATCAGACAGACTACTTCGCCATGGGTACGCTAGAGCCTGTCGCTGATGGGATTCGATATCAGCTGGCGTTATATACTAAAACCGCAGGCGGTCAGCCTTTTATGCTGCCGTTGGTTTCTGATCAAAATACCGTTGCCGATAAACCAGCCGCTGTCGCAGCCATGATGCTGGCGTTATCAGACTATTTTGTGTCCCGTTATGCGGTGGCAGATTCTGGCGCGTCACAGCAAACAACTGTGTCATTTTCTGGCATTAGTCAAAAGCAGTTAGTGGAAATTGAAGCCTTTTTAAAACAGCTAACCGCAGTAAAGTCTTTTACTATGAGTAAATTGCAGGGTGAGCATGTCAGTTATCGCTTGCAGCTGTTTGGTTCTGTTGATGAATTGAAAAATTTGTTTGGACTGGAATCGCGCATGACGCCGCTCCCAGCCTCAAACAGTAGTGATTTTGATACTGCGGTGAGTGCCGGGACATACGAATGGCACAGCCGTCAGTAACATCGCGGATAATAACAGGCTTGATGGGATAACGCCGATTGACTCAGAATGCGCCACTTCAGTTATCGTTACCAGTGCACTTACCTGATGACGAAACCTTTGAAAGTTACTACCCCGCTAAGGGCAACGATCAACTGATCCAGACTTTAATCGCCTGCGCTGAAGGGCGAGGACCGCAAGCGCTGTTTTTATGGGGCCCAGAAAAGTCCGGGCGTACGCATCTGATCCATGCCGCTTGTGCCCATGCCAACGAAAGTGGGCGTTCCAGCTTTTATGTACCGCTTGGGATCCACGCTAGTATTGCTACTGCATTGCTGGAAGGGTTGGAAATGATGGACTTGGTGTGTATTGACGATGTTGATGCCATTGTCGGTCATCCATTGTGGGAAGAGGCGTTGTTCGACCTGTATAACCGGGTACTGGAGCGTCAGGGATGTGCGCTGGTTGTCAGTGGCAGACATGCGCCAGCAGACTGTGGTTTCAGTCTGCCGGATCTGGTGTCTCGCATGCAATGGGGGTTGAATTATCAACTGCATCCTATGGCTGATGATGAAAAACTGGCTGCCTTACAGCGCCGTGCCGCCATGCGAGGACTACAACTCCCCGAAGATGTCGGTAAATTCTTGCTAAACCGACTGGCGCGAGATCTGCGGACCTTGTTTGATGTACTGGATAAGCTTGATAAAGCGTCAATGGTGCATCAACGTAAGCTGACCATCCCTTTTATCAAAGAGATGCTCAGGCTTTAGCGCAACTAACTTATAAAGAAGGCCGCAACTGCGGCCTTCGACTTTACATACATAGCGACTATTGCTGCGTCCGTGGTTGGCGCTCGCCACTCAGTCGCAGCGGTTGTTCGGAAATATTCTTCGGTGAGACTAATTGTGGTGTATTTTTGCCATTGTTGCTGAGCGCCAGATTAGCCAGCCAACTTTCGCCAGTGCGCATTGCCACTGGCGGTGGCAGGGTCGCCTCAATGGTCGCACCATCCAGTTCCGGCATCAGATAATCAATTATCATCGCCGCCCTTGGCTGAATTGCTGGCTCTGCTATGCGGCCACGCTGGCCCCAGTTCACCGTCACAGTGCTTGAACTGATGACTGCAGGTTTATCAGTAACGGCGACGTCGCGCTGGATCCCCAGCCGATAGCTCATCATCGCCTCTTCAAACAGCATCGCCGCATCTTCTCTGGAGGTACTGTAGTTATAGAAGTCATTGGCACGGTCAGGGCTGAAGAAGCTCGCCACGTCTGCGGGTGAGTAGCTCCTTTCTGTGGCTGTTGCGTTATCACCCAAAAAATTTACCTCAGCTAGCGATTGCATTTCTGTCGATTGCAAAGGCAATGTGTTGGTTAATTGATCTGAACCCAACGCTTTGTTGGCTGAGCGGCGATTGTAATCATCCACTAAGGTTGGCCCTTGCAGACTGCTGTGAATACTGCGCGGGAAATAGTCGTTAGCATGTGCGAGTTCATGGTAGAGCAGGGAGGCTAAATCCGGTTCTAACTCCGATAGCGAACGTGACTGGCGCAGGGCGGGGCTGCGGTATATCGAGGCATAATCGTTGTTCTTTACATAACGCCAAGGCACCAGAAATTGCAGATCTTGACCAAAGGCGGAACGATAATCTGCCGCTTCATTGATGGTATCCCGTTCTGCGGCGGTCAACCAAAGGTCTTCAGGATCGAGATAAATTGCCCCGGTGGCTACCCAATAAAACGATGGCCTGACATCGTAGCTGATCACTATGGCGGTTACTGATTGCAGCAATGTGGCAAAGTCGCTATGGGGATCAAGGTTGTCTAGAAATGCTTCAAAATTCTTGCCCATCCAATCATGAGATACCAGCACCCGATTCATAATGGCGGCTTTATCACTGGCATTTTCGGCGGTTTCTTGGCCGATAAGGGGTAATGTGGTCAATGTACAACTGTTGGCCAGCTGATTAGAGTAGACACACCCTTGAAGTGCATTACGCCAAGGAGAATCGGCACGATAGCTATGAGTTCGAGCAATGGGTTTGTCAAAATAAGCGGAGTCTATGGCCGCTTCATTTGTAATCAATAGATTGACGTCATCGCTGAGCTGCACATCGTTTGCGGTGCCGGTTGCTCGAAGGATCAGTAGTGAATCACTATTGACTTGTGGCGTTGTAAATAAAGGCACTTCCACATCGTCCAGATTTAATGTGACATCTGGGCCATAAGCAACACACCAACTGAGATTTTGTATTGAACTACCACTGCGACGGTCCACGCGTAGGCTGACATCAGCACCTTCCACCACTTGGTGATCTAGGCGAATACTTAAGCCATCGCCCTCTGTCACTATGACATTTATGATGGCGGTATATTGCTGTTCAGCATTAGCTATCGTCACTTCAAAACCATAATCGCCAGAGCTATCAGCCACAAAAGGTAATACCGCATTATCGGTCACTGTTAGCGTCAGCGGAGTTCCTGACGTCTGCTGCCAGTGAAACTGATAACCGCTACTTGTGCCATTTGCCAGTGTCGCCACTACACTACTTTGTTGGTGAGACAGGTATTGTGACTGCAGATAAAAGCGGATGTTATCGCTGGTGATAATCTGCGGTGTGCTTTGCACGGCGCAGCGAGAAATTGAGTTGGCTGGCGTTTCTGGAGGTGTGTTTGCACCGGAATCGCTGCCAGAACCGCCACATCCGGCCAATATAATGCCTATCAGAAAAAACGCTATCCGTTGCATGTGAGGAACCTCCGGCTATATCTGTTATGGAGATATTACAGTTTTGTATCACAGAATATAACATAGCCGATTTTAAAGTCCCTAATGCTTAACGAGTTGAAGATAAGCTGAAAAATCCGAGCAATGTCAGGCGGTTCAGGGCTATTACAGAATACTCAACACTTGCTCTGGCGGCCGGCCAATGACGGCCTTGCCGTTGGCAATAGCAATAGGCCGTTCTATCAGCTTAGGGGTCTGTGTCATGGCGGCAATCAATTGTTCATCCGTCAGTTCGTGGTTGTCCAAACCAAGTTCTTTGTATTCGGCTTCTTTGGTACGCATTAGCTCCCGTGGCGACAGTTGCAACAATGCCAACAGCGTTTTGATGGTGTTGCTATCGGGCGGTGTTTTAAGGTACTCGACAATGTCAATGTGGCAACCGGTGTGTTCTAACAACGCCAGTGCTTCGCGGCTTTTGGAACAACGAGGGTTATGAAATAGGGTTACGTTTGGCATGGAACTCATCACCTTAGCTAAAATATAAACGCGAGCATAACAAAAAAATAACGCCACGTCAGACGCAGCGTTATTCATCGATACCTTGCGATTTATTGCTTCAAACTCTTCATCTGTTCCTGTGCATCTCGGAACTGCCTTAGCTTGGCCTCTATGCGGGCAATCTGTAATGGCTTGCCGTCGGATTCACGGTAAGCGAAGTTTAATTGATCAATGGCGCCTTCATAATTGGCCCGCAACGCCATCACCTCGGCTTTTTCGTAAAACTCCATTGCCTTATCGCCCGTCTGTTGGTAAGCCTCTGATAACATTTGGAAGGGCAACAGGTTTTCCTTGTCGTCAAAGGTCATCTGTTCCAATATCGGGATGGCCTTAGCGGCTTGTTTGTTTTCCAGATAAGCGTTAGCAAGGTTGGTGTTAATCACTAGTGATGAAGGTCGGAAACGTCGCTGAGATTCAAGTAATTTAATCGCTTGATCGTATTTTTTGGCTTCTGTCAGCAAGTCGGTTTTGGTATCCAGATAAAACAGGTTATCAGGATCCTGCTTCAATAAATCATCAATGATTGCTTCAGCGCCTTTGTAATCTTTGAGGCGGAATAATGCTAATGCTTTACCGTACAGCGCTGCTTCTTTGAATACGTAATCCTTTTTATCTAGCTGTTGGTTAAACAGTGATAAAGCTGCCGTATCGCTATAGCTGGAAAAACGCACCTGGATCCTCGCCTTTGCAAGGTGAAAATTCAGGTTAGGTTGCACATCTATGTGTGGATACTGTGCGGCGCGGTCGCGCGCTTCAGAAATTCGCGATTCTGGCAAAGGGTGAGTCAGCAACATTTGTGGTGGTTTTGATGTGTAGCGGTACTTGGCGGCCAGTTTAGCGAAGAAAGTTGCTGCGGCATTCGGGTCAAATCCCGCGGCCACCATAGTGCGCATCCCAAACCGGTCGGCTTCCTGTTCATGTTGCCGGGTATAGTTAATCTGCGACTGCGCGCTCAGTGCTTGGGTACTGGCCAGTGCTGCCATACCCGCCTGTGGGGCGGCAATCGTCAACAAAATTGCACCGAGCATCCCGGCGAGGGTGACGGGCCCGGTTTTCTGCTGCGCTTCAATGGATCTCGCCAAGTGCCGTTGCGTCACGTGCGAGATTTCGTGTGCTAACACCGATGCCATCTCACTTTCGTTATCGGCATACAAAAATAGTCCGGTATGCACTGCCACATGTCCACCAAAGAAGGCGAAGGCGTTGATTTCGTCATTCTGCAGCATAAAAAAATAGAAGGGTGTTCGGACATCGTTAGCATGTGCTACTAGACGGTTACCCAGCTCGGTGATGTACTGCTCAAGCAGCGGATCGTACAGCACTGGCGCCTGTGCGCGGATTACCCGCATATAGGCATCACCGTAGATCATCTCTTTATCAATGCTCAACGCATGACTGGCCGCAGTACCGAGATCCGGTAGGTCATCTATCGCAGCAAAACTGTGAGCAGAGGTGCCAAGACCAACCGCAAGAGTTGTGGCCAGTATCAGGTGTTTACAACGGGAAAACATCAATGTACTCAAGCTGAACCTTCAGAAATATTGCCTCAGCGGTATCACTGCTTGGCTTGTGGTTTGACGTGCAACTTAGGATAATAGGGCAAGTTTATGTTTAGCAAGCATATACGGTTATTTGTTGCACATGCTGGTGATAACATCTGTGACATTATCCGATTGCAGTCATCATTGTGCAATCAGACAATCCCATTTGATAGTATGTTCCCGCAAAGTTCTGTAAATTGGGAACGTTTATACTGGGAGAAAAGTGACTCCCCAGACGATATGCCTGTCACCATGCCAAATCGCTTTTTCATACAGGAAATCTTGAATGTTCGACTATCTTAGCCGTTGGTACCGCGCACGTTTCAGCGATCCACAGGCGTTAACACTGTTATTTATTCTGCTAGGCATTACCCTCATTTTGTATTTCGCCGGCGGTTTACTGATGCCATTACTGGTTGCTCTAGTATTGGCATTTCTGTTGGAGTGGCCAGTAGCTCAGATGGCGCGAATAGGGATTAATCGCACCATGGCGGCATCGTTGGTCTTGGTACTGTTTATTGGGGTGATGATCCTGATTTCATTTGGTTTAATTCCCAGCATCTGGCGTCAAGGCAGTTCGTTGCTGGCAGAGTTGCCCAATATGCTAGATAAAGGGATCACCTTATTACAGCAACTGGCACAGCAACATCCGCAGTTTATCAGCGTCGAGCAATTAGATTCCATGTTGGCAGAGCTGAAAAAGTTACTGGATACCCAACATCTGCTGGGCATTGGCAAACAGTTGTTAGGTTATTCAGCATCGCTGTTAGTGTTGATGGTTTATGCGATTCTGGTGCCCTTGCTGGTATTCTTCTTTTTGAAAGATAAAGAGCCGCTGATAAAAGGCAGTAAACGTTTTTTCCCAAGCAATCGTGAGTTGGCCCGCAAAGTGTGGTTTGAGATGGAGCAACAGATCTTTAATTACATTCGCGGTAAAGTGATTGAGATTGTGATTGTTGGTATCGCCACTTACATATTCTTTGCTTTAATGGGGATCAATTATGCAGCCTTGTTGGGGGTGGCAACCGGATTGTCGGTACTGATCCCTTATGTGGGGGCCACGTTAGTAACGCTGCCGATTGTATTGGTGGCATTTTTCCAATGGGGATTTAGCGCAGAGTTTGGCTATTTGATGTTGGGCTACGGTATCATCCAAGCGCTGGATGGTAACCTGCTGGTGCCTTTGCTATTTTCCGATGCAGTCGATTTGCATCCAGTGGTGATCATCGCCGCGGTGCTGATTTTCGGAGGGCTGTGGGGTGTCTGGGGCGTATTTTTTGCTATCCCGTTGGCATCATTGGTAAAAGCGGTGATTAATGTTTGGCCTAGTACTGATAACACAGCGGCAGTTGCTAAGGTCTCTGTCACTCAGTAATGAATATCCCCGATTAAAAAGCCACTGCAATAGTGGCTTTTTATGATTCGCAATAATAACTAGAGCCATCAGCCCTTGAGGTAATTTAGTACCACCTGGTGATGATCTTTGGTCTTGAACTGATCAAAGACAGTTTCTATTTTGCCATCTTGAGCAATAAGAAAACTGATGCGATGCAAGCCGTCATAGACTTTGCCCATAAATTTCTTTTCACCCCAAACGCCAAAGGCATCTGCTACTGCATGATCCTCATCACTGAGCAGATCAAAATTCAGTTGGTGTTTTTCCATAAACTTATGCAGTTTGGCGACCGGATCTGTGCTTATCCCTAACACCACCACGCCAAGTGCCGCTAATTCCGCTTTGGTATCGCGTAGGCCACACGCCTGCACGGTACACCCTGGTGTGAGTGCTTTGGGATAGAAATAAACCAGCACTTTGTGCTGCTGCAGCTTATCCAGCAGTGATATCGGCTCACCATACTGATTGGGTAAAGTAAAGGAGGGCGCAACTGCACCGGCTTTTAGCGTATTCATGTTGACTTGTCCTTGTAACTTTTGATTAATCTCTTTCGACTACCGGGACGCCTTGCATACGCCGTATGGCACAACTCAGAGATAGCTCTGCGGCCAGCGTGTGCAGGCTTTGCTCCAACTGCGGCAAATCCACTTTTTCCGGCACATTGATGGTGAACAGCAGATGTTGTGTCTGCTGGCCATTATCTAATTCTTCGGCAAAAGATCTTACTGTTGCCAAGTCCAGCGAACGGTCAGCCAGAAACTGCGTGATATTGCGCATGGTGCCACGTTGATCCTGTCCATTAAAGGTCACTTCTAGGCGCGAGATATACGTCAATGGCACATGTTTGGAAGTACGTTTCATGACCATCAGCAGTTCCAACTCAACGCACAACCCTGGCAGTGATGTTTCCAGCTTAGTGATGGCAGGCCAAGAGCCCGCCATCATCATAATCATGGTGAATTCATTACCGAACTGCGCCATGCGACTATCCACAATATCACAATCACAATCTGTCGCCAGACGGGCAAGCTTAGCAACCAACCCGGGGCGATCTGTGCCCATGGCGGTAACGACCAGGTAATTGGTCATGAATTTTCCTCGTGTTCTAGGGGCGTTCTGTGACGCTAACACAGCGACACAGGAGAGATTTTTATGCTTTGGCTAATGCTACCACAACTTATTCCAATTGTTAGCCCTCGGCCCCTTGTCATCATTTCGCAGGCTCAGTACCATAGCGAATCCTGAATATTTGGGGAAATCTCATGATTAGCGGAAGTATCGTAGCCTTAATTACCCCTATGAGCCCGGAAGGCTCAGTGGATTACGCCAGTTTAGAACGTTTAGTTGAATTTCATATCAACAATGGTACCGATGCTATTGTTGCGGTAGGGACCACGGGGGAATCTGCTACACTGCCGCTACGTGAGCATGTGGATGTGGTTGCTCACGCGATAAAATTTGCGGCAGGACGTATCCCTGTGATCGGGGGTAACGGTGCCAATGCAACAGCTGAGGCAATTGAGTTGACTCATGCAATGTCAAAGCTAGATGTCGCAGCCATGTTGGGAGTGACACCATATTACAACAAACCACCACAGCATGGGCTGATTGCGCATTACAAAGCTGTTGCCGCGAGCACTGATATTCCGCAAATTCTTTATAATGTTCCGGGCCGTACCTCTGTTGATATGAAGCCCGAAACCGTCGCGCAGCTCGCCAGTGTCCCCAATATCATTGCGGTGAAAGAAGCAACCGGCGATCTCAGCCGGGTAAAAAAATTACGCGAATTGTGTGGCGATGATTTCCTGTTATTCAGTGGCGATGATGCCACCGCCAGAGAGTTTCTTGAACTGGGGGGAAATGGCGTCATTTCTGTGGCAAACAACATTGTGCCAGCCCAGTTTAAAGCCATGTGTGATGCGGCCTTACGAGGCGATGATGCCGCTGCGGTTGCCGCAGAGGCAGAGATTAAAGATCTCTATAAAGCGCTGTTTTGTGAAGCTAACCCTATCCCCGTAAAATGGGCGGCACATCGTATGGGATTGATTAGTTACGGTACAATTCGTTTACCGCTGACTGAACTTTCTGAGGAGTTTCATGGTCTGTTGCTTCAGACAATGAAAAAAGCCCGTATAGAGGTCAAATAATTAGATGTTAAAACTGAAGGAAATTTCACTGGTTGTCGCTACTTTAACAGTAACAGCCTGTACTACACCATTGGAGCGGCGTCAGGCAGATGGCGGCTTTGATTATGTCAATGCGCCAGAGACTAAACCTTTGACAATCCCGGAAGGTTTAAAAACTCCCAAATACAGTCAGGAATATGCCATTCCGCCATTAAAGGCAAAAGCTAATAATGCGGTGGTGGGCGAGGCGTTGGATATTCGACCACCACTACAGATCCTACCCATGGCGGATGGAACCCACGTTGAAGAGGGGAGCGATAATATCAAAGTGGTGGTGGAAACCATTGACAACAGTGTGGATCTGAAAAAAGAGATGTTCACTGTGGTGGAAGGTTTTCTTAAAAGCAAAAATTATGGCATCGCTAAAGAAGATTACGACACCGGCGTCATTGATACCGACTGGATTGACCATGAAGAGGTGATCGACAGTTCTTGGTTTGGTGCTGATAAGGTGTACAAAGTGCGCCAACGTTATCAGTTCATCGTGGAAGTACGCCCCCATGGACGTACCGGTAATCTGATCATTAACTTGTTGGATCATCAACAAAGTTATAACGGTGAAGACAGCCAACAACTGCTGAACAGTGAAGACAAAAAACGTTACACCATCGATATGCTTAACAGTGCTGTTGGCTTTATGGCAAAAGAACGTGCCCGTATTGTGCAGGATATGAAAGTCAAGCAAAGTAAAGGCATAGACATGTCTTATGTTGCAGCGGCAAATGATAAAGAGGAAGGCTACTGGTTGGCTGATGCGCCGTTAAAACGTACCTGGGATCGTTTAGCCTTGGTATTACCAGAAGTGGGCTTTGAGGTGGTGGACATGGACTCTGCCAAAGGGCTTTACTATGTCAAATTCAATGATACCTCTGGTTTCTGGAGTTCATTGTTCAGTGATGACAGCATCAAGCTGAAAGACAAAGCAAATTATCGGTTGTTGGTGGCTCAAGACAAGAATGACGCCAATAAGACAGAGATCCGCATTCGTGATAACGAAGACCAACCGCTCAGTGAAGATAAAGTGCAGAGTGTTTATAAAGCGGTGTCTGGCATTATGAGCGAAGACCGTAAGATCCGCTGATTTGTCGGTCTGTGAAAAGGCGCCTTTCAGGCGCTTTTTTTATGCCGGTAGTATTTATTTACATTTATCTTCCATCACTAATTATTTTTCACGATATCTGTTACTTCCGCTATTTCGTCGATAATTACTTGAAATGACATAATAAAACTTTTTAAATTCAGTAATATCCGTAACAAAAACATGGCGATAGCACTGGCATTCTGAACCTGTTTTAAGACCCTATTCATATTTCACTTTCAACATCATTGGTAATCGCAAGTATTGCTGCCTCGTCACAGTCTACGGGCTAGCGTCATAAGCTGGGGTTCCGATGAAAAAACTGCTGTTACTGTTAGTTGTCATATCCATATTGCTGGCAGTCTGGTGGCGCTTAGACCGTACGCCGCAAGCGCTAAGCAGTGCTGACCAGCATATAGCGGAAGTTGTGGTGTATCACGCATCGACTCAACCAATACGAGATGAAGTCGAGGCTCTTGGGAGTGTCAGCGCCAACGAAGCTGTGATCGTTACGCCCATTGTAAGCGACCTCGTAACCGCGATTTATTTCAACGATGGTGACATGGTGAAGGCCGGACAGCTGTTAGTACAGCTAAACGATGCACAGCAGCGGGCGCAGTTACAACAAGCGCAAGTACAGCTAGCTGAAAGTCGCCGAGAACTGAAGAGAATCCAGGGACTCGTGGATAGTCACACCATTGCCGCTTCTGAGCAGGATCGCTTACAAACGCTGATAGACAGTGCCCTTGCTCAAGTAGCGGCAGCCAATGCCGCTGTGAATGATCGACAGATCCGGGCGCCATTTGCGGGGCGCTTAGGCATGCGACAGATTTCCCTTGGGAGTTTAGTGACGCCAGGAATGGAGATCACCACATTAGATGACATCGCCACTATCAAGCTGGATTTCCCAGTGCCAGAGCGGTTTATCCAGCAGCTACAACCGGGCAAGCTGGTGGAAGCGTCCGCGGTAGCTTATGACAATAAGGTTTTCAATGGTGAAGTGATAACTATCGACAGTCGCGTTAATCCTGAAACTCGAGCCATCACTGTTAGGGCGAAGTTACCAAACCCTGATGCCAAATTGCTTCCAGGAATGTTGATGAAAGTGCGGCTCATCAAACAAGACCGACAGGCAATATTGTTACCTGAGTCCGCCATTGTACCTGTCCAGCAAAAGCATCAAGTGTATGTGGTAACAGATGAAAATACAGCAAGCCGCCGTGAAGTAACGATAGGGCAGAGAACTCACGGCTGGGTGGAGATCATTGATGGTGTGACGGCTGGTGAGCAAGTGATTGTCAGAGGCTTAATGAAAGTCCGCGAAGGTCAGTTGCTGCGCGTGAAAAGCGCTGAAAGTTTCAATCAATAGCGGCGGGCCAATAACATGATACTTTCCGATATTTCAGTAAAACGTCCCGTATTTGCATCCGTTATCAGCCTACTGCTTATCGCCTTTGGCTTGGTCTCATTTGATAAGTTGCCACTGCGGGAATACCCCAATATTGATCCGCCCATCGTTGCTATTGATACCAACTATCGCGGTGCCAGTGCCGCCGTGGTAGAAAGCCGCATCACCCAATTGGTGGAAGATCGTATCAGTGGTATTGAAGGCATTCGTCATATCAGTTCCTCTAGCCGCGATGGCCGCTCTTCTGTAGTCCTTGAGTTTGATATCAACCGTGATATTGAAGCTGCTGCCAATGACGTTCGTGATCGGGTTTCTGGTTTACTCAACAATCTACCAGAAGAAGCCGACCCACCCGAAGTACAAAAGGCCAATGGTGGTGATGAAGTGATTATGTGGTTGAATCTGGTGTCGGAGCAATTATCTACTATTCAACTTACTGATTATGCAAGGCGTTATCTGACAGACCGTTTCTCCGTGATTGATGGTATTGCTACCATCCGTATTGGTGGTGGCAAAGTTTACGCAATGCGAGTCTGGCTAGATCGCCAAGCGTTGGCGGCAAGACAACTGACTGTCGCAGATGTTGAAGCGGCGCTACGCGCTGAAAACGTTGAATTACCGGCAGGCTCAATTGAATCAGCAGAGCGCCACTTTACCGTGAGGGTTGAGCGCGGTTTTCTGACCGAAAAAGATTTTTCTAGATTGGTTATCCGTCGTGGTGACGACGGTTATCTAGTGACGTTGGGGGACGTGGCCCGCGTGAAACTCGGTTCGGAAGAAGACCGGATCATGTTCCGTGGTAATGGTGAAGCCATGATCGGACTGGGAGTGTCCAAACAATCAACGGCTAACACACTCGAAGTTGCAAGAGCGGTAAATGAATTAGTTGATCAGATAAACCCTACGTTGCCGCAGGGAATGCAGATCAAACGCTCCTACGATAGCTCGGTATTTATCGAATCCTCCATCAATGAAGTCTATCAAACCCTGTTTATTGCGGTGGTGTTGGTCATTATCGTTATCTATGTGTTTCTCGGCAGTGTTCGCGCAATGTTGGTGCCCGCACTAGCAGTACCAGTCTCTCTGCTGGCAACCTTTATCGTGCTATATGCCCTGGGATATACCATTAATTTACTGACGCTGTTGGCATTAATTTTGGCTATCGGCATGGTGGTCGATGATGCGATTGTGATGTTGGAGAATATTCATCGGCGCATAGAGGCGGGAGAACCACCGCTGAAGGCCGCTTATCTGGGCGCTAGGGAAGTCGCTTTCGCCGTCATTGCGACCACGGCGGTACTGGTATCCGTGTTCATGCCTATCAGCTTCCTAGAAGGGGACCTAGGTAAGTTATTCAAGGAGTTTGCGGTGACTATGAGTGCGGCGGTAATTTTTTCTTCACTCGTAGCACTAACGCTAAGCCCCATGATGTGCTCCAAAGTACTAAAACCCGCAACTCAAGACACGGCGCTGATGCGTTATGTTGATGGCGCAATGACCAAACTTGGACATGTCTATCAGGCCAGTCTTGAACGCGCTTTTGCAAAACCGTTACTCACAACAGTATTCGTGGGGCTGGCATTTATCGGCAGTGGCTTCCTGTTGAAGCAGATCCCACAAGAATTTGCGCCGCAGGAAGACCGTGGCTCACTGTTTCTGATGGTCAATGGGCCGGAAGGCGCCAGCTACAGTTACATCGCCGAATATATGGATGACATTGAGCGGCGACTGATGCCGTTGGTGGACAATGGTGAAATCAAACGCTTGCTGGTACGCGCGCCACGTGGATGGGGAGGCAATGCTAACTTCTCAAATGGCATGGCCATTATCGTGCTTAATGACTGGTCGCAACGCCGTCCAGCGAAGGCCATTGTGGCGGATATCAACCGTCGTCTTAAAGATCTCTCGGGTATTCGCGCCTTTCCGGTGATGCGTCAGGCATTTGGTCGCGGAGTCAATAAACCGGTGCAATTTGTGCTGGGTGGTCCTACCTATGCCGAATTGGCCCAATGGCGAGACATCCTGATGCAAAAAGCTGCGGATAATCCAGGACTTTCCGGGCTGGATTTTGATTACAAAGAAACCAAGCCACAGCTCAGGGTGGTGATTGATAAAGATCGCGCCGCAGATTTAGGGGTTTCGAATGCGCAAATCGGTCGTACGCTGGAATCTATGCTGGGGTCGCGTCTGGTGACGACTTTTATGCGAGATGGTGAGGAGTATGATGTCGTCATTGAAGGGGAGCGCCAGCAACAGAATACCCCCAGTGATATGCAGAACATCTATGTGCGCTCAGAACGCAATGATGCGCTGATCCCGTTGTCCAATTTGGTGACCATCGAAGAATTCGCTGATGCCAGTGAATTAAATCGCTACAATCGGATGCGCGCTATTACGATAGAGGCCAGCCTTAACGATGGCTATTCACTAGGTGAAGCACTGGAATATTTCAACGATCTGGTACAACAACATCTGCCCGCCGAAGCGGTGATCAGTTATAAGGGGCAATCGTTGGATTATCAGGAGTCAGGTAGCTCCATGTATTTTGTGTTTATACTGGCTTTGGGAATAGTATTTTTAGTGTTGGCGGCGCAGTTTGAAAGTTATATTCATCCATTAGTGATCATGCTGACGGTACCGTTGGCAATCTCGGGGGCGCTTGTGGGGTTATGGCTCACGGCGCAGAGCCTCAACATTTACAGTCAAATTGGCATCATTATGCTGGTTGGTCTGGCGGCCAAAAATGGCATTTTAATCGTGGAATTTGCCAATCAGTTACGTGACCGCGGGATCGCTTTTCAGGAAGCGATTATGCGCGCATCGCGTCAACGCTTACGACCCATTCTGATGACCGGGATTACTACTGCGGCGGGTGCCGTGCCTTTGGTGATGGCTTCAGGTGCTGGAGCTGAAACCCGGTTTGTGATTGGTGTTGTGGTGTTATTCGGCATCTTGTTGGCGACAGTGTTGACGCTGCTGGTGATCCCGGTGGCGTATGTTATCCTCGCGCGCCACTCGGGTTCTCCGTTAGCTGTGACACAACAGCTTGAGCGGCAACTCGCGGAATAACGCCACAAAAAAAGACCTGCATTGGCAGGTCTTTTTCGTCTATTCGGCCATTACTTGGCGTTCATCAAGGCGACAGCGTTGTCCAGCATACGATTGCTGAAGCCCCATTCGTTATCGTACCAAGACATCACTTTAATGAGTCGGCCATTTACCCGTGTTTGGGTGGCATCAAAGTTAGATGAATAGGGATTGTGGTTAAAATCAATCGATACCAGTGGTTCTGTATTGATTGCTAGCACTTCATTCATGGGGGATTGCCGGGAGGCTTGAACAATAATGTCGTTCACTTCCTCAACGGTGGTGTCTCGGGAAGCGATAAATGAGAGATCAACCAGTGAGACATTCACGGTTGGTACTCTGACTGCTAACCCATCAAATTTGCCCTGTAACGCTGGAACCACCAAGCCCACTGCGGCAGCCGCCCCTGTTTTAGTCGGGATCATTGATAATGCGGCTGCTCGTGCGCGGCGTACATCTTTATGGTAAACGTCAGTCAAACGCTGATCATTGGTATAGGAATGAATGGTTGTCATTAAACCAGATTCAATGCCCAGTGCATCGTTTAGCGGTTTAGCAATAGGGGCCAGACAGTTAGTGGTGCAGGAAGCGTTTGATATCACGGTCATATCGGCGCGGAGTACCTGATTGTTAACACCGTAAACCACCGTGGCATCAACATTTTTACCAGGAGCAGAAATAATCACTTTTTTGGCTCCGGCATTCAGGTGTGGTTGAGCACTTTCTTTGCTGGTAAAAATGCCAGTGCATTCAAATACCACATCTATTTTGAGTTGCGCCCAGGGCAGGTTATTGGGATCACGTTCTGAAAAAGTCAAAATTTTATCACCATTAACATAAATGGCCTGGTCATCATGTTCGACTTTAGCGTTAAAACGCCCATGTACTGAGTCATATTTAGTGAGATGAGCATTGATACTGGCGTCACCCAGATCGTTAATGGCCACAATCTCAATTGGATAGTCTTTGTCACTTTCGTATAACGCCCGCAGTATGTTGCGTCCGATGCGACCATAACCGTTAATAGCTACGCGGATAGTCATAAAATATCCCTCAGGTTTCGATATGATTTGGTAATAAAATTACAAAACTGCATGGTTTAGTCAAGTTAAACCAGGGCTAAAGCGATAATCCGCTTTTTTTATGAACAAATTTAGTTGATGCATTCAAAAATTGAAAAATAATTATGTTGGAGTAACTGAGGTGGCAGGTATCTTGCCTATTGCTGTGACGCCTATAACAGCAACCACAACTCCATCACAGCACTATCTTTCACGACTTAACGGGGTCTGTATGTTGGGTTTGATTGATTGCCGTCTGTGCCGCGGCTGCTAATCTTCGCGGCCAGTCGCTATCGGAGTAGGCACCATTACGTAATGCGTCCGCCAGTTCCTCTGCCTGCTCGTTGAGTTGTTTTAGCCGAATTTTAGTACTTACGAGCGCATTGAGTTTTTCTTCATTGGCCTGATTGTTACTTAATAGCAAATTAGCTCTAGACATCAGATAGTTTTGCTCCGGTAAGCCTAATTGCATAAATGCCTGCCCGGCCCCTAAGAGCCAATCGCTGTTAAACGTCTCCTCTGAGGCTCCTTTCATCGCATCCAGATATAACGTGAGTGCTTTGCTGCTATCTCGTTTCAGGTAATAGCCACCAAGCGCAGCGAGGATTTCTGGTGTATGGATCTGCTGCTGTTTTTCGGCTGTTAATAGAATTTCCAGTGCGGATTCATCACCTAAGCGGCTCCAGTGATAAAACGCAAGTAGAGGATCTTTACTGTTTTTAGTTTGCTGTTGCAGTGCTGTGAGCGCTTGTGAACTCATGGTATAGGCACGGGCACGATCATTACTGCGTTCTGGATGTTCAATGTGTTTCACTCCAGAACCTAACCAGACACAGTTGTTATAGCGCTCAGTGTCCAGCATTAAGCGGTAAAGCTGTTCGCCTGTTGCCGTCGAAGCGTTTTTTACCTCGAGTCGATCATTGACCAACGCTGTTCGCTGGGCGCGACACCAGCCATCTTTATGCAAATCAGTACAAATTTCGGGATTATTCTTACAGATTTTGGCCGTGGGAGTGAGTCTTTCGCAACCACTTAGCAGGATTATGAAAGAAAATGATGTAATTATTACAAAATTCCGTATTAACAACATTATTTCTCCCTGAAAAATATAATAAAATTACAAACTTGTTCAGAATTCCGGACTGGCCTGTACCGCAAGATTTCTTTAAAATAGCGCCGACCAAAAACGATGGCACTGATGTCATTGTTCTGATTATTGGTCGTTTCTATTTGTTACTCAATCATTTCCTGTCATTTTTGGAGATTGGGACCTAAAGGATCTGTAAATGAGCGCTGATAAATACCTGCAAAGTTGGCAAGAACGTTTTGAATTGGCTGAAGCCATGCAGCCGATGCTGGGTAAACTGTACCGTAATCAGGGCGTTGAAGTAGTGGTGTACGGCAAACCACTGTTGAACGCTTCCACAATCGATATTATTAAAGCCCATCGTCTGGTAAGACGGCATGTCGGTGAAAAACTGCGTCTGCGGGAAAGTTTTCCATTTCTGGAAGCGCTCAGCAAATTGCCGGTGAGACAGTGCAAAGTGGATATCGGTAAGTTGGCGGTTAAGTACTGGGCCAACAATACCGGCACTGAAGCGATTGAACGTTATATGAAAGAAGAACTGGCAGAAGCTATTGCGTGCCAGGATGAAGTAGAACCGCGCAACGTAGTACTTTACGGCTTCGGTCGTATCGGCCGTTTGTTGGCGCGCTTGCTGATTGAGCGTACTGGTCGCAGTAACAAACTGCGTCTGCGGGCAATTGTATTGCGCGGTGGCCGTCCGGGCGATCTGGAAAAACGAGCCAGTTTACTGCGCCGGGATTCAGTGCATGGTCCGTTTAACGGCTCTGTAGAAGTCGATGAAGAAAATAACGCCATTATTGCCAACGGTACCTATATCCAGGTGATTTATGCTAATTCTCCGGATGAAGTGGATTACACCAAATATGGTATCGACAACGCATTAGTGGTTGATAACACTGGCATCTGGAAAGACGAAGCCGGGCTTGGTCAACACCTGAAATGCCCTGGTGCTGCCAAAGTGCTGTTAACGGCACCGGCGAAAGGTGCTATCAAGAATGTTGTATACGGTGTCAATGACAACGATATTCTGCCAGAAGATATTATTGTTTCTGCCGCTAGTTGCACTACCAATGCAATTACGCCGGTCTTGAAAGCGGTGAATGATAAATATCACATCGTCAATGGACACGTCGAAACCATCCACTCTTATACCAACGATCAAAACCTGATCGACAACTACCACAAAGCCGATCGTCGCGGACGCAGTGCACCACTCAACATGGTGATCACTGAAACCGGCGCCGCTAAAGCGGTTGCTAAAGCGCTGCCAGTGTTAGCCGGTAAGTTGACTGGCAACGCTATTCGCGTGCCAACGCCAAACGTTTCTTTGGCAATATTGAGCCTCAATCTTGAAACCGACACCAGCAAAGAAGATATGAACGAATATCTCAAAGGTGTTGCGTTGCATTCTGCACTGCAGAACCAGATCGACTTTACTGAATCGCATGAGATTGTTTCCAGCGATTTAGTCGGCTCACGTTATGCGGGCGTGGTCGATTCTCAGGCGACCATTGCCGATGGCAACCGTGCGATTTTGTATGTCTGGTATGACAATGAATTCGGTTATAGCTGCCAGGTGGTTGGCGTTATGCGCAAAATGCTGGGGCTGGAATTTGTTAGCCTGCCGAAGATAGACGAGTAATGCAGAATTAGGCAAACATGGAGGTTTGCCTAAATAGCGAATGCGCGGGAAAATCAATCAATTGGACAAATTGCCAGCATCTGATTCAGCATTGCTTTAAAATGCCCAATTGGCGATTGACTCCCTTCGTTAAATAGGTAGAATGCCAACCGCAGTCGGGGCAAAACCTCCGGCAGCGATAGGAATGCGACATTAGCTCAGTTGGTAGAGCGATACCTTGCCAAGGTATAGGTCACCGGTTCGAACCCGGTATGTCGCTCCAAAAAAGGCGCGATGGCAGAGTGGTCATGCAGCGGATTGCAAATCCGTGGACCTCGGTTCGACTCCGGGTCGCGCCTCCATTTATCGATGAGCCCGAGTGGTGGAATCGGTAGACACAAGGGATTTAAAATCCCTCGCTGGTTACAGCGTGCCGGTTCAAGTCCGGCCTCGGGTACCACCTACATCGATAAATAAATCAAGAGGTTAAGCTAAATTGCTTGCCTCTTTTTTTATGGCTGAAATTCACTTTCCGAACATTTTCCGAAGATGATTTCCGAAGATAAATGCTATTTTTTATGGCCTTCAACGGAATCAACGATCTTTGTTTTCCGATCATATCTAGCCGTTTGACCTGCCGATTTGTGACCTGAGATAGCCTGTTTTTCCTGAAGCGTTCCATCTAGATCAGAGATACCTTTGGCTTTCAAATCGTGAAAAGTGAAGTCCATTGGCAACCCGGATGTTTTCTTGGCTTCATCACGCGACTTCCTCCACCGTGTATTAAACCCATCTCGGGTCCACGCTCCGCCATCTGGTTTGCATAGAACAAATGTTGATACTACGCCAACAGGGGATAGTGACTTCACCATCGTTATTGCAGCGCGTAGTCTTGGAGTCCAAAGCTAAATACAACTTTTTGAACGTTATTTAAAACCTCACAAAGACTTTTGCTTACAACTGACCATTTCTTGAACACCATCAATCAGTTTTTCTAGATATATCCGCATAATACGTGGCAGAATCAGTGCATTACTGTGGCTTGTGCTAACACCATTGGACCGCCATAACACAAAGTTATCTTCCTTTAAGGATATGCTGAGCCAGCGAATACCTGTCTTTGCTCAGCAAACAACGGACATCACCTTGCAATGAACGAACTCGAACAACAATTTTTGCATCAACTCGAAGGTAAGTTGTGGAATGCAGCAGATAAGCTGCGAGCTACGCTAGATGCCGCCCAATACAAACACGCGGTATTGGGGCTGATCTTCGTTAAATACGTGTCTGACGCCTTCAGCATACGCCAAGCCGAGATTAAAGCTGAGCTCGCCAATCCTGAGCACGAATACTACCTTGAGCCCGATGGTCTTTCGGCCGATGAATTGGCGGCTGAAATCGCCGCCGAGTTAGAACAGCGCGATTACTACCGCGAGCAAAATGTGTTTTGGTTGCCGCCAGAGTCACGTTGGTCGTTCCTACAGAATAACGCCCCGCTGGCGATTGGTTCTGTTGAACTCACCATTGCCGGTAAACCCAAGAAAATCACTTCAGTCGGTCACTTAATTGATACCGCTTTAGAGGGCATTGAGCGCGATAACCCTAAGCTTAAAGGTGTGCTCAATAAAACCTATGCAGCCTTGCGTATCGACCAAGCCAAGCTGGTGGAGCTGATTAACCATATCGCCTCCATTCCGTTCAACCACAAAACCCTTAACAGCAAAGATATTCTCGGCCATGTGTACGAGTATTTCCTCGGTCAGTTTGCCCTTGCTGAAGGTAAAAAAGGCGGTCAGTTCTACACCCCCGCCTCGATTGTGACGCTGATTGTGGAAATGATAGAACCCTTTGAAGGCCGCGTATATGACCCCGCCATGGGCAGCGGTGGCTTCTTTGTGCAATCCGAAAAGTTTATTGAGCGTCACGCTGGGCAACATGCGGTTGACCCATTAACCCAAAAGCAAAAAATCTCTATCTACGGCCAAGAATACAACTACACCACTTGGCAGTTGGCGGCGATGAACATGGCCATTCGAGGCCTCGATTACGATTTTGGTAAAGAGCCCGCCAGTACCTATACCCATGACCAACACCCTGATTTACGCGCCGATTTCATTATGGCCAACCCGCCATTCAACATGAAAGAGTGGGACTCCGGCGTGGATGATAACGACCCACGCTGGAAATACGGCAAGCCGCCATCAGGCAATGCAAACTTCGCTTGGTTGCAGCATATGCTGTCACACCTCGCGCCCAATGGCTCACAGGCGCTGCTGCTGGCGAACGGTTCCATGAGTTCCACCACCAATAACGAAGGTGAAATCCGTAAAAATCTGGTCACTAACGACTTAGTGGAATGTATGGTGGCGCTGCCGGGGCAACTGTTTACCAACACTCAAATCCCCGCCTGTATCTGGTTTTTAACTAACAACAAAGGCGCCCGCACCGATAAAGCCAATCGAAAGCTGCGTGACCGCAAAGGCGAAGTGCTGTTTATCGACGCCCGTAACCTTGGTTATATGAAAGACCGCGTGCTGCGTGACTTCACCATGGAGGATATCGCCAAAGTCGCTGACGTATTCCATGCGTGGAAAACTGGCGAAACCGTTAACGGCGTGAGTTATGAAGACCAAGCCGGATTCTGTAAAGCCGCCACGTTGGAAGAGATCACTAAACAGGACTTTGTGTTAACACCGGGGCGTTATGTCGGTGCTGCCGATGAAGCAGATGATGGCATCCCGTTTGCGGAAAAGATGGCGACCTTGACCGACAAACTCAGCGAGCAGTTTGCTGAGTCCGCCAAGCTAGAAGCGGAGATTAAAAAGAACCTAGCGGGGTTAGGTTATGACATCTAAATGGTCAGAGGTATCACTTGCCGATATTTATGATATTCGTTCGGGCTTATCTAAGCCCGCTACTGCTTTTGGGACGGGTTTTCCGTTTTTAAGTTTTAAGGAAGTCTTTAGTAACTATTTTGTTCCTGATGAACTAGAGCAGCTAGTTGAATCAAATGAAAAAGAGCGAGCTAATGGTTCGATTAAGCGTGGAGATGTATTTCTTACTCGGACTAGCGAAACCATGCATGAATTGGGCATGAGTAGTGTTGCCCTAAAAGATTATGAAAATGCCACATTTAATGGTTTCACTAAGCGCTTACGTCCGAAAGACAACACTCCTTATCAAGTTCATCCTGAATTTGTAGGATATTTTTTCAGAAGTCCTCGCTTTAGAACTAGCATGTTAGCCTTTTCGACGTTATCGACACGGGCAAGTTTAAACAACGATATGATAAATCGTTTAACCTTGCCACTACCGCCCATTGATTATCAGAAGAAAATAGCTAGAGTTTTAAAGTGCTTAGATGACAAAATTTCAGTCAATACCAAGACCAACCAAACCCTAGAAGCCATGGCGCAAGCCATCTTCAAATCATGGTTTGTCGATTTCGACCCCGTCAAAGCCAAAATGAACGGCGAACAGCCGCAAGGCATGGACGAAGCCACTGCCTCGCTTTTCCCCGAAAAGCTCGTTGAGTCTGAGTTAGGTTTGATTCCTGAAGGTTGGGAAGTTGAGAGTCTGGCTGAATTAATGGATATAAAAGGTGGAACTCAACCACCTTCGAAACATTTTGCTGATGAATTACGAGAAGGATATGTTCGTCTCGTTCAAATTCGTGACTATGACACAGATAACCACTTAACCTACATTCCGGATGAAAAGAAACTACGTCGAACGTCTCCTTTGGATGTAATGATTGGGAGATATGGTGCTGCTGTTGGCCGTATTTTATGGGGACTTTCAGGAGCCTATAACGTAGCGCTCGTAAAAGCAGAACCTAAACGTGAAAATGTTAGAGAATTTTTACGTACCTATCTTCTCTCAAACAAATTTCAGGCTCCTATGCAAATGATGAGTGGTCGAAGTGCCCAATCTGGTTTTAATAAGTCTGATATTGCTAGTTATAAATTGGCATTGCCTTCGCCTGAAATATTTGAGGCGTATGAAAATTTAGCCCTCCCGATTAGGAGATATGGCTTATCGTTAAAACAACAAACAAGAGACTTAGAAGTACTACGTGACACACTGCTTCCTAAATTGCTTTCCGGCGAAATCGAGTTAAGCAACAGCGATGATTTAGCCGAGGTGAGCGCATGACGACCCGTGTAGAGATGATCATCGAAACGCTGCGCGATAACCCCGATAAAAAATTCACCGCGCGTGACTTAGCGGTGGCTTTTTTACAGCGTTATCCGCAAGAGATGGCCGAGAAGCAAACCAATCCGCGTTACGACACCGAAGAGAAGTTGATTGCGCAGCTAGCGGCGGAAGTGGGCGGTGAGCGAACCGTTGCCGCTAAGAAAGGCTGTGCCAATGTGGCAACCCGCGATAAACCTCGGCCTCGGGTGTATTACTGGCAAGCTAACCCAGAAGTGGTTGCCGCTGAAGATGCGCACGATGAGCTTGAAGTGGCAGAGGTGGATTCGCCGCTGGTGGCGCAAAGCTACAGCGAGCATGACCTCTACCCGATGTTGATTGAGTTCCTCAATAAAGATATGGGGCTGTATTGCCAGCGTATTGATGAGCGTAAATCGAAAAATAGCCACGGTAATGGTGGCAATCATTGGCTGCACCCTGATGTAGTTGCGCTAGAGCCGCTTGACCAAGGTTGGGATGAAATAGTGCGCAGTTGTGTGCGCAGCGGTAATCACAGTTCAGTGCGCTTATGGTCGTTTGAGGTGAAAAAGCACCTCACCAAAGGCAACGTGCGTAAATACTTCTTTCAGGCCGTGTCGAACTCTAGCTGGGCCAACTTTGGCTATTTAGTGGCGACAGGGCTTAACAGCGATGTGGAAAGTGAACTGCAAATGCTGTCGAGCCTGCATGGCATCGGCGTGTTATTGCTTGATACCGATTCGCTATTTGATAGCCAGATCCTTATTCCCGCCCAAGAGCGCACCAATGTTGATTGGCAATCGGCCAACCGCATTGTGACCGAGAACAGCGACTTTCATCATTACATTGAGCAAGTGGGGATCTACAACCAAACCGGCCGTTTGATTAAGAGCGCATGGAATAAATAACAAGGAAGCAAGAGTATGTTGGATAGTTTGCTCGTTAACGTGAGTAAGTACGCCGCAAGTCACCAGAATTCACCGATTGAAAACTTTATTACTGAAGCGTTTGCTTGGTTGCTAAAACATGACGACGTGGTAAGACAATCGTTTAGCGAGCTGCTGGCAAAGAAATCAACGAAAGACGTCAAAGAGATTTCTATGATGTATCCGTCAGCGGATATTGAAACTCAAGTGAATTTTGGCGGTAAATTTCCCGATTTAGTGTGGACATCTGTGGATGATGACTTCTGTTTAATTTTTGAACATAAGGTTTGGTCTGAATTACATCACAAGCAACTAGATAACTATCGCACTTATGCTCAAGAACATCTTAACAAACCTTTTCAGATCGTGTTGATTACAGCTCACTCTGGTCAACACCGGCAGTCTTTTGATATCGCGCTTTGCTGGTATGAGATTGCTGAGTTGCTTGGTTCGGTTAGTGACTCTGATGAGAAAACAGAGTGGCTAAGAAATGAATTTGTTAACTTGTTGAAAAGTAACGGCCTCGTTAACTCGACTCCCTTAAATCCTTTGGCGATTGCTTACTATAACGACGTAAAAAATATCGATAAGCAACTGTATGAAATGGTATGTCGATGTGAGTATTCCCCATGGCCGTTATGCCAATCAATAAATCGCGATGTGCTGTATCGCCATCCGCCTAGAAATAAAACAGCAAGAGGCCGTTGTGACGCCTACGGGCGCATAGGCTTAGAGTTTTCGTACACAGATCCCGATAGCGAAGAAAGCGGTTGGACTCCCGGAGTATTTTGTGGATTTGTTATTGATGGGGATGACCACCAAGTCCTCGACCTTCTCATTGATGGGCCAATAGCCGTTTGTATTGTTAGCGTGAATCCTAAATTGCAGCCACAGCTTAAATCTAACGGGTACTATGACTTACTGGTTAGCGAGTTGATGGAAGCTTTACCGAAAGATTGGCATTTGAGTGACAGGACTAAAGTGGGTAAGAAATTTAACCCATGGCATCCGCTTATTATCTATCGTAGCCTCGCGAGCTTTCTCGGTGACGCATCGACGCTTGACCAACAAACCGCTACCTATTTGGAAAAGATGTCTGAGATGCAAAATCTGTTGGTATCTAGCAAAGCATTTGCAGATTTCTGTATCGAAATGTGCCGCTTACGTAAGGAGTGACAAGGTGATCACGGAAGACCAATTAGAACAACAGTGCCTTGCATGGTTTGGTGAGCTCGATTACCAATATCAAAATGGTTACGACATCGCACCCGATGGCGATACGCCAGAGCGAGAAAACTTCCACCAAGTGATCCTCAAGCAGCGGTTGCTGGATAAACTCACGTTATTGAATCCAGAAATACCCGCAGATTCACTGCTTGAGGTCGCCAATACCGTGGCGACACCCGACACGCCAGTGCTGATCAAAAACAACCGCTGCTTTCATAACTACCTTATCGAAGGTGTGCCACTTGAATACTCTGTGATTGAAGGCGGCCAGTGGGTAACAAAGCATACCCATGTGCGTCTGATAGATTTTGGCAATGTGGCGAATAACGAATTCTTGGTGGTTAACCAATTCACCATTATCGGCACTAAAGGCAATCGCCGCCCTGATGTGGTGGTGTTTATTAATGGCTTGCCGATAGCGGTGATTGAGCTGAAAAACCCTGCGGTCGAACATACCGATATTTGGCAGGCTTATAACCAGATCCAAACCTACAAAGATGAAATTGCTGATCTGTTCGTGTTCAACGAGGCGATAGTGATCAGCGATGGCTGGTTGGCGCGTGTGGGCTCGCTGACTGCCAATAAAGAACGTTTTCTGCCATGGAAAACCATTAACAGTGAAGATGACAAACCGCTGTTAGAAATGCAGCTAGAAACCATGGTGCGTGGCTTCTTTAAGCCTGAGTTGCTGCTGGATTACATCCGTTATTTTATTCTGTTTGAAAACGATAACGAAACGCTGATTAAAAAGATTGCCGGTTATCACCAGTTTCATGCGGTGCGAGCGGCGGTTAAGGCGACAGTGATTGCGGCCGCCAATGGCGAGGGCATTAATGAGCCGCGCGCCAACTATGCCAACCGCGTTGTGCCCGGTAGTAAAAAGGCTGGAGTGGTGTGGCATACGCAAGGCAGCGGTAAAAGCATTTCAATGGTGTGTTACGCCAGTAAATTGCTGCAACAGCCGGAAATGAATAACCCCACGTTAGTGATTGTGACTGACCGTAATGATCTTGATGGGCAGTTGTATAACACCTTTGTGATGGCGCAAGACACGCTTAAGCAGTTACCGCAACAAGCTACGGATAGAGATTCACTACGTGACTTGCTGCTGAACCGTCAATCGGGTGGCATTATCTTCACCACAGTGCAGAAATTTGCTCTGCTGGATAATGAAACCGAGCATCCCAAATTATCTGAGCGCAGCAATATTGTGGTGGTCTCTGATGAGGCGCACCGCAGCCAGTATGGCAACAAAGCGCGGTTAAGCAATGTGAAGGACGATCAGGGCAATGTCGTCGGCCAACGTTATGTTTACGGCTACTCCAAATATATGCGTGATGCCTTGCCAAATGCTTCGTTTATTGGTTTTACCGGAACGCCTATCTCACAGGACGATAAAGATACTCGCGGCGTGTTTGGTGACTATGTTTCTATCTACGATATTCAAGACGCGGTGGACGATGGCGCGACGGTGCCTATCTATTACGAATCCCGCTTGGCGAAGCTGACCATCAATCAAGATGAGATTGAGGCACTCAATGAGCAAGTAGAGGAAGAGATCGGCGAAGAGGAAGAAACCGCCGCACGTGAGAAATTTAAATCGCAGTGGTCAACCCTTGAAAAGCTGGTGGGGGCAGAGCCGCGTATTGATCAAGTGGCAGCAGATTTAGTCACCCATTTTACTACCCGTACTGAAACTTTCCCCGGTAAAGCTATGATAGTGGCGATGAGCCGCGAAATTTGCGTGGACTTATACAACGCTATTGTCGCTATAAAGCCGGAATGGCATAGCGACGACCCTCAGCAAGGCGCTATTAAAGTGGTGATGACTGGCAGCGCTGCTGACAAGGCTAAGTTACAGCCGCACATCTACGATAAAAAGACCAAGAAGCTATTTGAAAAGCGTTTTAAAGATACCAATGACGAACTGCAATTGGTGATTGTGCGCGACATGTGGTTAACCGGGTTCGATGCGCCATGTTGCCATACGATGTATGTTGATAAGCCGATGAAAGGCCATAATTTGATGCAGGCGATTGCCCGGGTAAACCGCGTGTTTAAAGACAAACCGGGCGGTTTGGTGGTGGATTACATTGGCATTGCCAATGAGCTGAAAAATGCCCTGAAAACCTATACCAACAGCCAAGGTAAAGGTGCGCCGACCGTTGATGCTGCTGAGGCGTTTGCAGTATTGGAAGAGAAGATCGACATCATTCGCGGCATGTTTGCCACGCCGGTTGATGGCAAGGTGTTTAACTATCGCCCTGATTTTGAAACCAAGCCGTTGCAGATATTGGCGGGGGCGGCAAACCATATTGCCGGGTTAAGCCATACCAACGGTAAAGGCGAACAAATCCGCGATGGTAAACGCCGCTTTTTAGATGTGATGGCTGCGCTATCGAAAGCCTACTCACTGTGTAACACCCTTGATGAAGCCAAGCAGTATCGCGAAGAAATCGCCTTTTTTGCGGCAATCAAAACTGCATTTCTCAAACACTCTAATGTGGATAGCAAACGCAGTGATGAAGAGAAGAATTCCGCACTGAGGCAGATCCTCAACAATGCGATTGTGGCCGAAGGGGTGGAAGACATCTTTAAAACCGTCGGACTCGATAAACCCAATATTGGTTTGTTGTCTGAAGAATTTCTCGAAGATGTGAAAAACATGAAAGAGAAGAACCTCGCAGTCGAACTGCTGGAAAAGCTGCTACGCGATGAAGTGAAATCGCGCATGAAAAATGACGTGGTGCAGGAGCGTACTTACTCCGAGCGGATCACCGCAACCCTGCGTAAATACCACAACCGCAGCATTGAAACCGCACAGGTCATTGAAGAGCTCATCAAGTGGGCCAAAGAGATGCAGGCTGACGCCGAAATGACGGACAAGCTGAACCTCTCTATTGATGAGATCGCCTTCTATCGTGCGCTAGTGATGAATGAGGCTTCAGTACGTGAGTTAGGTGACGATAACCTGCGCCAACTCGCGATTGAACTGACCAAGCAGTTACGAAAATCCGCAACGGTAGACTGGCAAAAACGCGAAAGTGTTCGCGCCAGAATGCGCAACTTGGTACGCCGTTTACTGCGCCGCTGGAAGTATCCGCCAGATCAGGCTGACGCCGCTATTCAGTTGGTGTTAGAGCAAGCAGAAGCACTGGCGGATGGCTGGAGTTATCAGGAATAACAAGTTAAAAGTTTGAGACTAAAAAGGGAATTTAAGCATGGGCTTTTGGACCAAAGCGGATATTTTTATCCAGAGAATATTTTTCGGAATAAGTGAACTTCTCAAGGCAGCATTAATCCTGGGTTTTGGATTATTATTTTTCCTCAACACTGCAAAAAGTTTTTTTGAATATAGAAATGGACTCATTGATATAGATCCTGTTGAAATAACATGCTTCTTTATTTTTATGATGTTAACTATCAGGTTTTGTATTAGGGGGAGATCTCTCGGAATAAGCTGGAATGACCTATTCTATAAAATTATGAAACTATCATCAGTCATCTTAGTTGTGCAAGCTATAAGCCTAAATTTCTATTTTTATCGCGAATTAAAATTTAACAATGAGATCCAATTTAGTGATTTTGTTATGCAGCGTGACCGTTTGAGCCTAGCCAGATATATTGTGACTGCCATATTACTTTATATCTATGCGCCAATACCAAAAGAGAGTGTCATTCCATCAGACAGCGCCTCAGATAATCAGAGTGAGAGTCTAGAAAATTGAATAAAATTTTTTGCTTTGTGTGTTTTTTTCTTTCTTTTGCTTCTTTCGCAAAAGAGATTCCCTTCGACCCAGAGAATGGAAAGTTTTTAATTGTAGCCTGTCAGGAAACGTTAGAAATTTATAAAAATCGCGAAGAGCGAAATTTTATGGCCGCAGAAATGACATCTGCGGCTGAAGCAATTCGTGCAGGTTATTGTATTGGTTACTTACAACGATACATAAAAGATAGGCCTCGTTGCGGAGATTATCGTTTTCCTGTTACGTCTAATTGGTTCGAATTAGCTAAGCGTGTTGCCAATGTTGGTAATTTACCAAAAGGTACACTTGGAACGGCAGCTGTCTTAGACAAGGCATATTGTAATGCATACTGAGATAACCATGCCTTATGCAGTTGAACTACTGTTTGGTATTAAGGTAAGCAAGGAGAGTCCTTTCTTAAAAGACAAGGTCAATTCATTTGTTCGAAACGGGCTCATCAAAACGCGCAAGGAAGGCTTTAAGGAGGAGGGTGATGGGCGTAGGCAAAAAGTTTACCTAGCATCACCAGAACAACTTCATGTTGTCTATAATGCGCTAATTTTAAATGCTTTTTATCACGATACTAATCAAGTCAAAAACATCTTTAATGATGCAAATGCCCGCAAAATCGCAGCTAGTGAAATTGAATCAGCAATGGGATTGGTTAGTAATGTCGCAATTAAACTCAGTCAGTCGGCAAGGCTGACTGAGCTCGTCAACGTTCTTAAAACCGACATTGATCTATACAGTATTCGGTTACCAAACCCATTTAAGCAGTTGCCGCAATTGTCGTTAGGGAAAAACACTGGGTTACTACAGGCGCTACTGGTACAAGCGTCTACGTTATCAACCTTAGATAGCGCCATCGGGGCGCTCATGCGCAAAGATTGGTTAGCAGCGAAGCAGCTAACTGAGAGCCTTAGTAACGATGTGCCAGGTATTCTGGAGATGAAGGAACTCATTGAAAAAGAAATTAAAAGTGCTCAGGATTTTGATGATACATTAGACATAATGAGAAATTTTTAAAAAGTTTTATTTTTAGGCTTTTTAGTGCAATGCACTAGCTGATGCTCCTTTCTGTACTCAAACAGAAGGAGTGTTACCATGAAAATTCAAGAACTGGTCATCAACTATCACATGACCGAAACCTGTAACTTTCGCTGCGATTATTGTTATGCCACCTGGGAAGGTAATACATCGCATCTCGAGTTACACCATGACTTCCCTCTTGTCCAACAATTGCTCAAAAAACTAGCAGTTTACTTCCTTGTTGATAATCCATTAAAAGCTTCACTCGGTTATAGCTCTGTGCGGATTAATTTCGCGGGCGGTGAGCCAGTCGTGTTAGGTTCGCGCTTTGTTAATGCTGTCTTGTACGCTAAGCAACTGGGCTTCAACACTTCCATTATCACCAACGGTCATCTGTTAACGGAGCAGATGCTCAATCGCGTGGCGTCATCTACCGATATGCTTGGTATCAGCTTTGATACCGCCGATCACCTCATTGCTCAATCCATTGGCCGTATTGACCGTAAAAAAGATTGGCTGTCACCCGAGCGTTTAAAGACATTAGTTGCTCACTATCGCACGTTGAATGCTAATGGCCGGGTGAAGTTAAACACAGTGGTAAATGCCTTTAATTGGCGTGAAAACCTGACTGAGGTCATTAACGAAATCCAACCATACAAATGGAAATTATTGCGTGTATTGCCAGTGTATTCACAGCATCAAGCAGTAACTTCGGAAGAGTTTACCGCCTATATTCTGCGCCATCGTACCTTAAGAGATTTGATTGTGGCAGAAGACAATCAGCATATGTGGCAATCCTATCTCATGATCAATCCTGTCGGTTGCTTCTATCAGAACATCGGCCCAAAAGAAGGGCATATTTATAGCCCAGAAATATTAAACGTTGGTGTCGAACACGCTTTTTCACACATCGAATTTAATCCGGAAATCTTCGCCAAGCGTTATCAGAAGGTTTGCTAATCAACTGGTTGATAGCTGATGGCCGAGTCCAGGTATTCGGCCTTTTCGGAGAGAATCATGAAAAAGTACAGTAATTGCAAAGAGATCAATCTTCTGGTTATTGAAGTGCTTAAGAGTGATGAGTGGAATGTCCGTAAGGGAAAGCATTTTGTGTTGATTTCACCTTGTGGTGCTCGGTTAGCAGTACCGTCTACGCCAAGTGATCGTCGCCGGTCATACCAAAATTTTCGCATGGATTTAAGACGATTACAGGGACTTTAGCATGTGGCTGAAGTCCCGATGTGATCAACATGAATAGGAGCCGATTATGGCCAACAACAATCACAAAGCAAACCAAGGTAATGATAACAAGGGAACTTCTGGTACTAATCATGAGTATCAAAAGGTATTGGATAACCGCAGTAACCAGAAAAATCCAAACAACCCACGGCATCAACCAAAAGGAGGCAAATGATATGCCCGATACGTCAGATATGTCTAAGGACGAATTGGATTTATGGTCCGATATCAACAATCCTAATAATGATGCTGGTATGGATGACTGGGCCGATGCCCACAATCCAAATAACGAGGATTATCTCGGTGACGATGATATCTATTTTGAAGAGTATCATTGTTACGAATAATCAACGGTAATTGAAAAGGCCGCATCATGTGATGCGGTTTTATCTTTGGGAGCGCATGTTGATGTGTGGGCGTATGGAGTGAACCTCGTTCAGTAGCCATCCTATGACTATTATTTGAGTATAGGATAACAGCCATGAGCAATCAGAGATATAGCCAGAATTTAAAGATGAAGCAGTAAGACAGGTCATTGTTCGGGGATACTCAATCAGCGAAGTTGCTGAGAATTTAGCGGTATCCCAGCACAGCCTTTATAAATGGGTTAAAGCCTGCCGCCCATCACCCGAGCATTCAAAAGACAACGAGTTGATCGAAGCTAAAAAGGAAATCCTTCAATTACGTTCTCAACTCAAGCGTGCTGAAGAAGAAAGGGATATCCTAAAAAAATACCCGAGGGGCACACCGAGGCCGCAAGGTACTTTGCAAGCCAGCCAGAGTAAAGTACCAGTTCATTAACGAACATCGTCGTATGTTTCGCATTGCGGTTATGTGCCGCGTACTCGGTGTTGCCAGGGCTGGCTATTACTTTTGGGTTGAACAGCCGCTGTCAGAGAGAGCGCTGGAGGACCTTCGACTCCTCAAGCTAATCAGGGACTCTTATGGTGCCAGTGATGGAGTCTATGGTTATCGGCGTATCCATCTTGATCTCAGAGAACTTGGAGAAACCGTCGGTAAGAATCGCGTACTAAAGATCATGCGTCATCATGGCATCAAGGCGGTACGGGGCTATAAACGACATCGATATGGCGCAGGACGGCCTTCAATTGTGACGCCTAACTTGCTACAGCGTGAGTTTAATGTCACCACGCCAAATCAAGTGTGGGTGACCGACATTACCTATATACGCACTTGGCAGGACTGGTTATACCTTGCCGTGGTCATGGATTTATATGCCCGTAATATCGTCGGTTGGTCGATGAAACCGACCTTAGCCCGAGAGATTGTGATTGACGCACTCCTGATGGCTGTTTGGAAACGTAAACCCAAAGGAACGGTTATGGTACATTCGGATCAAGGCTCTCAGTATGGGAGTGACGATTGGCATCGCTTTTGTCGGACGCCTGACCTCATGCCTAGCATGAGTTGCAGAGCGAACTGTTGGGACAACGCGGTAGCCGAATCATTTTTCAGCAGTTTGAAGACAGAACGGATTAAAAAAAACATCTATAAAACACGCGATTTAGCTCGAGCCGATATCTTTGGCTATATCGAAGTGTTTTATAATCGTAAGCGTAGACACAGTCACCTCGGAGGTATGAGTCCGGAACAATTTGAACAGCCTTATTTTGAGGCATCAGGGTGTCAATGAAATACGGGTCATTCCAGTGCTGCTTAAAAAGCAAGCAAACATCTACAATCTCCTTACTAATTTTCAACCTAGATCATTGCTCACTTATTGTATCTATGTAGTATTGTCTGTTGTTACCGGGTGTAACACGGTAATTGGAATAGAAATCACATGGAGAACAACGTGATAAAAAATGTCTTATCAGTAGCGATACTCGCTTTTGTGTTAGGAGGGTGCGCTTCAGTACCGATGGAAAGTACCAAGGTATCAAATGAAGCGAAGCAGTTTAGCGAGCCACCCGCTGGCAAAGCCGGACTGTATATTTACCGCGATTCGTTCGTTGGTAAAGCCCTTAAAAAGGATGTCTGGCTAGATGGAGAATGTGTGGGAGAAACAGCTCCAGACACTTTTTTCTACAAAATAGTTGATGGCAACACTACACATACCGTATCTACAGAGTCTGAATTTTCCCCAAATGATGTGTCATTAAAAACTGATACGGGGAAAAATTACTTTATCCGTCAGTACATTAAATTGGGCCTGTTTGTCGGTGGTGCTGGTGTCGAAGTGATAGATGAGGATAAAGGGAAAGAAGCTGTTTCTAAGCTCGGCCTAGCAAAAAGTGGTAAGTGTAGCAACTGATTTGTGAGCATTGCTCAAGATTTTGACCGCCTTTATGGCGGTCTTTATTTTTCTAGCCTCAGCAATTGCCGAGGCTTTTTGTAACTGAAATTTATTTGGTTGGAATGTTTTTACCTCATGCACTGATGCCCCATGGCCCCTTATAACTATGATTTTGTAACCGAAATAATCCCAAAATGGTGTTTTGGGTAATGTGACGAAAACAGACTGTTGTTCAGATGGTTACGCGTTAAATTTCTTTCTACACAGGGAAGGAAGCAAAACATCAGTTTCAACTCATCGTCTTAGTTCAACGTTCTCGCTCTGTGCTGCCGCGCTTCACTTTAGATGCATTTCCTGTTTGTCCCTCAAATAGTCTCAAAACCACCATTTTACTTTTTAATAACATTTGACTAGGATTTGTTCGGATACGCCGACGCCAAGGAACGGGAATGAAACTGCTACGACTCTTGCCACTAGTGTTAATCACCACAGGTTGCACCTCGCTGGGGATCACTGAACAAAAGACCATGAAACTTGAGCTGTCGGTACTCAGTAAGACGGACGCCCCAGGGTTAGAAGTCGCCTCATTACCTGCACAACTGCGCAATGTTTATATCTGGACCAAGAGCAATGGCGAGAAGGTTGTTTGTTCTGAACCTGTACCGGATGTTGCGGCGTCAACAACGTTCAAGGCGACAGCCGAAGCCGTGAATAATCTTACTGCTGTAGTGAGTCAGGCGCTGGAGTATCAGATTGAGCGAGACAGAAGTTTAAGCCGTAATTCAACAGCAGAAGATGGTAGTGCGGCATCTGGTAGCAGTGGGGCAACCGGCTCAAATGATTTTTCCACCAATAACAGTGTGAATAACACCCTGAGCCAGACCCTGAAACTGGGGATGGAAACAACTAGTACTATGGTGAATCTTGGTGGCCGTAATGACCTAGTGTTGCTGTCCCGCGAAATGTTGTTTGCTAACTGCATGTTGGCTGCTAATGGTTTCACCGGTAAACCAACGGATGCAGAACTGCCGACCAGTGAAGCTCAGGCGAATATCAAACAAATTATAACTGTCATAAGCGAAATGGTGACAGCCGACAGATTGAAAGCTGAAGCCAAAGCTAGTGAGGCTAAAGCTGCAGAGAATACCGCTGCAGCAGCCAAGGCAAAGGCGGAAGAAAGCCTCAAGAAGACTCAAGCAAACACCAACAGCGCTTTGTTAGCGACCTACACCGCGAGTTTGGACAAACAGCTAGCGGCCTGTAAGACGGCGGCGGGCACAGACAAGGTGAAGCTATCGACATGCCAAACTCAGTACAATGAAGACCTAAAAGCGTTACAGGAAGGGTTCAAATAGGAGGAACACATGGGAGACAGTGAATTTGGTAAATTTTTGCTCGCCAATAAAAATAATTTACCCATCTTGCTCAACGGCTCGACAGTGAGTGCCAAGATCCTCGGTGTTGATGGCGATATGGTAACGCTTTTGGCAAGTCCAAGCGGTGGTAACTCTGTTCGTCTAACTCTGCACTATACCAACATTGTGGTGATCAGCTAACGGTTTTGTTGAGTCAGTCAAACGGGGTTGTATGCTTATTGATTTATAGGCCCGTTATGTTGATTTAAAAACGACGCTGTATAAATAAAACAGCCGCTGGTAGCAGCATAAGATCTATTTAACAACCAAAATCTACGGCGAACATACAGTGATAATACTTTAACGTTGTTGGTGCTTATAGCCGCCTCGGCAACGGCGGGGCGAGCATAAACGGATTTATATCTTTATTGCTCGAGCAGCCAATGCCCGTCCACTAGCGCCAAAAATTGAATGGGTAGAGTAGGCGCTGTTTTTGAAGTGTCCTAATCGCGCCATTATGTTCAATAATTAGTCAGTTGAAGCAATGGTCGCAATTTCCTTTAGCCAAGTGTTAAATAAAAATCTACATTAGGCGATGATTATAAATCATCGAGCAATGCATTATTGATTCTTAAGTAATCCTCGATTCAATAAAAAATAAAATGATTTACTACAAAAAGTTGAAGGTCACGAAAGTTGGCTAATACTTATGATACCTGTGTAATCGCTAATTGCTGGATTCCCTCAGCGGAGTTCAAGGGACTGAAACCTCTATGCGAAAAAATTTACCTGTCACCGACCGAGAGCGCACATTCAGTGAAAATCAGAAGCTGATTTCTGTTACTGATCTTAATGGCACTATTACTGAATGTAATCATGCTTTTGTTGATATCAGTGGTTACAGCAAAGAAGAGCTGATAGGCCAGCCTCATAATCTCGTCCGTCATCCAGATATGCCAGCAGAGGCTTTCCGTAATATGTGGGAATACCTCAAGCAGGGAAAGCCTTGGATGGGAATTGTCAAAAATCGCTGCAAAAATGGCGATTTTTACTGGGTAAATGCGTATGTCACCCCGATGACAGAAAATGGGAAAATAGTTGGGTTTCAATCAGTAAGAACTAAAGCTAAACCCCAGGATATTGAACGTTGTAATGCGTTATATCGACGTTTGAACGCTGGAAAAGGGTTGCAGCGTCAGCGTTTGCTTGGTGTTGAAAATGTGTTTATCACGGCCGCTATTACCGTTTGTACCTTGCTATATTTTTCTGGATATAGCAATTTTTCAGAATCCCTACTAACGCTCTCTTTTATCATCTACGCCATCTTAGTTACCGTGTCGAAAAAGCAGATATACACCAATTTAATGGAAATGCTGGAGGGCGGTTTCAGAGATCCATTAGCAGTGCAAAGTTATACCGACCAGCGCAATCTGCTGGGCGCAATCAAAGTCGCGATTCTCAGTGAACGGGCCCACCTTAACACCGTTTTGACGCGGATGGACCATGCCGCTACTGTCATGGTGAATGAAACAGATGCGTCTGTTCATCTCACTGAGCGCTCAGAGCAAACGCTGGATAGGCAACATCAGGAAACGGAACAGGTCGCAACGGCCATGAACCAGATGACGACAACGATTACCGAAGTGTCTCGTCATGTGTCCGAGACTACTGAGCGGGTAAGAAAATCCACCACACTTGCCAGTGAGGCCAAAGCGGTTGCCATAAAAACCAGTGATGCGATTGAAGAGCTACGGGTGGCGGTTGACAACATTTCGGAGTCGGTTGCCAGCGTGTCGGAGCAAACAGACAAGATCGCGTCTGTTGCACAGATAATCCAGCAGATTGCAGAACAAACTAATCTATTGGCGTTGAATGCTGCTATTGAGGCCGCGCGGGCAGGAGAACAGGGGCGCGGTTTTGCGGTGGTTGCCGATGAAGTGCGCTCTTTAGCAAGTCGGACTCAAGAATCAACCAAAGAAATACACGCCATTATAAAAGAATTGGCGGACCGCGCTGGGGTGGCCGTAACGGTTGCCCAGCAAGGGCAGGGGAAAGCCCAGATAGGTTTAGATCGGGTGAAAGACAGTGAGAATCTGTTGTGCGGTATCGCTTCTGAATTAAGCAGTATTTCCAACATGGCGGTGCAAATGGCGGCTGCAGTAGAAGAACAAGCACATGTATCGGAAGATATTAATCACCAGATCAACAATATATCGGTGATGGCTCGCAGCTGTCAGGAAGATGCAGAAGGTGCGTCTTCTCGTATCCATAACCTGAAGAAAATTGCCGGCAATTTGGTGGAAGTGGTACAGCGATTTGCGCGCTAGACTTTGATTTTGGGACGGCAGGTGACGACTGCCTTTTCTCGAGTTAGGTAACTATGCCATCATACAGCCATTAGTTTCTCTGAGGCCGATTGCCATTTGTTAGTCCATAGTCGTTACGTTCGTCAGGGCCCAGATTACCGTTTGGGAGAGCCAAAGACGTTTCTCGATGTCCGCGATACTTTTGGCTTCGCCGCTGTTAGAGTCGGGCGCTGGGTGTCTGATGAAGAGTCTGCGATTGCGGCAAATTTGGTGTTTGATTCGTTAGCGGATTTAGCGTTTATTCTCAATATCCCTCCGGCAACACTTGGCCTGCGGCAATCACTTAATCTGGATTTTGGCATTGGTGGGCGTAAAGGTGTACAGGCGCATTATGCTCCGGCTAATCGTACTCTCGCGCTGGCGAAAAATGCGGGGGCTGGCGCTTTGGCACATGAATTCTGGCATGCACTGGATCATCATTTAGCACTGGCTGCTTTTGCTGATGACTGTGACATCCCGCCTATCAGTTTTGCCAGTGAACTCTGGCTGCAAGATATAAAGTTAAAATCACATCCTCTAAATCAGGCGTTAGCACAGCTATTTCAACAGGTGTTATTGAACAGTGACGGCTCGGATGCCAGCCACTATGTGTCACGCGCCATCAAGCTGGATCAAGCACGTGGCACTTATTATTTTTCCCGTCCAACAGAGTTAATGGCGCGCGCCTTTGAAAGTGCGATTGAGCACTGTGCTGAGGTGCGTAATCAATATTTAGTTTCTGGTACTCGTTCGGTCGAAGCAGCAGCCAGCGGTGCATATCCTGAGAATGGACATTTGCCACAGATTTTTGGCGCTATCCGAGAGTATTTCAGGATGCTTGGACAAGCAGTGGCTAGGTGAATGCTAAGCACTTCACGAAGCTGCAAATTATTGCCGCAATACCCAGACATCAACGGTTGACCGAGATGTCGCTGCTATCACACAATGTGTTAGACATGCTTAAAAAAGGAAATATCAGCGATAGCAATCTGGCTTCGCTGCGCGGGAGAATACATGCCACAACTGTTGATCACCGGTGCTAATCGCGGCATTGGTTTAGCCTTAACCGAATTATATCTGGCATCTGGCTGGGATGTGGTCGCCTGTTGCCGCGATCCTTCCCAAGCCGATGACTTGCTCTATTTGATCAGTGACAATCCTGGGCTTGAGGTTTATCAACTGGATGTTACAGATTACGATGGACTGGCAGCGCTGGCGCGGGAACTCGATGACCGTCCTATTGATTTATTAATCAATAATGCGGGTTACTACGGCCCTAACGCCGTGTTGCTTGGAGATATTCCGGTGGAAGAATGGCGCAAGGTGTTAGAGATTAACACCATTGCACCGCTAAAAGTGACCGAGGCTTTCTTACCTCAGTTACGAAGGACGAAGGGAACCGTAGCCTGCATCAGCTCCAAGATGGGCAGTATTGAGGAAAATCATAGCGGAGGCAGTTATCTTTATCGATCTTCCAAGGCAGCACTGAATGCTGTGAATAAAAGTTTGGCGCTGGATCTGTCTCCCGATGCGATAACAGCCGTCGTAATCCATCCAGGCTGGGTGCGCACCGATATGGGTGGTCCACACGGTTTGATAGATACAGCTACTTCGGCCCAGGGTATCAAGGCTCTGTTAGAGCGTTTAACACCTCAAGACAGCGGTAAATTTTTTGATTACCAAGGTCGGCAACTTGCTTGGTAGGCTTGATCAGTTGCGCAGTGTAACGGCGCTCATCAATGCTGCTGAGGTGGGCAGTTCCAGCAACAGTGTCAAGTGATGAGTGTAATTGACATCTGTAGCCGATAGGCTCATTACTTCATTAATTGTGGGATGAGCGTGCGTTGACTAATGCCGGACATTGCTTCACTTAACGGGTTAATTAAATTCTGCTTTAAACTGGCAAGGTACACGTTATCTCCGGCGTTTATTATCTACTTGAATTAAATAAACTATAGTTTTGCTGCAGTTGGTAACTGAGCAACAACAAACTTGTATCAAATATAGTGAACCAATAGTTTTTAACATCCTGAAAAATATAAACCAATTATAAGGATAAACTTAATTACTAATAAATTTGGATGTTAAACCCCCATTGTTGGTTAAATTTGCTACAATAACCAGTCTGATTTGGTCGTTACTAGGATAATAGTGGTGACGGTCATATCGTTAGAGCCTTCCCGGTTGCAATATTTTGATCCCCTGTGTTTTTAGCGTAAGGGTTGTTGTGTACTGCTGGAATTGGGCTCACGGATGCCACTTTGGCAAGAGTGTCAGATCCGTCAGGACCTGCATAGATGTCAGAAAACAGATTCGGGAGGTAAAGTAAAAAATGAGTATTTCTGACTTATCCCAAGAACACCCTGCATTGATCCATACTGAACACTGCACTGTGCTGTCACATACTCAACGGGATCAAGGGGAATGGGTACAACACACGTTGATGCTTAAAAACTATGAAACACCATTTCGTTTTCGACGTCCCAAAAAATATCGTAGTCTGAAAGGGGCGCAAGTTACGCTGGATTACTATCCACAAACCACCTTAGTGGCCGGTTTTGAAGTGGAAACCATGCGAGTTGTGCGCATTCGCCGCAGCTGATACTTGGTGTCACGCCAACGCCATCAATAGCCGATATTCATCTAAAGCAAATTCGTCTGTCATGCCGCTGATATAGTCCTGTATCAGTCGGCAGCGATGGTAAAACTCGGGTAATTGCCGTTCACCAACAGCGCGTTTGTATGTAGCCAAATGCTTGAGCGGCAATCGTTTCAACAGCCTGTGTTCAATAAGGTATTGCTGTCCATTGCCTTCTAGCATTTCCGTAAATTGTGCTTCCTGTAAACACAGTAAAGGACGATAGCAGTCCAGCAGCGTTGTCACTATGCGATAGCCTCTAAGCTCCATCTGTTCCACTTCTTTATGACTGAATACGTTACGTATAGCGACCTGCTTCAGCGTTTCAGTAATTGCATGCTGATAGCCTTTGTCTTCTAACAGTGGTTGGTTGAAATCACCACGAAATACAGCTTCAAGATTATCGATAAAGCGTTGCGCAGCATGTTCTACCAGCGGATGAATTAACTTGACCCGTAAAAAGGTGAAGAACTGACTCTGGGGATTGATGGCGCTTTTGGCGGCGGCGTCTGCGGCATACTGGATAGCATGTTCCATGAACAACAGACGTTGGTTGGGCAGAGACATTTGCTGACATTGCTGCTGATACTCGGTAATTAGCAGCTGTTGTAGCAGTGAGAGGGAAATGACATCTTTTTCCACAGCATCTTCAATATCTGCTAAACAATAAGAAATATCATCAGCGGCCTCCATGATATAGCTTACGGGATGGCGGTTACCTAACGTCATTCCCAGTGCTTGGCACACATCGCTGACTACGCCAGTCTCGCTGGCATAGTAACCAACCTTTTTCATTAAATAGGATTTATCCTCGGGACGCGCAGATTTAGGTAATGTGCCGCAACGAGTGTACTTCAGAACCCCGGCCAATTGACTGTAGGTCAGATTAAGTCCCAGCAGCGTGTGCATCAATCGTAGCCCTTGGGCGTTACCTTCAAAGTGGCAGATATCCAGACAGAGCTCTGGCTGTAATTGGAAGTCAGTTGGCGCGATATCAGCCAAGTGTTGGCTAAACCAATGACTAATGGCCGCTTCACCGAAATGTCCGAAAGGGGGATTGCCCACATCGTGCATCAGACACGCCATCTCGACCAAGGTTTCCAATGGCCTTGCCATACCATCCAGTCCAATATCGGTTAACGCCACGCCTTGTTGGTCTAGGGAATCAAATATTTTTTGTACAATAAACCGCCCAGTTTGCTGTACCTCGAGTGAATGGGTTAATCGGCTGCGAACGGCGGCGTTGCGTTCTAGCGGAAACACTTGTGTTTTCTGCTGTAAACGGCGGATAGCGGCTGAATTGATGATGCGTCCACGGTCACTTTCATAGGCGCGTTGCAACGTCGCGCGATCGCCATTGCTATTATGCTGGCTATTATAAGGACGGGCCAAAGTGATACGTTTGGAAAAATCGATATCTGCCATAACAATTCCGATTAATAGTTATCTTGCTGATCTATAGACAAAAGATAATTCACGCTAAAGTGCTCAGTCTAAATCAATCTGTGGTATTGTCACAGCGCCTTATTTTTACAGTGTTTTCTGGAGCATATAGATGTCAAAAACCATTGTTATCGCCCTCGTCGTGATTGGCTTAGTGATTCTGGGATTGTTTGGCTGGCAACATCAGCAGGCAAAACAACTACCATTAGCCGGTAGTTGGAGCAGTGGCTGTATTGTGGACGGCAGTAAGAGCAAGGAATTTATCATGGAATTTGGTAAAGATACTTACCGTAGTAATGCCAAGTTATATGACAATACTCAGTGTCAGGCGCCTAGCATCAGCGAATATCACGGTAGTGCTTACGCTGAGGTCGCAGATGCCCATCTGCAGACGTGTGATGGGGCAGAGGCCATTATGCTCACGCTGTATTGGGATGATAAAACGCAACCTAAGCCTTTAGTGCTACAACATACGGCTGATAACAAGCTGATGACCGGATTTCCGCAAGAAAAATCTAGTGACGGTAAAAGTGCTTGGTGCATAGACAAGTCCACGGTTTATTCTCCGCTTGCCAAATAAGCTGAACGCTAAACTGTAACAAACTGTGAGATGTGGCGATTTTGAGCTGCAATCAGCCACGTCTCGTGGTTAACTCGGACGCAACAAACCGCAAGGAAGGAATGATAATAATGAAAAAACTGCTATTGCCATTGACCATTGCGTTGGCGTTAGGTGGCCTAAACGCCTGTCAGTCGCAGCCGAGCCCCGAAGCCAAAGGAAATCAGCTGATCGCGGCCATAAAAGCCGACCAAAATCAGCAGTTCCAGCGTTTTAGCCAACAATTTATCGATGAATTCTGGAAACAAGCACCGACGTATGCGCTATACAGCGGCTACCACAAATATGACGCTACATTGGAGATCCCAGATGCCGCCAGTCGCACTGCGATGCTGGCGTTTATCGCCAAATACCAGGGATTGTTAACGGCATTTGATACCGACGCATTAACGCCAGCGAACTTGATTGATTATCGCTTGATTGAAAATCAGCTGGCCAGTAGCAAATGGGAAATCAACGATTTCAAATCTTGGCAGTGGGATCCATCAAACTACAATGTGGCAGGCGGATTTGCGCAGATCATCAATGAAAATTATGCGCCACAGGATGAACGCCTGCGTTCCGTATTAGCTCGGCTAGAAAATGTGCCAGCCTATTATCAGGCTGCCAAAGCCAATATCAGTCATCCAACGCTGGAACACACACAACTTGCCATCTTGCAGAATCAGGGCGCTTTTTCGGTTTTGTCAGATGACTTGCAAAAGACGGTGGCTGATTCGTCACTTTCAGACGCGGAAAAGCAGTTATTCAATCGGCGGTTGAGCGCTGCCAAAACGGCAATTAATGATTACATCAGTTTTTTACAAAACCTTGAAGGCCAATTGCAACAACAGGGGGCTAGAAGTTTTCGTATTGGTGAAAAACTTTATGAGCAAAAGTTTGCCTATGATATTCAGTCGGGTATGACTGCTAAAGAGCTGTACGAAAAAGCCTTATCCGATAAGGAAAAAGTGCAACGGGAGATGGCAAATCTCACCGATAAGTTATGGCCAAAATATTTCACATCAGCCAAACCTGCAGATGAAAAACTAGCCATCCGCCAGCTTATCGACAAGTTATCCGTTAACCACGTCAAACGCGAGAATTTCGTCGATGAAGTCAGGAAGCAGTTGCCACAATTAATCCAATTTGTGAATGACCACCATCTGGTGACGCTGGATAAAGATAAGCCATTGGTGGTACGGGAAACACCTGCTTATTTTGGTGGCGTCGCGGGCGCGTCAGTTAGTGCACCAGGGCCTTATGATAAAGGTGGTAATACCTATTACAATGTAACACCTCTTGATGGCATGTCTGAGGCGGCTGCAGAAAGTTATCTACGAGAATACAACCACTGGGTGCTGCAGATCCTCAACATCCACGAGGCAATTCCCGGCCATTATGCACAGTTGGTGTACGCCAATAAGTCTCCAAGTTTGATCAAAAGTTTGTTCGGTAACGGTGCCATGATTGAAGGCTGGGCGGTATATGCCGAACGTATGATGCTGGAAGAGGGCTACGGCAACTTTGAACCCGAATTGTGGTTGATGTACTACAAATGGAATTTGCGAGTGATCTGCAACACCATTCTGGATTACAGTATTCAGGTTAAGGGAATGACCAAAGAACAAGCCATGACGTTAATGACGCAGGAGGCGTTCCAGCAGCAGGCCGAGGCCGAAGGTAAGTGGCGCAGGGCGACATTGAGCCAGGTTCAGCTAACCAGTTATTATGCTGGCTTCCGCGCTATCTATGATTTGCGTGATGAAATCAAAGCGAAGGAAGGTAAGCAATTCAACTTGGAACAGTTTAATGAACAGTTCCTCAGCTATGGCAGCGCACCGGTAAAATATATCCGGCAGTTGATGTTACAGCAAAAGTAACGGTGATTTATAACAGGGAAAGGCAGTATTCACTGCCTTTTTTATTGCCTTATACCTCAGTTGCTATGCATTTAATCTAATACCGATTTGGTTTATCCTAGGGCGGTTTTTGGCTTACCGGTTACTTGTTTTTGCCGGTTGACAATCAAGGAATTTTTATGCGGATCAGTGCCAATTTTGATGGCGGCAATATTCAGGTGTTAAGCCTGGAACACAAAGATAATATCCAACTGGCAATACGTCAGGATGAAGGCGGCGAATTCTACCAATGGTTTAATTTCCGCTTCGAAGGTGAAGTGGGGAGTAGTTACACGCTCAACATTGTAAATGCTGGCAGTTCTTCTTATCCCAAGGGTTGGCAAAACTATCAGGCGGTGGCCAGTTATGATCGGCAGCATTGGTTTAGATTACCGACACAGTACCAAGACGGCACGCTGAGTATTGCTGTGGAACTGGACGCCGATGCTATTCAGATCGCTTATTTTGCACCATACAGTTACGAGCGACATCTGGATTTGCTAAGTGCGGTGCAGGTACACCCAAAAGTGTCACTGGAACATCTGGGGCTGACGCTCGATGGCCGTGATATGACGCTGATAAAAATAGGCGATGATAGCGATGAAAAACGCACGATTTGGATCACCGCACGTCAACATCCTGGTGAAACCATGGCTGAGTGGCTAGTAGAAGGGCTGCTGTACAAATTGCTAGACCCCGACGATCCGGTTGCAAAGCAATTGCTGGATAAAGCGAATTTTTATGTGGTGCCTAATATGAACCCTGACGGCAGTGTCCGGGGGCATCTGCGTACCAATGCCAAAGGTGTCAACCTCAATCGTGAGTGGCAAACGCCCTCTCTGGAAAACAGTCCTGAAGTCTATTATGTCGTCAATAAAATGCAGCAGACCGGTGTGGATCTGTTCTATGACATACATGGCGATGAAGGGCTGCCTTATGTGTTCCTGGCAGGTTGTGAAGGCATACCAGGCTGGAACAGTAAATTGCAATCACTGCAAAGCTCCTTTGAGAAAGCCCTGCAGTTGGTCAGCCCCGATTTTCAGACTGAGTTTGGTTACGGTAAAGACGAACCAGGCAAAGCCAACCTGACCATTGGCTCTAATTGGGTGGCGCAGACCTTTAATTGCTTATCCAACACCTTAGAAATGCCATTTAAAGACAACGACAACCTAGCCGATCCTATGGTGGGTTGGTCACCAGAACGTTGTATTCACCTTGGCGAAGCATCGTTAACTGCGATGTTGGCTGTTGTTGATCAATTGCGTTGAGGAATCGTGATGGCTCTGACAACGTGTCCCATATGTGATAAACGCATCTCTGATAAAGCGAAAGTCTGTCCTCATTGTCAGACAGCGCTCGATAGCGATACCTCCTCGGCCAAACGGATTAGGCAGATAGAAAAGTCTACCCGATTGATGACTCACAGCTTCATCGCCATGACGATTTTCATTGCCGGCGTTGTCGTCTGGTTCTGGGGCGGAGAAGTTGCTAGCGGTCCCCGCGCGATTGTTGGTGGGGTTTTGTTTGCTTTCGGTTTTGTGGGGTATCTGATTACCCGAGTACGTATTGTTCTGAATAAACGGAAACAGCTATGACAGATCTGTTGAAAGTCATTGATGAGATGCCGCTTGCAGTCTATGAACGGCTAAAAAATGCCGCCGAAACCGGTAAGTGGGAAGATGGTAGTAGCTTGTCTGAAGAACAGCGCGACTCTACCTTGCAGGTGGTGATGTTGTTTCAGCAGCGCCGTCTGCAGCAGCAAGAACATTTCACTATTGGCAGCGATGGCAACGTCATCGAGCTGTCGAAAGCTGAACTGAAAAAACGTTTCCGCGGCGATAACATTGCCCAATTCAAAGAAGACGAACTCTGATGTAGCAAAGGCCCCAAAGGGGCCTTTTTACTGGACAACTATTAATCGTTTGTCAGTTCGCCACAAAGATTTTGCTGCATCTTGTCGCGGATTTCGGCCACGGTAAGATTTTTCGAAAACAGATAATGCAGTTTTGCTAATGCCGCTTCTGTGGTCATATCGAAACCACTAACAAAGCCTGCTTCCGCCAACGCATTGCCAGTGGCATAACCGCCCATATTGACTCGCCCCTGACGGCATTGCGTCAGATTCACCAGCACAATACCGTTATCATTTGCTTGTTTCAGTGTCTGTAACAGCTCAGGGTTCTGCGGGGCATTGCCCACACCATAAGTTAACAAAATCAACGCCTTTACCGGTTGCTGCAGAATATTACGAAAGATCTCATTCGAGATCCCGGGATATAGCGTCACAATACCTATGGGCTGAGGATGAATATGGGTCACCTGCAATGGCTCACCAGTATAGTGGGCAATGGCGCCCGCTCGTAAACGGATTTTAATGCCCGCTTCCAGCAATAATGGAAAATTGGGCGAGGCAAAGGCATCAAAACCATCAGCATGGGCCTTGGTGGTGCGGTTACCACGGAACAATTTGTTGTTAAAAAACAGGCAAACTTCGGCCACCGGATAATTAGCGGCAATATACAGCGCATTGAGCAGATTGGTCTGGCCGTCAGAGCGCAGCTCTGATAACGGAATTTGTGAACCGGTGATGATGACTGGCTTCGACAAATTCTGCAGCATAAAAGAAAGCGCTGACGCGGTAAAAGCCATGGTGTCGGTGCCATGCAGGATCACAAAGCCATCATACTTATCGTAATTAGCTTCAATATCGTCAGCAATCATCTGCCAATGTGCGGGAGACATGTTGGAAGAATCAATCAGTGGCGAATACTCATGCAAAACAAACGCAGGCATCTCTTCGCGGAAGAACTCTGGCATGGAGTTAAGACATTCCGTCAGAAAGCCCGCTACCGGTACAAAGCCGTGTTCAGCTTTTTGCATACCGATGGTGCCGCCTGTATAAGCGATATAGATATTTTTTTTGGTCATCGGAGACAGCGATTGAGGGTACGTTAAAAATGAGAAGCAAATTATATCAATAAAAAAAAATAAAGCCCGGATAACCGGGCCTTATTGAAGTTTTTTCAATAACTGCAACTATCGCAGTAGAGGTACACGTTATTAGGATCGTCAAACGCCGCGAATTCCTCAGCAATCGAGGTCAACTGTCCAAGCAACTGCTGTGCTGCGCTACTATGTGCAATTCCGTTCGGTACCCAAGCGGCGACATTGGATAGTAACTTCTGCATAAAGAGCTGCTCTGGCGTCAATTCTTTTTCAATTACCTGGGTATCATAATTGGATAATCCGGCTAATTCTGCGGCTTTGGCAATCGCGGCATCTTCATCGCCTAGGTCATCTACCAAACCCAACTCTTTGGCTTTAACGCCAGACCAAACACGGCCCTGCGCGATTTTATCGACCTGTTCCAGTGTCATATGGCGCTCTTTTGCTACCAGTGAGATAAAATCCAAATAGCCACGCTCGATATGACGCTGGATCACCGCTTTAACACCATCCGACAAGGGGCGGGTCACCGACAGACTGGCCCACTCAGACGTGGCAACGCCGTCGGTATGGACTCCCAGTGCCGCCAGCGAATCCTCAAATGTGGTAAGCATGCCAAAAATGCCGATAGAACCCGTTAAGGTAGCCGGGTTAGCATAGATATAGTCAGCACTGGCAGAAATCCAGTAACCGCCAGAAGCTGCCAGACTGCTCATACTTACCACCACCGGTTTACCGGCAGCTTTCAGCGCCAACACTTCCTGACGGATCTGTTCTGACGCAAAAGCACTGCCGCCAGGGCTGTCGACCCGTAATACCACTGCCTTAATCTTGTCATCAAAGCGGGCTTTGCGCAGCAATGCAGAGGTACTGTCACCCCCAATGGTACCCGTAGGTTGGTTACCATTAAGAATATTGCCCTTAGCCACAACAATACCGATGCCATCATGAGGAATGATGGTGGGTTGCGGTGCAACTAAGGTGGCATAATCGTAATAGTCGACCTGTTTAAAGCTATGTCCCTTGCTGGCTTTGCCAACCAACTTAATCATGGCCTGACGGAACTCATCATCGGTTGCCAGCTTATCAACCCATTTCATGTTAACTGCCATTACCGCTGACTGGCCATCAGCGGCATTGAGCGCCTGCAGGTAATGGGCAGAATCAAGGCCAAAATCTGCAGGCTTAACGCCACGATTCTTGGCGGCGGTGGTCGTGTAAATATTCCAGATATCACTTAACAAGGCACTGTTGGCTTCTTTGGCGGCATCCGACATATCATCACGAATAAAAGGTTCCACTGCGGATTTGTAAGTCCCAACCCGGAATACGTGGGTGTTAACTTTGAGTTTATCCAGTGCCGACTTGTAGAACTGGCGATAACTGCTGAGGCCTTCAACAGTAACCATCCCTTGCGGATTCAGGTAAATGGTATCGGCGTAAGTAGCCAGCAGATATTGGTACTGATTGTAATAATTGCCAATAGCGATAATCGGCTTACCACTTTTCTTAAAGTCTTCAAGATGACGGCCTACGGTTTGAAGTTTAGTAATTCCACCGGGAGCCAGATCCGCCAGATCCAATACCAGCGCTTTGATGCGTTTATCGTTGGCGGCACTGTCGATAGTATAAAGCACATCATTGAGCAACAACTCACCATTGGCATCGCGGTCTTGACGCTGTTTCATCAGCGCATCTAGTGGGTCAATCTCTTGTTTCTGATCGACCAGACGGCCTGCCAGATTGAGTACCAGCGCCGAACCATCATCTACCTTGACTTCGTCATTACTGAACAACGCTACCACGAACGCGATCAGTAACAAAAAAAACAGTGGGAAGAACACTAAGTTCAGCACCAACTTACGAATAAAATTGATGACATTCCATATCAATATCAACGTATTTTTGGTTGTCAGAGGTTTCGCGGACATAACCTTTCCTTATTCCTTCGAGTAGGGCAATGCTAACCGAATTTTGGCCCTTGAGCGAAATACATTTGTAAATGATCTTATACATCCACCTAGTTAAAACATGACAATAATGTCCGCTTGAGCTTGAGTCAGGCTCGGGTTATGCTGGATTAAAACACACGTTTAAATAGGGTATTTGAATGGCGGTGCAACGGCGGATGCTGGAACCATTGGATCTTGGGTTTACCTGTATGAAAAATCGGGTAGTCATGGGGTCAATGCATACCGGACTTGAAGAGGAGAAAGGCGGCTTTGACAAACTGGCCGCTTTTTATCGTGAGCGGGCGCTAGGCGGCGTTGGTTTGATTGTCACCGGCGGCATTTCACCCAACTTTCGCGGGCGGCTCACGCCCAATGCCACACAGCTGAGTTTCCCTTGGCAAGTGGGTAAACACCGGATAGTCACGCGGGCCGTCCATGATGCAGGCAGTAAAATCTGTATGCAGCTACTGCATGCTGGGCGCTATGCTTATCATCCATTTTCCGTTGCACCTTCTAAACTGAAATCCCCCATTACCCCCTTTACCCCCAAGGCCATGTCCGCCCGGCAAGTGCGCAAGACTATCCGAGATTTCGGCAGTAGCGCCAGATTAGCGCAAAAGGCCGGATATGATGGTGTGGAAATCATGGGGTCAGAAGGCTATCTAATCAATCAGTTCATCTGCAGTCGCACCAACCAACGCACGGACGAATATGGCGGCAGCTTTGATAATCGCAGTCGCATTGCAATCGATATCGTTGAGGAGGTTCGCCGCCGCGTCGGTAGCGATTTTATCGTGATCTTTCGCTTATCCATGTTGGATTTGGTTGAGCAAGGCTCTAGCTGGGAAGAGGTGGTATTACTCGCAAAGCGGTTGGAAATGGCGGGAGTGACATTGATCAATACCGGCATTGGTTGGCATGAAGCCCGTATTCCAACCATTGCCACTAGCGTACCTCGGGCCGCATTCAGTTGGGTTACCGCTAAATTGCGACAAGAGGTGTCAATTCCGTTGATCGCCACTAACCGTATCAATATGCCCGCGGTTATTGAACAGATTTTAGACAGCGGTCAAGCCGATATGGTATCAATGGCGCGGCCATTGCTCGCAGATCCTGAGTTTGTCAACAAGGCAGCAGCAATGCAAGATGAGGCGATTAATACCTGTATTGGCTGTAATCAAGCTTGTCTTGATCACACATTCAAATTGCAGCGCGCCACTTGTTTGGTGAACCCTCGCGCTGCATATGAAAAAGAATTGAATTTTATAAAAGCTTATACGCCGAAAAAACTGGCGGTTGTCGGCGCCGGTCCTGCGGGAATGGCGTTTGCCGTGTATGCAGCGCAACGCGGGCACCAAGTCACACTTTTTGAAGCCCGTAATGAAATTGGCGGCCAATTTAATCTGGCAAAAGAGATCCCTGGTAAAGAGGAATTTAGTGAAACCCTACGTTACTTCCGTTACCAGTTCGCTCATCTGCAGGTCGAGCTTAAATTGAATACACCGGTTACGGCAGCGTTGTTGGCGCAGCATGATTTTGATGAACTGGTACTCGCTGCTGGCGTCATTCCCAGACAGCTGCAGCTACCAGGATTTGATAGCCCTAACGTGATCAGTTATCAGCAGCTATTACGTGGAGAAGCCCGTGCCGGTAGCAAGGTGGCCATTATTGGCGCCGGTGGTATTGGCTTTGATGTGGCACAGTTTTTAGGTGAAGCCGAGTCGGCCACGCTAAATCCCGCCAGATGGTACCAGCGTTGGGGAATAGACACCGCCTATCAGCAGCGGGGGGGACTGTTAACGGAAAAGGCAAGAGAAGCGCCACCACGGCAGTTGTGGTTGTTGCAGCGTAAACCGGGGACTCCTGGCAAAACACTGGGAAAGACTACTGGTTGGATCCATCGGGCCATGCTTAAGCTGCATGGGGTAGAAACGCTGTCAGGGGTGAGTTACCAGCGTTTTGATGATGAAGGTTTGCACATTGTGGTTGAGGGGAAAGAACGAGTGCTGCCGGTTGATACTGTGGTGGTCTGTGCGGGGCAAGAATCAAATCTGGCACTGCTGCCTGAATTGCAACAACTGGGTAAACCGCTGCACATCATCGGTGGGGCTAAACTCGCGGCGGAACTGGATGCCAAACGGGCGATCCGCGATGGTGCCGAGTTGGCAATGCGGATCTAGGTATCGGAAAGCTTCGCAGCAGTAGGGTCTTCCTTGCGGAAGACCCTACTGCTGGCTTTAAGCGTGCCGTTTTTCTCTCAGCAAGGGCATTTCCGCACCGTTGCAGGACAATTCAAGATCCAGATCGTCATTTGGCACACAGCAACAGGGCAAACACTCGTCTGGTGCCAGTTCCGCTAGCGGTTCGATAAGGTAACGCACTGAACCGCTACGGATCTTAGTCCGACAGCAACCACAGTAACCACTGCGACACTCAGAGAATATTCTGACTTTTTTCGCTTCCAATACCTGCAGCAACGTCTGTGACTGTTGCTGCCAGTTCCACAGCAACAGCGGTTCGCCTTGCAGCAACACTATTGGTCGCTTTTTAAAGATCAAAGTCTGAGAACTCATTTTCATCCACGGCTGAATCAATCTGTCCTACCAGATAAGAGGACACTTCCACTTCCTGTGGCGCTACTTGAACAGCGTCACTTTCTAGCCAGTTTTTCATCCACGGCAATGGATTGCTGCGCTCTGGATAAGGTAACGGCAGGTTGACGGCTTTCATTCGCTGATTGGTAATATATTCCACATATTGGATGAGGATGGTTTCATTAAGCCCAATCATTGAGCCGTCTTTAAAGAGATACTTGGCCCAGTCTTTTTCCTGTTCAGCCGCTCGCAGAAATAGATCATAAGCTTGCTGATGGCATTCTTTGGCAATTTCCCCCATCTCTGCATCATCACGCCCAGCTTGCATCAGATTGATGATGTGTTGGGTACCATTAAGGTGCAGCGCTTCATCACGAGCGATCAAGCGGATAATCTTGGCATTACCCTCCATGAGCTTGCGCTCAGCAAAGGCAAACGAACAGGCAAAGCTGACATAGAAACGAATTGCTTCCAGCGCATTGACCGACATCATGCACAAATACAGGGCTTTTTTAATGTCACGACTGGTCACAGAAAGTTGCTTACCGGCGATGGTAAACACGCCTTCACCATGCAGATGATACACTTGGGTCAGTTGGATCAGGTGGTCATAATAGTCTGCAATGTCAGTCGCTCGCTTGAGAATTTCCTGATTCACCACAATGTCTTCAAACACAACGGAAGGATCATTCACAATGTTGCGAATAATGTGGGTGTAAGAACGGCTGTGAATCGTCTCTGAAAAAGACCAGGTTTCAACCCAAGTTTCTAGCTCTGGCAATGACACCAGCGGCAGAAATGCCACGTTAGGTGAACGGCCTTGAATAGAGTCCAGCAGCGTCTGGTACTTCAGGTTAGACAGAAAAATGTGCTTTTCATGCTCCGGCAATTGCGCAAAATCAATCTTATCGCGAGAGACATCCACTTCTTCTGGGCGCCAGAAGAACGACAGCTGTTTTTCAATCAGTTTTTCAAACAGTTCGTATTTTTGTTGGTCATAACGAGCCACGTTTACCGGCTGACCGAAAAACATCGGTTCACGGGTGGCATCATTGGGTGTTTGACAGAAAATTGAATAAGCCATGTTTCATTCGTCCAAACAAAGGGGCCGACAGGCCCCGATTCACCTTAAATCTTACAAGCACCACCGGCGCAGCCGTCATCTTCTTTTTCAACACTGAGGTCATCGTGCCGATCAGAAGCACCATCACGGGTATTGTGATAGTACAGGGTTTTTACCCCAAGTTTGTAGGCGGTCAGCAAATCTTTGAGTAAGGTTTGCATCGGCACTTTGCCACTATCATATTTTGACGGATCGTAGTTGGTATTAGCTGAGATAGACTGATCGATAAATTTCTGCATGATGCCCACCAGTTGCAGATAGCCATCATTGCTAGGCATCTGCCATAACAACTCGTATTTATGTTTGAGCTTTTCGTAATCCGGTACCACTTGCTTCAATTGACCGTCTTTACTGGCCTTAACGCTGATCAAACCGCGAGGAGGTTCAATGCCATTGGTGGCATTGGAGATCTGCGATGAGGTTTCAGAGGGCATCAGCGCCGACAATGTAGAGTTACGCAAGCCATATTGCTTGATGTCAGCTCGCAGTTGTTCCCAGTCAAGATGCAAAGGTTCACTGCAAATTTTATCCAAATCACGCTTATAAGTATCAACGGGGAGAATACCCTGGGCATAAGTGGTTTCGTTAAACAGTGGGCAAGCGCCTTTCTCTTTTGCTAAAACCATAGAGGCCTTAAGCAAGTAGTACTGGAAAGCTTCAAAGGTACGATGGGTCAGGGCATTTGCACTACCATCAGAATATTTCACACCATGTTTGGCCAAGTAGTTAGCGAAGTTGATCACGCCAATCCCCAGCGTGCGCCGATTCATCGAGGCAGAGCGCGCAGCAGGAATAGGATAGTCCTGATAATCCAGCAGGTTATCAAGAGCGCGAACCGCCAGATCCGCCAGCTTTTCCATCTCTTCAAGATTTTCGATAGCACCAAGATTCAGTGCTGATAAAGTACACAGCGCGATTTCACCGTTAGCGTCATTAACATCATTCAACGGTTTAGTTGGCAGCGCGATTTCCAGACAAAGATTTGACTGCCGAACCGGCGCTACATGTGGATCAAAGGGACTATGAGTGTTGCAATGATCCACGTTCTGGATATAGATACGGCCAGTAGAGGCGCGCTCTTGCATCATCAATGAGAACAGCTCAACCGCACGTAAAGAGCGTTTACGGATAGCGTCATCCTGCTCATATTTAACATACAAGCGTTCAAATTCATCCTGATCAGCAAAGAATGCATCGTAGAGACCGGGAACATCGGATGGGCTGAACAAGGTGATATTTTCACCCTTGATCAAACGCTGGTACATCAGCTTGTTGATTTGGACTCCGTAATCCAAATGGCGGATACGGTTGTCTTCAACACCGCGGTTGTTTTTCAGCACCAGCAGTGATTCTACTTCCAAGTGCCACAATGGATAGAACAGGGTGGCGGCCCCCCCCCGTACGCCTCCTTGAGAACAGGATTTTACCGCGGTTTGGAAATGTTTGAAGAACGGAATGCAGCCAGTGTGGAAGGCTTCCCCACCGCGGATTGGACTGCCAAGTGCGCGAATGCGGCCGGCATTAATACCGATCCCAGCGCGCTGACTGACATATTTAACAATGGCAGATGAGGTGGCATTGATGGAATCTAGGCTGTCGCCACATTCGATAAGCACACAGGAGCTGAACTGGCGAGTCGGGGTACGGACGCCAGACATAATGGGGGTTGGCAGCGATATTTTAAAAGTGGAAACCGCATCGTAGAAATCTTTGATGTACTGCAGACGATTGTGACGCGGATAACCCGAAAACAGGCAAGCGGCTACCAGCATATAGAGAAACTGAGCACTTTCATAAACTTCATGGGTGACCCGGTTTTGTACCAGATATTTACCTTCCAGCTGTTTCACTGCGGCATAAGAGAAGGTCATATCGCGCCAATGATCGATATAGCTATCCATCAAATCCAGCTCTTCTAGACTGTAATCTTCTAGGATATGACGGTCATATTTGCCCATTTCCACCAGCTTGCTGACATGCTCTGCAAGTTTGGGTGGTTCAAACTGGCCGAAAGCCTTTTTGCGTAAATGGAAGATGGCTAAACGCGCGGCTAGGAATTGATAATCAGGGGCATCAGGCGAGATCAAATCTGCTGCGGCTTTAATGATGGTTTCATGGATAATCTCGGTGGGAATACCATCGTAAAACTGCAGATGCGCTCGCAATTCAACTTCGGATACCGACACATTAGCCAAACCGTCGGCGGCCCAAGTGATCACACGATGGATCTTGTCGAGATCAATATTCTCTCTTTCGCCACTACGTTTGGTGACTGTCATATTGCTATTCATTGAAGATAGGCCCTGGTTTTATCATTAATGACGATGGCGCACACCATCAAAACGTCCTTTGTACAACAATCCATCGGCAACTGCTGAACGCTGTATTTAGAGATTCTGAGCAGTCTTTCACTGCCGCATTATGGTATTGCGACTAGTGGCTAGGATTGTTACCTACACACAATATGTGGTGTTTTTGTATTTACAGAGTAACAAGATAGTGAGGCTAGCAACGTTTTGCAAGTGACGATTCGGGGCATATGTTGTGGATATCTCCCCATTCGTTCCCTGACAGATGCGACAAACGCCGTCAATATAGGGATTTGCGACTTTTGTTTAAAATACCAGCAATCAGATTTGAGCAGCGCGATTGCTAAAATATGCAGCGATCGTTAACGATCTATTACGCTGTCTCCGGTAAGAATTGCCGTTAAGTGTGTAGGGTGTTGCAGCATCATATCGGCATGCCACAGTTGCGGGTTATCGTTGGTATTAATGTAGCCCCACAGCGCTGCCGCCGATGGCATATTGGCGGCTTTGGCGGCAATAATGTCGCGCTCGGCATCACCAACGTACAAGATATTATCTGGGTGGGTTTGCAATTGCTGCGCTGCCAGCAACATCGGTGCTGGGTGTGGTTTGCGAAAACGGGTGGTGTCAGCACTGATGACCGATTGCAGTTGATCTAGCAATCCGAGTCTTGATAACAGCGGTTTAGTAAATATCGCCGGCTTATTGGTGACTACGCCTATCGCAATACTATATGTCTTAGCAATGGATAAGAGCTCCGCAAGCCCATCAAACAGGGTTGCCTCCGTACCATTAATAAGTTGATAGTGTTGTAACATTACCTCTCTGAGTGACTCCAGTCGTGGCTCATCTGCATGGGGTACCGCCGCTCTCAGCATCGCCAGTGAGCCGTTCGATGCCTGAGCGCGTAGCGCTGCATAATCGACAGCGCTTTCTATGGCGTTTTGTGCCAATGTGGCATGTACCGCCGCGATCAGATCCGGCGCGGTATCGACTAACGTCCCATCAAGATCAAACAGTAATGCTGACACTGGGCTAGATCGCATGATGTTAGTCCACCCGCTGGCACGCAATCATGTAATTCACTTCCACGCTTGGGGTATAACTAAAGATACCGTTAAGCGGATTGTACTTGATACCTACGGCATCACGGCAGAGCAGGTCGGTATGCTCCGCCATTGCTATCAGCTCAGAAGGGCGCAGAAACTTACTGTGAACATGGGTGCCAACGGGTAACATTTTCAACAGATATTCGGCACCAACGATGGTTTGCACCCAAGACATCAGATTACGGTTAATGGTTGAGAAAAATACCCAGCCTTGTGGCTTTACCATGGCGCAGCAGGCGTTAATAACGGATTGCGGTTCAGGCACATGCTCCAGCATTTCCATACAGGTTATCACGTCATAATAGGCATGATGGCTAGCGGCATGCTCTTCGGCGGTCTGTTGTTGATAATTGACGGTAACCGCGGATTCCAGCGCATGTAACTTGGCTATTTCAAGAGGTTCATGCCCCATATCAAGACCAGTGACGTTAGCCCCTATTTTGGCCATGCTTTCTGAAAGAATGCCACCACCACAACCAACATCTAGTACCTGCTTCTGAAATATACCGCCAGCTTTCAAGTCGATGTAATTCAGTCGTAGTGGGTTAAGTTCATGCAGTGGTTTAAATTCACCTTGAGGATCCCACCAACCAGCAGCCATGTTTTCAAATTTGGCAATTTCTTGTGGATCGACGTTGGCATTTTCTTGCATGGCAATACCTTAAAAACGAGTAAGAAGACACGCCATTATAACCACAGTTACACCGGCAGTGGGTACGTTGATTTGTATGCGCTGATGGTTTTCCTAAAGCACCGCTCAACAACTGGTTATAAATTACTCAACTCGGTGGAATTTATGCAAATTTTGCTATTTTGGGGCGGTATTGCGAGAGGATGATGTAAATGTTGTGTGCAGACCGCTTTCAGGTCTTCCGAGGGCGGAGAACTGTGTTAGAATGCCCCATTACGTTAGTAGGGCTCGACAATGACATGGAACAAAAGTTGTCAGCTTAATATAAGGGGATCGAGCAGTTTATGACTGATCAGGCTTCATCCATTTCGCCAATCAACATTGAAGACGAACTAAGAAATTCCTACCTTGATTATGCCATGAGTGTAATCGTGGGCCGGGCCTTGCCAGACGTTCGAGACGGTTTGAAACCGGTTCATCGTCGCGTGCTATTTGCGATGAACGAGCTGAAAAACGACTGGAACAAACCTTATAAAAAGTCCGCCCGTGTGGTCGGTGACGTTATCGGTAAATATCACCCCCATGGTGACAGCGCGGTATACGACACTATCGTACGTATGGCGCAACCATTCTCACTGCGTTATACCTTGGTTGATGGCCAGGGTAACTTCGGCTCCATCGATGGTGATGCCGCGGCAGCGATGCGTTACACAGAAATTCGTATGCAGCGTTTGGCTCATCATCTGCTGGCCGATCTCGACAAAGAAACCGTCGATTTCGTGCCCAACTACGATGGTACTGAACAGATCCCAGAAGTATTGCCAACCCGTATTCCTAACCTGTTGGTCAATGGCTCCTCAGGTATCGCGGTGGGGATGGCCACCAATATTCCACCCCATAATCTGACTGAAGTCGTTAATGCGTGTTTGGCATTAATTGTTAATCCGGATCTTTCGATAGAAGAACTGATTGAATGCATCCCTGGCCCTGACTTCCCAACCGCAGCCATTATCAATGGACGAAAAGGGATTGAAGAAGCCTACCGTACTGGTCGTGGCAAAGTCATTATGCGCGCCCGTGCTAACTTCGAAACTGAAGATAACGGTCGTGAACGCATTATCGTGACCGAAATCCCTTATCAGGTGAATAAAGCTCGCCTGATCGAAAAAATTGCCGAGCTGGTGAAAGACAAAAAGATTGAAGGGATTAGTGGACTGCGTGACGAATCCGATAAGGATGGGATGCGGATCGTTATCGAAGTCAAGCGCGGTGAAGTCGGGGAAGTGATACTGAACAATCTGTATGCCCAGACGCAGATGCAGTGTTCTTTCGGTATCAATATGGTGGCTTTAGTAAATGGCCAGCCAAAACTGTTTAATATCAAGGAGATGCTGGAAGCTTTTATCCTGCATCGCCGTGAAGTGGTTACCCGCCGTACCGTATTTGAACTGCGTAAAGCCCGCGAGCGCGCCCATATTCTGGAAGCATTAGCGGTTGCACTAGCGAACATTGATCCCATCATTGAACTGATCAAAAACTCTCCTAGCCCAAGCGATGCTAAACAACGCCTGACCGAACAGGGATGGGCTTTGGGCAATGTACAGGCCATGCTAGAGAAAGCCGGAGATGATGCTGCACGCCCAGAATGGCTGGAGCCACAGTTCGGTATCCATGAAGGGCTGTATTTCCTGACCGAACAGCAAGCTCAAGCTATTTTGGATCTGCGTTTACAGAAACTGACTGGGCTAGAACACGAAAAAATCCTTCAGGAATACGAAGAACTGCTGCAGACCATCGCGGGGTTGCTGCATATTCTGCATAGTTCCGAACGTCTGATGGAAGTGATCAAAGAAGAGCTGGAAGAGGTATTAACCCAATTCGGTGATGCGCGCCGTACCGAAATTAATGAATCTGCCGCTGATATCAGCCTGGAAGATTTGATTAACGAAGAAGATGTGGTGGTTACCCTGTCACATCTAGGTTACGCCAAGTATCAACCGTTAACCGACTATCAAGCTCAGCGCCGTGGTGGTAAGGGGAAAGCCGCCACCAAGGTGAAAGATGAGGACTTTGTCGAAAAACTGTTGATTGCCAATACCCACGACACCATTTTGTGCTTCTCAGACTTTGGTAAGTTGTATTGGTTGAAGGTTTATCAATTGCCATTGGCCAGCCGTCAGGCCAGAGGTCGCCCGATTGTGAACTTGTTACCGCTGGAAGGTGAAGAACGTATCACCGCTATTCTGCCGGTGCGGGAATACGAAGAGGGTAAATACATTATTATGGCCACTTCCAACGGCACGGTGAAGAAAACAGCGCTAACCGAATACAGTCGCCCACGCAGTAACGGCATTATCGCGGTGAACCTCAAAGAAGGCGACCAGCTGATTGGTGTCGATATTACGGATGGCAACAACGAAATCATGTTGTTCTCTGATGCTGGCAAGGTTGTACGCTTTAAAGAAGCAGAAGAGTCACCGATAACTGACGAAGATGGTAATCCAGTATTGGATGAAAACGGCGAAGTGCAGATTAGCTTCAAAGGCGTGCGGCCGATGGGACGTACTGCCACTGGGGTTCGCGGTATTGCGCTGGAAGCTGGGCAGAAAGTCGTTTCATTGATCGTGCCTCACAGCGATGACGCTATTCTTACCGTTACCGCCAATGGTTTTGGAAAACGCACTGCGTTAGATGAGTATCCGGCGAAGAGTCGCGCTACCAAAGGGGTGGTTTCAATTAAAGTCACCGATCGTAACGGCCCGGTAGTGGGGGCGGTACAAGCGGCAGAAAATGATGAAATCATGCTGATCAGCGATAAAGGTACACTGGTGAGAACTCCCGTGTCTGGGGTGTCATTGATCGGCCGAAATACCCAGGGCGTGACCATTATCCGTACCGCTGAAGACGAAACAGTGGTCGGACTGCAGCGCATTGACGAAATTCAGTCTGAGGACGATGATATCCCTGAAGATACCGATGCCGAAGGCATTACCGACGCACCGGAGCTTGAAGGCGACACCGCCGAGGATGAAGATACCGCAGAATAATCTGTGAAAGTTGAAAACGGGCGTCCTCAGTGACGCTCGTTTTGTCTCTATGCTTTTTATGGCCCAAGGAGAAAATGAGTGAGCACCGTTTATAATTTTTGTGCCGGCCCGGCAATGTTGCCCCCACCGGTAATGGCTAAAGCACAAGCCGAGTTGCTTGATTGGCAGGGGCAGGGAGTATCGGTGATGGAAGTCAGTCATCGCGGTGCCCCATTTATTGCCCTTGCCAAAGCATCCGAAGCCGATTTACGGGAACTCATGAATATCCCCGATAACTACCATGTATTGTTTATGCACGGTGGTGGTCGAGGCCAGTTTGCGGCAGTGGTGAATAATTTTCTTGGCAATAACGGTAAGGCGCTTTATTTACTCAGTGGTCAATGGTCAAAATCAGCAGCAGACGAAGCCGTACGTTTAGTGGGCGAAGCGCAGATTGACACCATAGAAATGGTCTCTAAAGTCAATGGATTAAACCAGGTTACTTTACCGGAACTCAATGGCCCAACAACACAATATCGTTACGTCCATTACTGCCCGAATGAAACGGTTGATGGTATCGAAATATTTGAAGAGATTGATGCTCCTTGGCCCGTTATTGCAGATATGTCATCAACGATCATGTCTCGCCAGGTGGATGTCAGTAAGTTCGGTATGATCTACGCGGGTGCGCAAAAAAATATTGGGCCATCAGGGCTGAGCATCGTCATTGTCAGAAAAGATCTGTTGCAACTGCCGCCCGTCAATCCGTCTTCTATTATGGATTACCGCATTGCCGCTGCACACGATTCCATGTTCAATACTCCGCCAACTTTTGCCTGGTATCTAGCGGCAGAAGTCTTTAAGTGGTTGCAACAGTTAGGTGGCGTGGCGGCCATTGAAACACAGAATAAACAGAAAGCTGAATTGCTGTATCAATGTATTGATGAGTTAGCGTTCTACAAGAATGGTGTGGCGCCACAAAATCGCTCGCGCATGAATGTCACTTTTCAGCTGCAGGATGAAGCATTGAATAAGGATTTCTTGGCGGACGCTGAAGCTCTCGGACTGGTTGCGCTGAAAGGACATCGTATTGTTGGTGGCATGAGAGCTAGCATCTATAACGCGATGCCATTGGCAGGAGTGCAAAAGTTGGTTGATTTTATGCGTGCGTTTGCCGAAAAGCACACAGCCTAAATATGCCCAGATAGCAAAAAAGCGACTGCATGCAGTCGCTTTTTTTGTCAGCGCGGCTTAAAGGATTGCCGCTATTGATTGCGCCAGATAATCCACATTGTCTTCAGTGATCCCCGCGACACTCATCCGGCTTGAACCCACCATGTAAATCCCATAATCGCGTTTCAGCTGTTCAACTTGTTCTGGCGAAATCCCTAAAAATGAGAACATCCCTTTCTGCTGTGCAATAAAACTGAAATCGCGGGTCACCCCCGCGGCTTTGATTCTATCGACCAGCATCGCCCGGTTACCGTTGATACGATTACGCATGACCGCCAGTTCTTCCAGCCATTGCTGAGACAGCTCTTCGGAACTCAAAATTGTTTCTACCAGCGCGGCACCATGCGCAGGTGGCATCGAATAATTGGCTCTAATGGCATGCAGCATGACTGACAGTGCAATATCCGCTTTTGCGGAATCTTGGGTAATGACCGCACAAGCGCCAATACGCTCACGGTACAGTCCAAAGTTTTTTGAACAGGAAGCGCACAGCAACATGGCATCGACCGCAGCAGCCATTTTGCGAACGCCATAGGCATCTCGCTCAAGGCTGTCGCCAAAACCTTGGTATGCCATATCAATCAACGGTGTAAATCCGCGTTCAACTGCTACGGCTACTACCTGATCCCATTGGGCTTCTGTCAGGTCTTGTCCTGTCGGATTGTGGCAACAGGCGTGCAGCAACACTACATCATTACCGCCTAATTGCCGCAACGCAGCCAGCATCTCTTCAAATTTTAGCTGATTGTTTTGCTGATCATAATAGGGATAATTCTCCACTTTCAGTCCGGCACTTTTGAACAGGCTGACGTGGTTTGCCCAGGTAGGATCGCTAACCCACATGGTAGCATCCGGGTTGCAACGCTTGATGAAATCGGCGGCTACTTTTAACGAACCAGTGCCTCCCGGGGTGGAGACGCTACGCACTCGGTTCTGTTCGATGACAGAATGATCGGCACCAAAAGCCAAATGACTGATGAGTCGGTTAAATTTTTCGCTGCCCGCAGGTCCAATATAAACTTTGGTCGTTTCTGTTGCTGTACGCAGACGTTCTGCCGTTTTTACGCAAGCAAGGATAGGTGTGTTTCCCTGCGGATCTTTATAAACGCCCACACCCAAATCGACCTTTATAGGACGAGGATCGTCACGAAATTGGCTCAACAGTCCCAGGATCGGGTCGGCAGGCATTGCTTGTAAATGGTTAAACATTGGCACTTCTGTCGTGGTAAGGATAAGTTGGACTAGCATAGCGGCATTTGCTGGCGATGTTAATTCTCCTCAGCACTGTTGTTGTACTGAATCGTAAACACAGGGTTTATTTTCTGAAAACGATAAAACAACGTTAATTTGATGCCGTTGATGCTGGAATTTTACGCAACGTCGAACAAAGATGCTGCAGCATGACGTAAAACGGTTGAACTGCCGTAATCAATCAGTCAATTTATGTCATCAGATTTTCGCCAAGGTCTGTGTGGCAACAACACATCAGAAGATATTGGGGGCGAATGCCATAACGCTCATGCTTGGCGTTCGCATAACAGTTTCCGAGCAGAATACTGCAGTCAATCAAGATAGTTAACTATGAAAGAATTACATCTAGCACACGTTGCTCACTTCAGTGGTGAAGTGAATATTCCCGGCTCAAAAAGCATTTCCAATCGGGCCTTATTACTTGCCGCATTGGCGAAAGGCAAAACTGAACTCACTAATCTGCTGGATTCAGATGATATCCGTCATATGTTAGCCGCATTATCCAAACTTGGTATCGAATATGAATTATCTGCAGATAAAACCCGGTGTGTTGTCAACGGCAATGCTGGTCCATTCTCAGCTGCGGCACCACTGACATTGTTTCTTGGCAATGCTGGCACCGCCATGCGACCATTATGTGCGGCGCTCACATTAAGTGTCGGGCAGTTTGACTTGACCGGAGAACCACGCATGGAAGAGCGTCCAATTGGCGATCTGGTGGATGCATTGCGGCAATTAGGTGCCGATATTGAGTATCTTAAAAATCCCCATTATCCGCCGCTACGGATAAACGGCACCGGTTTGACTGGCGGTACGGTAAAAATAGCCGGTAGCTTGTCCAGCCAGTTTCTCACAGCACTACTGATGGTGGCCCCGCTGGCACAGTCCGCGGTAACGATTGAAGTACAGGGGGAGTTGGTCTCAAAACCTTATATTGATATTACGCTGGCGTTGATGCAAAAGTTTGGTGTTGCAGTAAAGCATCATAACTATCAGCGATTTGATATCGCGGCCGGGCAACAATACATCGCGCCCGGAAAACTGTTAGTGGAAGGCGACGCTTCTTCGGCTTCTTATTTTCTTGCCGCAGGCGCTATTGCTGGCGGAGTGGTTAAGGTTACCGGGGTTGGCAGGCAAAGCATTCAGGGAGATGTAAAATTTGCCGACGCATTAGCCACTATGGGGGCAAAGATTGAATGGGGCGATGATTTTATCATTGCGCGAGGCAGCCAATTACAAGGGATTGACATGGATATGAACCATATCCCCGATGCTGCTATGACCATTGCCACGACAGCAATATTTGCCACAGGGAAGACTCGCCTGAGCAACATCTATAACTGGCGTATCAAAGAAACAGACCGTTTAGCGGCGATGGCAACCGAATTACGCAAAATTGGGGCAGAGGTGGAAGAAGGCCACGACTATATCTGCATTACGCCGCCGAAGCAGGTGCTTCATGCCGCGATAGATACTTATAACGATCATCGGATGGCGATGTGTTTCTCACTGTTGGCATTTGCTGATTGCGGGGTAACAATCCGCGATCCGGACTGCACCTCGAAAACCTTTCCTGGCTATTTCAGCCAATTTGCCGCTTTGTCACGCTAACGTAACAGCATCTGTGATTTGTTTGCGAAATTTCGCCATTCTTGTGGGTCGTATTCATGTATAATACGGCCCGCTTAATTCCCAAGCCCTGTCTTGCATGCTTGGGAACGACACTACACTGTGGAGGATTCTATGTCTGAACGGGCGCCTGTCGTCACTATTGATGGCCCCAGCGGAGCGGGAAAAGGAACCATCAGCCAGATGTTGGCTACCCGGTTAGGATGGAAGCTGCTTGATAGCGGCGCTATCTACCGTGTGCTGGCACTTGCTGCAATTCATCACGATGTGGAGCTGGATAATGAAGAAGCCATTACCTTGCTCGCTACCCACCTTGATGTGCAATTTCTGGCCGCCACTGATAAAGAAGCCACTAAAGTTGTACTCGAAGGTGAAGATGTCACCAACAGTATTCGCTCTCAGGAATGTTCTGATGCCGCCTCCCGAGTCGCGGCCTTTCCGCGGGTACGCGAGGCCCTATTACGGCGCCAACGGGCATTTAATGTTGCCCCAGGGTTAATTGCCGATGGTCGAGATATGGGGACTGTGGTTTTCCCCAATGCCCCCGCCAAATTGTTTTTAACCGCAACGGCGGAAGAACGCGCGCAGCGGCGCTATAATCAGTTGCGAGACAAGGGCTTTGATGTTAACATCGAACGCCTTTTAACCGAGATTAAAGAGCGTGATTTCAGAGACATGAATCGCGCTGTTGCGCCGTTAGTACCAGCAGATGATGCGCTGGTGATTGACACAACCGGTCTTGGCATAGAAGCCGTGTTTCAGCAAGCGCTGAAACACATTGAAGAGAAATTATCCGCCACAGGTGTTTGATACCTGTGGATTTTAGTATCTCCGGCAAGGATGCAGGAGATTAGTGAACTGACCCCATGCTCAGGATGTAGTATGGCTTTAATTTTAAAGTAATTAACATGACTGAATCTTTTGCTGATCTGTTTGAACAATCCCTTCAACAACTGGAATTTCGTCCAGGTTCTATCGTTCGCGGTACTGTTGTTGCCATCGAAAACGGCATGGTACTGGTTGACGCTGGCCTGAAATCAGAAAGCCCAATTCCTGCCGAGCAGTTCAAGAACGCCCAAGGCGAGCTGGAAATTGCTGTAGGTGACCAAGTTGACGTAGCGCTGGATAGCGTAGAAGACGGTTTTGGTGAAACCCAACTGTCTCGTGAAAAAGCTAAGCGCCATGAAGCCTGGATCGTTCTGGAAAAAGCCTACGAAGAAAATGCCACCGTTATCGGCATTATCAACGGTAAGGTTAAAGGCGGTTTCACTGTTGAATTGAATGGTATCCGTGCATTCCTGCCAGGTTCACTGGTTGATGTTCGTCCAGTACGCGACACTGCGCACCTGGAAAACAAAGAATTGGAATTCAAGGTTATCAAACTGGATCAGAAACGTAACAACGTAGTGGTTTCTCGCCGCGCCGTTATCGAATCTGAAAGCAGCGCTGAACGTGACGCCCTGTTGGAAAACCTGCAGGAAGGTCAAGCAGTTAAAGGTATCGTTAAAAATCTGACAGACTACGGTGCATTCGTGGATCTGGGTGGTGTTGACGGTCTGCTGCACATCACTGACATGGCATGGAAACGCGTTAAGCATCCATCTGAAATCGTCAATGTTGGTGACGAAATCACTGTTAAAGTGCTGAAATATGACCGTGAACGTACTCGTGTTTCACTGGGTCTGAAACAACTGGGTGAAGACCCATGGTTGGAAATCAGCAAACGTTACCCAGAAAACACCAAGCTGACTGGTCGTGTGACTAACTTGACCGATTATGGCTGCTTCGTTGAAATCGAAGAAGGTGTTGAAGGTCTGGTACACGTATCTGAAATGGATTGGACCAACAAGAACATCCACCCATCCAAGGTTGTTAGCCTGGGTGATGAAGTGGAAGTTCTGGTACTGGATATCGACGAAGAACGTCGTCGTATCTCTCTGGGTTTGAAACAGTGTAAGACTAACCCATGGGAAGACTTCTCCAACCGTTATGCCAAGGGCGATAAAGTTACTGGTAAGATCAAATCTATCACTGACTTTGGTATCTTCATTGGTCTGGACGGTGGCATCGATGGTCTGGTTCACCTGTCTGACATCTCTTGGAACAACAACGGCGAAGAAGCTGTTGGCGAATACAAGAAAGGTGATGAAATCACTGCTGTTGTACTGTCAGTTGACCCAGAACGTGAACGTATCAGCCTAGGTGTAAAACAGACTGAAGATGATCCTTTCAATGCCTACTTGGCAGATAAGAAGAAAGGTTCTATTGTAAACGGTACAGTAACTGCTGTTGATGCCAAAGGCGTGACTGTAGAACTGGCGGACACTGTTGAAGGTTACATCCGTGTAGCTGATATTAGCCGTGAACGTATCGAAGATGCTTCTACCGTATACAATGTAGGTGATAGCATTGAAGCCAAGTTTATGGGTGTGGATCGTAAGAACCGTGCCATCAGCTTGTCAATTCGTGCGAAAGACGAAGCCGAAGAGAAAGAAGTAATGGCAAACCTGAATAAACAGGAAGATGTCGTTATGACTAACGCTATGGCTGAAGCATTCAAGGCAGCCCGCAAATAATGAACCTTGATGGCAGGGGCTCAGCTCCTGCCCGTTGGTGCCAGTGTTTGGCTTAAAATAGGGGTAGCGAGGATGACAAAATCCGAACTGATCGAAAAACTCGCAGCAGAGCAAACGCAGCTGTCAGCGAAAGATGTGGAAAATGCCATCAAAGAGATGTTGGAGCAAATGGCGAAGACATTGGAAAGCGGTGATCGCATCGAAATCCGTGGCTTTGGCAGTTTCTCACTACACTATCGTGCGCCTCGTGTAGGACGTAATCCTAAAACCGGGACTTCTGTCGAACTCGATGGTAAGTATGTGCCGCACTTTAAGCCCGGCAAAGAGCTGCGCGAACGGGTAGACGCCACTATCGTTTAATTATTGCTGGTATCAAAAGCCTCCTTAACTGGGGGCTTTTTTATATCAGAGCTAAGGCAATGCTGGTCAGTTCCAGCAAATTACTGGATAATCAGAGCATTGAATGCGACGATTCATGGAGTCGAATGTGAAGTCATTTATAGCCACAATTGTCCTCGCGCTGTTGTTTGTGTTGGCGTTGGTATTTGGTTCCCGTAATGAACAGATGGTTACCATTAGTTATTTTGTTGCACAGGGCGAATATCGTCTGCCGATGGTCCTAGCTGTGGTGTTTTTAGCGGGTTTTTTGGTGAGTTGGATCATCGCCTTCTTTTACATTATCCGTCTGAAACTATCACTGAAAAGTGCTCGGAAAAAGCTTATGTCCTTAACTGCTACCCAACAGGAGCACGACGCCTGATATGTTGGAACTGCTTTTTTTGCTGTTGCCTATTGCTGCCGCTTATGGCTGGTATATGGGGCGGCGCAACCTGAGACAAAAGCAGAATCTCAAGCAGAAGCAGTTGAGCCGTGACTATTTCACTGGCCTCAATTTTCTATTGTCCAACGAATCTGACAAAGCGGTAGATCTGTTCATCAGCATGCTGGATGTAGATGATGAAACCATTGACACTCATCTATCGCTGGGCTCTTTATTCCGCAAGCGTGGTGAAGTTGATCGCGCTATTCGCATTCATCAAAACCTGATTGCCAGGCCATCACTCGCTACTGAACAACGGGACTTGGCGATGATGGAACTTGGCAGGGACTATCTCGCCGCCGGTTTTTATGACCGGGCAGAGGAAATCTTTCTTAATCTGGCAGGACAGGAAGATCACTCAGAAGACGCCGAGAAAGAGCTTATTGCTATTTATCAAATGACCAAAGAATGGCAAAAAGCTATCGATATCACGCGCCGTTTACCCCGTAAGAGCCAGCAATCGTTGAAACCAGTTATTGCGCATTTCTACTGCCAGTTAGCGGAAGAAAACGAAGATAAAAGCTCACAGATTAAACTGTTGCGACAGGCACTCAAACAAGATTGCGCATGCGGCAGGGCATTGCTGGCACTCTCCAAAATATATCTTGAATTTAAACAGTATGACGAAGTGCGGCAGACATTAGAACAACTCTGTACTGCGGATGCAGAGTTATTCGCCGATGCCTTGCCTTTTGCCAAGCGCTTGCTCAAAGCAACTGGCGATAATCATTATTACCAACAGTTGTTGGTCAGTGCGATTGAGAAGGGCGCCGGAGCTTCGGTCATTGTCGCACTGGCGTTGCATATGTTGGACGCCGGTGATGTAAAAGGTGCCGAATCTCTGGTGCTTGACGCATTATATCGTCATCCGACAATGCGCGGTTTCCAGTTGCTGATGCAGATGCATATTCGCCAAGCGGAGAAAGGGCAGGCGCGTGATAGTCTGGCGATGCTGGAGCAGTTGGTTGAACAACAGATCCGTTTCCGTCCCAGTTATCGTTGCCGTGAATGCGGCTTTCCGTCACATACCCTTTACTGGCATTGTCCTTCCTGCAAAAATTGGGGCAGCATTAAGCGTATTCGTGGTCTGGATGGTGAATAAGCCATCAAAACTGTTCAGTTGGAGTTCAAATGTTGGAAAATCCCATTGTAGTGGCACTTGATTTTGATAATAAATTTAAGGCACTACAGCTTGTTGATAAACTTGATCCCAGTCTTTGCCGGTTAAAAATTGGCAAAGAGATGTTTACATTGTTTGGGCCTGATTTGGTAAAAGAGCTCCAGAATCGTGGCTTTGATGTGTTTCTCGATCTTAAATTCCACGATATTCCAAATACGGTTGCCAAGGCCGTAACTGCCGCTGCGGAGTTGGGCGTGTGGATGGTAAATGTGCACGCCAGTGGGGGCCTTGCCATGATGGAAGCGGCCCGCAAGGCCTTATTACCTTATGGTGAAAATGCACCATTATTGATTGCAGTAACGGTGCTTACCTCTATGAGCAGCGAAGAGCTCCAATTAGTTGGAGTTCATGCCTCGGCTGCCGAACAGGTTACCCGATTAGCGCAATTGAGTTTTGATGCAGGTCTGAATGGCGTTGTTTGCTCAGCACAAGAAGCTCATACACTAAAGCACCGTTTTGGGGAAGATTTTAAGCTGGTGACACCTGGTATCCGGCCGCAAGGTAGTGATGTTGGCGACCAAAAACGTATTATGACGCCTAAGAGCGCATTAGATGCCGGTGCTGACTATCTGGTTATCGGCCGCCCGATTACTCAGGCCGCTGAACCTTTGGCAGCGCTCGAAGCAATATATCAGTCCATCCGCTAAGGAGTATTTATGGCTAATGCACTCCAAGAGCAATTGTTGAAAGCTGGGCTTACCAGCAAACAGAAGATAAAAGATGTTAAAACCCAGAAAAAACGCAACCGTAAGGCCAATGTTGATGATGGCAGTGAAGCCCTGAAACAACAGGTGGCAATACAAAAAGCGGAGCAGGCAAAACGTGATAAGCAACTGAATGAACAACGTTTTGCGGAAGCAAGCGAGAAAGGCCTGGTACGGAGCTTGATCACCGAAATTAAGAAGCAGGCCATTCGCTTACCAAGCGATGGTGAAATCAAGTTTAACTATACACTGCTTAATAAAATCTACCCGTTATATATTACTAATACACTGCAACAACAGTTACTTAGTGGAAAGTTAGGTATCGTACGCTTAGAAGATCATAGCTATCTGGTTCCTCATCGATTGGCAGAGCGGGTTAACCTGTTGGTTCCCGATTGGGTCGGTTATTTATGGCGAGCCGATACTGCCGGACTGCAACCTAAAGATGAAGAAGATCCCTATGCGGATTATGTTATCCCTGATGATCTCATGTGGTAATGAAGAAAGGCTCCATCAGGAGCCTTTTTTACGCCAAGAAATTGCAAATAATGCAATTTTTGTCATTACTTTTCGATGTAGCAACAATCCTCAATAAAATTAGGGATAACCCCCAAAAAATCTCATTTTGTAAAACCCTTAAGCTGGAGTAGATTATGCGCCTCAAAAATGCCGATAGCGGCGTCATTCAGGTGTTATGTAAGGGTTTATATAGTGGAACTCACTCTCTACGTGAAATTCTTTCTAGGCCTTCTGGCAATTATCAATCCCATCGGTCTGCTACCAGTATTTGTTAGTCTCACTAGCCATCAAACTGCAGCAGAACGGGAACAAACAGCTAAAGTTGCCAATTTTGCGGTAGTAATTATTTTGCTGAGCACTATTGTTGCCGGGCAGTTAATCCTGAATATGTTCAGTATTTCCCTGTCAGCATTTCGTATCGCTGGCGGCACGCTGATTGCTATTATCGCAATGTCGATGTTGCAGGGGAAACTCAGTGAAGTTAAACGTAACCCTGAAGAAGATCGCGAAGCATCCATGATGGACTCAGTAGCAGTAGTGCCCTTAGCCCTGCCATTGATGGCTGGCCCTGGTGCCATCAGCTCAGTGATTGTTTTTGCCGCCGAGCATAAAGGCGTCTTAAACCTGTTAGCAATGTCATTAACTGTGGTGCTGTTTGGTTTACTCAGTTATGCACTTTTTCGTATGGCCAACGTCATCAACAAATTGTTAGGGAAGACCGGCATCAACGTTATTACCCGCTTAATGGGGTTATTGATGTTGTCCATAGGCATTGAAGTAATGGCTGCCGGTCTTAAAGGACTATTTCCCCACTTGTTAGGCTGATGCCTATATGTGGCTAAACTCCATCAATGACGCTGCCCGAGGGCTGAATAACTGCTGATGCAGTCGGGCAGCAAATTCATCGGTCATTCCGGCAATATAATCGGCTATGACCCGCAAACTATTACCGCCATGCTGCTGTGCTGTCTGCCAACGCTCCTGCGTATTAAACGGCAATAGACGCAGCGGATCAGAGGCTAGCGCTTCAAATAGTTCCATCACTATCTGCTGGCCTTTATATTCGAGCATCTGGATTTCAGGTTTTCGTACCACAAACATCAAGACAAACTGTTTGAGGATCTCCAACATCTCATCATACGGGGCCTCAAGAACAGCCTGGTAGCGCAGCAGTGGCTCGGTAAATAGGTTGTTTTCTCTCACGCAAATTGCGGTTACCAGTGCATTGACCAAAGTACCGATAGCATCTTTGCGGCGGTAATGTTTGCTAGAAAACAGCCTGCCGTCGATATTATCCAGTTGCTCTTTGATCCAAGGGTCTTGCAGGCAGGACAAACGGGGAGCAACAAATTCCAACCATTGCTCACGACTGACAATGCCCATGACGATGGCATCTTCCAGATCATGTACCGCATAGGCGATATCATCTGCTAATTCCATAATGGTACTGTCAAAGGATTTATACAGCGTGCGCTGATGCCCGCCAGTACTGGCTTGACTGCTACGAATAAACTCAGCACGGTCGTGAGCTGTCAAAGGTGCTAGGACCCAGTTAAATACTGCGGCGTCATCATTGAAGATGGCTTTAACTGGTGGCCATTGGCTCGGTTTTAACTGGCGATAATTACTCACCGCTGGTTGCGCATATTTTTGTCGCAGTGATTCCGCTAACGCGGGATATTTCATCACTCCCAACAAGGTTCTGCGCGTCAGGTTCATGCCATAATGTTCAGTATAAGGCTCGAGCTTAGTCAGAATGCGAAATGTCTGTCCGTTGCCTTCAAAGCCCCCGTGATCACGCATCATGTAATTCAGAGCTGTTTCTCCGCCATGACCATAGGGCGGATGACCAATGTCATGGGCCAAACATAGCGCTTCAATCAGACTCATTGAATCGAGCCACGTCAACATTTCTGGGAAACGTTGTTTCAATTGCGCCGCAATACCGGTACCTATTTGTGATACTTCCAGTGAATGGGTAAGTCGGGTGCGATAAAAATCGTTCATGCCGACGCCCAGCACCTGTGTTTTTGCTTGCAGTCGGCGAAAGGCTGCCGAGTGCATGATCCGCGCCCGATCGCGTTGAAAGGGTGACCGGTGATCATTGCGACGCTGGCTCTGATCGCGTTCCCGGCGTTCTAACCAAGGAGAAGTTTCCATCTAAAGATTCCCTGTTACAACAACTGATTAATTTGATCTAAATCGAGGGTAAAACTGGGAATAAATGCTTGTCGAAAATACTGTACTGCGGGATCTGGATTGTTATCCAGCATCTGTTCAAGCCGTCGTTTAGCCGAGTTGAACTCACTGTTACCCGCATGTTTTTCTTCCAAGCATTTAAGATAAGCACATAGCGTATCGGCGGACTTCACCAAGCGCTGGTACTCAACATCATTATCATGGCTGATGAATAAGCTACGATAATCCTCCCGGAAGATTTCCGGCACCATCTGCAGCAGCCGTTCTTCGGCAATTGCTTCGATTTTCTTATATTCGGTCTCAATATCTTTATTAAAATATTTCACTGGTGTAGGTAAATCGCCCGTCAACACTTCGCTGGCATCGTGGAATATTGCCAGTGTAGCTGCGCGTTCAGGAGAATAATGTCCCTGATATAAGCGATTGCTGATAATTGCCAGCGCATGCGCAACCATGGCGACTTGCAGTGAATGCTCCTGCACATTTTCCTGACGGATATTGTGCATTAAAGGCCAACGTTGGATTAACTTCATTCTGGCGAGGTGGGCAAACAGATGACTCATCTTTTCCTCTTTGATGACTCACAGAATATCCACTACTGTAACGCAAGCGGGCGGTGAATGGCAGTTGCGAAGATAACAATAGTCAGAAGCCGTGACTTGCACGGCTTCTTCATCAGCTTATTGATGGTAATGGCTCAAAAAATCACCAAAAGCGAACAAGGCTTTTTGGAGATCTTCTTTATAAGGCAGGAACACCACGCGCAGATGATCCGGTGCCGCCCAATTGAAGGCCGTTCCTTGCACCAATAGGATTTTTTTCTCTTTCAATAAATCCAGCACTAACCGTTCATCATCACGAATACTAAAACGCTTAGCGTCGAGTTTCGGAAAGGCATACATCGCCCCCATAGGCTTTTTACAGCTGACCCCAGGGATTTGATTCAGCAGGTCATAACAGGTATCGCGCTGAATCGTCAGTCGGCCTTGCGGTGCTGTCAGTTCATTAATACTCTGGTATCCACCCAAAGCGGTCTGAATACCATGCTGGTTGGGCACATTGGCACAAAGCCGCATGGACGACAGCATTTCCAACCCTTCAATGTAACTCTTGGCCGCTTTAAGATTACCAGAGAGCATCATCCAGCCGATACGAAATCCAGCGGCCCGATAGGCTTTTGATAATCCGTTAAAGGTGACTGTCAGAATGTCATCAGATAAGCTTGCCGCGTAAGTATGCTGCGCATTGTCATACAGAATTTTGTCGTAAATCTCATCAGCAAACAGAATTAATGAGTGCTCACGGCAAATCTCTACAATTTCCAACAACAATTCACGGGGATACACGGCCCCGGTAGGATTGTTGGGATTGATAATCACCAGTCCTCTAGTGCGTGGCGTAATTTTACTGCGAATATCATCTAAGTCAGGGAACCAGTCGGCTTCTTCATCACAGATGTAATGCCGCGCTTTACCGCCAGCCAGATTCACTGCAGCGGTCCACAACGGATAGTCGGGTGAGGGCAGCAATACCTCATCATCAGCGTTTAGTAATCCCTGCATGGACATCATAATAAGTTCGGACACACCATTACCAATATACACGTCTTCAATATCCACCCCGTGGATACCTTTAGACTGATAATGCTGCACGATTGCCTTACGGGCAGAAAACAGGCCTTTTGATTCACAATAACCCTGAGAAGATGGCAGGTTCAGGATCACATCACGGACAATTTCTTCAGGAGCATCAAAGCCAAAGACGGCAGGGTTCCCAATATTGAGCTTGAGGATTCGGTGACCTTCATCTTCCAGGCGGCGGGCTTCCTTATGAACTGGACCACGAATGTCATAACAAACACTGTCCAGTTTATGGGATTTAATTACGGGCCGCATATTACCTCGAAGTTGATGGTTTAAAACAATTAGATTGGACGAAGAACAATAGCGAATTTCACCCCATTAAAAAAGAGGGAAATAAAAAAATATCTATATTTTTCAGTCGATTTATCCGTAAAAAAGAAGCATGAAATAATATAGCAATACAAAAAACTGATATTTTTGTTACTTGACATATTTTTCACTTAAAAACTGCCATTGTTGCACACAAATCAATATTCGTTTACAGCGGATAAATATCTACTAACCAAGCGAGTTATGTTGTCAGTTTAGAGTCCCTAAAAACGATGCTAATAACATGAATTAACTTGTAAAGGGGACATTTCAGTCACTGCTTGAGCAGTTGAGGACGTTAGCATAGATATTTGGTTGACTAGAATTCATAAGCGATTTATTTTCAGCCAGATGTTATTGGAATGGTGTCCGAACAGCTACAACTGAGCTAAAGGCAAAAACCTCCCAGACAGTTAACAGGTGCGATGCAAGTAGAACAAAGCACCTTGGACTATTGGCCATATGGCCGTTTACTTTTGAGGACCTAAGTGCATGTCTGAGCCGACAGCGTTAAGTCTTATTCCCCCTATTGTGGTGCTGGTCTTTGCCATCTGGCTAAGACGGCCCATTCTGGCGTTAATCATCGGTGCTGTTACCGGCTTGTTGTTGGTTGATCCAGCAGAAGTACTCAATAGCTTTGCCGATGCATCATTGAAGGTAATGGGTGATGAAACGATTGGCTGGTTGATCCTCGTTTGCGGTAGTTTTGGGGCATTAATTGCCTTGTTAGTCCGTACCGGCGGGGCGTTGGCGTTTGGGCGCAATGCGATGCGTTTTGCCACAGGCCCCAGATCATCGCTATTGATGACCTTTGTGCTGGGTATTGTGATCTTCATTGATGATTACCTAAATGCGCTGACCGTTGGCGAAACCATGAAACGGGTCACCGATAGGTTTAAAATTTCTCGAGAAATGCTGGCCTATATCGTTGATTCTACCGCGGCTCCGGTATGCGTTATCGTACCATTGTCGACCTGGGCGGTGTTTTTTGGTGGTTTGTTGGTTGATAACGGCGTAGCCGCCAAAGGTGAGGGGATCCATGTCTACATGCAGGCGATCCCTTATATGCTATATGCCTGGTTAGCGGTATTGATGGTATTGCTCGTCGCTGCTGGTATCGTGCCAGCCATTGGCCCGATGAAAAAAGCCGAACTTGCCGCCAAGGCGGGCACACCAGCCAAAGCGCAAGTTGATCTTGATGAGGTATTAACGTCTGACGAGTATGCACTTAAAGCCATTGAAGAAGAGTTCGAGAATGCGGATAAGCAAGGCAAGCTGCATAACTTTTTAGTGCCTATGTTGTTACTGGTGGCTTTTACTGTTTATTTCGATATTGATGTCTGGAAAGGATTACTGGCCACGTTAGTCGTTACCATTCCTTATTATGCCGTGCAGCGCTTAATGCCGCTGGCCGAAATGATGGACCAGATGATTGATGGCTTTAAAAGTATGTTGCCGGCTATTGGTACTGTGATTGCCGCATTTGTTTTTAAGGATGTGTGCGATCAATTAATGCTGCCACAGTATGTGATTAATGTGCTCAGCCCTTATATGACCGCGCAAATGCTGCCAGCGCTGGTATTTGCAGCGATGGCCATTTTGGCGTTTGCTACTGGTTCGAGTTGGGGGATTTTTGCGGTAACGATCCCCATCGTGATGCCGCTGGCAAAATCGGTAGATGCTGATATTCCATTGGTAATCGGGGCGTTGTTATCCGCCTCATCTTTTGGTAGTCAGGCATGCTTTTACTCCGATTCCACAGTACTGGCAGCACAAGGTTCCGGCTGCAATCTCGTCAGTCATGCAGTCACTCAGTTACCCTATGCCTTAATCGCTGCGGTCATCGCTTTTTTCGGGTTTATTTTGATAGCCTGATAATTGGATTTATGCGAGAGGTTCATATGAACCTCTCGGTTTTCCCCAATAAAAAAGCCAGCAATTTGCTGGCTTTTTCAAATTTGGTCCCGATTACACGCGTTTTTTGAATTCGCCAGTACGGGTATCGATTTCGATCTTGTCGCCTTCTTTAACGAAATCAGCGACCATAATTTCCATGTCGGTACCGATCAGTTTGGCTGGCTTCATTACTTTACCAGTGGTGTCGCCACGGGCAGCAGGTTCAGTGTAACCCACTTCACGAACGATAGTGGTTGGCAGTTCTACAGAGATAGCCTTACCGTTGTAGAAAGTCACCTGACAAACTTCTTCCATACCATCAACGATAAAGTTGATAGCATCGCCCATGTTTTCGGCTTCTACATCGTACTGGTTGTACTCAGCATCCATGAAAACATACATTGGGTCGGCGAAGTAGGAGTAGGTACATTCCAGACGTTCCAACTGGATGTCATCCAGTTTGTCGTCAGCTTTGAACACAGTTTCAGTACCTGAACCTAACAACAGGTTCTTCAGTTTCATTTTACAAACTGCGGCGTTACGGCCTGATTTGTTGTATTCGGTCTTCAGTACAACCATTGGGTTGCCATCAACCATGATCACGTTACCTGCGCGGATTTCCTGAGCAGTTTTCATTACGTAGATTCCTATATTTCACGGTTTTTCAGTTCAGCGCAGCATCTTAGCGGTTTTCAACCATTTTCACTAGCCTGTTTGCAAGATCTGCGTCATTTATTGCGTCAACCGGCCATTGTTTCGCATGTTGCGACAACGGCCCATTGACAAGACCCAATTTTTGCCAGTAATGGCAAACTGCCGGGCCATCTTGTTGATTAAAAGCGAGATTAAGCTGTTGCCAAGCTTCTGCCACGGCTGGAGCGAGATTATGGCAATATCGGCGCATAAAAGCATCCAATTTTATCAGATGTGCATCTTCTTGTTGCGGATAGATATGCCAGATAAAAGGTTTCGCGGCCCACTGCGCGCGCAGAAACGAATCTTCTCCCCGTACGATGTTGAAATCACAACTCCATAGCAGTTGGTCATATCCTTGCTGATCTGTCATAGGCAGTGCATGAATATGAAGATTGTTAATCAAATAACTACTTGGGACAGATGTCGTTACATTACTTTGAGCGTTAAGCCATTGTTTAACGGCGGCTAAGCCTTTACCGCCAGGCACCAGCAGATGCAGCTTGGTAGGGGTATCGCGCCATAGCGCTAATAAGTGATTAAGTGCGGCGTTTTCGTAGCAAAACAGACTGACGACCATCTCATCAGCGTTGATGTCGGTGAGTCCATAAGATTGCCACAAAGATAATTTGGTTTGTTGAAGGCTCTGCCAACGTTCACGTTTATCAAACAGCCCTTGCTCGCAAATCAAACCACCTGATTTGGCGGTGAAGCCTGGAAAGTAAAAAATCTTTTTGACACCGGGAAGTGCTGGCGAACTCAAGCCGTGACAGTCATCAATCCAGGATTCTGCACTGAGATATTCGAGATTAAACCAGATTGGCGGCGCGGGCAGTTGTGGCAATACTTGCTGTATTTCATCAGGCAATTCACAAGCGAATGCCTCAATAAGCACTGTACCAGGGAGCCATTGCTGCGGTAATGGTTGCGTCCAATGAATGACGGTGACCCCGTAAAATTGTTGAGTCAGTGCCGTTGGATCGAGTTCCGGTAAGATATGGGCAAAACTCAATAGGTCATCAACCCACAGATTGATATCCAAGTTGTACTCATTTGCCAGTTGTCGTGCCAGACGCCAGGTAACGCCGATGTCACCGTAATTATCGACGACGGTACAAAAGATATCCCAATGTCGTTGAATGGATTGCATGCGTAATTCACCTATAAAAAAGGCGGCACTGTCGCCGCCTTTATCGAAATAGGGGATAAATCAGTCTTCCAACTCGGCCAGACACATTTCGTCGTAGATTTGCTTAACCCAAGCATCTACACGTTCTTCGGTCAATTCTGGCTGACGATCTTCGTCAATTCCCAAGCCGACAAAGTGCTTATCATCCACCAGCGCTTTAGACGCTTCAAATTCATAGCCCGCTGTTGGCCAATGACCGATGATAATGGCACCACGAGGCTCGATAATGTCACGTAAAGTGCCCATGGCATCAAGGAAATACTCCGCGTAATCCTCCTGATCGCCACAGCCGAAGATTGCGACCAATTTGTCGGTGAAGTCAATCTTTTCCAATTCTGGGAAAAAGTCGTCCCAATCACACTGAGACTCACCGTAATACCACGTCGGAATACCGAGGATCAGCAGATCATAGGCGGCGATATCATCTTTGGTACTCTTGGCGATATCTTTCACCTCAACCATCTTCTCACCCAGTTTTTTCTGGATCATTTTGGCTACAGCTTCGGTGTTACCGGTGTCGCTTCCGAAAAAAAGACCTACAGTTGCCATCGTCTTTCCTTTAATTCAACTAACTAAATTCGTTATACAATCCTGATCCACTATACTTCGAAAATGCTGCTAACACTCTGTTGTAAAATATGCTCGATCAGTTGACTGCGGCTGATGTTACTGGCCGACGCCTGTTCGTTCAAGGCATCATACAAATCTTGTGACACCTTTAACTCTATTCTTTTTAATCCTTTTTCCCTGTCCCGTTTCACCTGATTACGTTTATTCACCCGTAACTGCTGGTCTCGGGGAAGGGGATTACTTCGCGGACGGCCCCGACGCTTCTCATTGGCAAAAAGGTCGATGGTCGTTCTGTCAGATGATTCTTTTGCCATTTATTTGTTCTTTTCATCGGACATCTCGGTCCGAATTTTAACTTGCTGCTGTTGGTAGTCCAACCTGTATTCCATCGCCCGTGGTTGAAAACCAGTACAATCATCCGAAATGACCATGAAAGTCCTTAGAGGTTCCTTCACTATTAACGGAATGTGCGCTCGGGCATAAAAGAGGCGCGACTATAGCATATTGACAATGGTGCCGCTATATCACGGTCACCGCTTCATTGCCCCGAAACATGCTCATTGATGAACTCATGTACAATGCGGTTAAATACCGTTGGCTTTTGTGCATGTAGCCAGTGACCAGTGCCTGCAATAGTTTTGGATACCGCATGAGGAAATTGCTGCACAATTGCTTCTCGATAATCGGCGTTAACATAGGTTGGGTCTGCGCTGTGCAACAACAGAATCGGCCCTGAAAATGTCAGAAAACCGGGCGCTGAGGGTGAATTAAACCAACCAATAATCTGCGGATAACTGTGGATTAATCCGGGCAAATTCAGTTTCCACTCAAATCCTCCGTCATTACGCCGCAGACTTTTCAGCAAAAACTGGGCGGTGGCTTCGTCAACACCTTGATTCAAGAGATGTTGCAGTGCAACCCGGCGGTCTTGGGCGTCCAACGGCAAACTCGTCATGGCAGCAAAGACTTTGTCATGCCGATTGTTATAGGCAACCGGCGCAATATCGGCAGCAACCACAGATAGCACGCGTTCTGGCGCGATTAAGGCAGTTGCCATGGCAATCTTGCCCCCCATGGAATGGCCGACCAGATGCGCTTGTTTAATCTGCAATTGATCTAATAACGCCACCAGCATGTTTGCGACTGTGGGGTAATCCATGTATTCGAGATGTTCGCTACGCCCGTGATTAGGGCAATCCACGCGGATCACGCGGTAGTCGGATGCCAGATCATTGCCTAACGCCTTGAGGTTGTCTCCATCACCGAATAAGCCATGGATGAGGACGACAGGTATCCCATGACCACTTTCGCTAAAAAACATCATTTCTCCTATATTCGGCAATATCTGCAGTGCCGTGGCGAAATACATAGGCACCAAAGACAAAAATTTTGCGGCAAAGCTCACATCATTACAAGCGCCGCCGCTTTCTGCAGCAACAGTTGGTCGCTTTTCAGGCAGGAATGTCTAAAGTGCCAAGCCAGCAAAGTATTTCAGCGTTTTTTCAGCGATTTGCTCTTTTCCCTAGACGGGTTTGTGGCATACTTTTGCCCTGAACGATCGCGCTGGATCGTACCACTTGCTGGGCCTTTTCAGCACCAAATGACAGGAATCATGGCATGAAATATATTGAAGTGGACGAAGAACTATATCGCTTTATTGCCGGAAAGACCGAACGTATCGGCGAAAGCGCTTCGGATATTTTGCGGCGTTTATTAGGGCTGGAATCAGTTAATCTGGAGACTGAAGCCCCACCCGTCGCCGTTAGTCATCCGGGCATGGAATCTTCCTATGTTCCCAACAATCTGCCCCCTGTTTCTGATGTTGTCGATTTTGAACAACTGTATGTGCCTAGCGTACTGGAAAGCCAGAAGGGTGCAGTAGGACGTTTTCTGTTTGTGCTTGAAGCGCTTTATCAGCAAATGCCGCAACAGTTTGAAAAAGTGTTGCAGGTTCAGGGCCGGGACAGGTTGTATTTTGCAACATCGAAAGAAGCGTTGTTGTCAGCCAGTCAATCTGCTAATCCTAAGGAGATTGGTAATAGCGGTTATTGGGTTACCACCAATAATAACACGGCTAAAAAACGCGCTATTTTGCTGGAAGCGCTGGAAAAACTTGGTTGTGGTGCTATTCGCGCCAACGCCATTGCCGATGCAGCATTACCATCAGCCTAAACAGCGTAGCACAGTTAACTGACAAGGAGAGCAACCGTGGCAATCCATGAACGTGCAGGCAAACAGGCACAACAGCGTGACCTGGTCAATATTCCTAAATTGATGAGTTTTTATTATCGGTTGATCCCCGATGTTGAAAACCCGGCACAACAGGTGAGTTTTGGGACTTCTGGACATCGGGGCTCAGCCTTTAGCAGTAGTTTTAACCAGAATCATATCTGGGCGATAACACAGGCCATTGTCGATTATCGTCAACAGCAGGGTATTCATGGCACGCTGTTTTTGGGAATGGACACCCATGCGCTGTCACAGGCTGCTTACGTTTCTGCTTTGGAAGTCTTATTGGCAAACGAAGTGCAAGTGGTGGTGCAGCAAAATGAAAGTTTTACACCGACGCCTGTGGTTTCCCAAGCAATTGTCGCTGCTAACGTTGGTAAAGCAAAAGATGACAGCAACCGCTGCGATGGCATCATTATTACGCCATCCCATAATCCGCCGCAGGATGGTGGTATCAAGTACAATCCACCCCATGGTGGTCCGGCGGAGGCCGCGGTGACGAACTGGATAGAATCCCGCGCCAACCAATATCTACAACGCCGATTGGAAGGGATTAAAAAGCTTAATTATGGTACAGCAGCAGCCATCGGTTTGATTAAACAGCAGGATCTGATAACACCCTACGTCAGCGCATTGGAACAGGTCATTGACATGGCCGCCATTGCAAAGGCTGGGGTGAATATTGGTGTAGATCCGTTGGGGGGCTCCGGCATCTATTATTGGGAAAAAATTGCCGAAACTTATGGGCTTAAGATCACGCTGGTAAACGATAAAGTTGACCCAACATTCGGTTTTATGCCATTGGACAAAGACGGCAAAATTCGCATGGATTGTTCATCACCATACGCCATGGCTGGGTTGCTGAGACATCAGAACGAATATGATGTCTGTATTGGTAATGATCCTGACTATGATCGTCACGGTATTGTGTGCCCGGGCAGTGGATTAATGAACCCTAATCACTATCTAGCGGTGGCGATTGACTATCTGTTGAGCCATCGGCCGCAATGGTCAGCCGAACTAAAGATTGGCAAAACGCTGGTATCCAGCGCACTTATTGACAAAATCGTCGCCTCTCATGGCCGGGTCTTGTGTGAAGTACCGGTTGGCTTTAAATGGTTTGTCGATGGTTTGGCTGATGCCAGTTTTGCCTTCGGTGGTGAGGAAAGTGCCGGTGCAGCGTTCCTAAAACGCGATGGAACAACCTGGTGTACCGATAAAGACGGTATCATTCTGGGCTTGTTGGCGGCGGAAATTATTGCGGTTACCGGAAAATCACCTGCAGAGCGCTATGAAGAGTTAGTGGCAGAATTCGGCCGTAGTTATTATCGGCGCATTGACAGTCCAATCAATGCTAAGCAAAAAGCGCGTTTTAGCCGCTTGAATGCCGATACGCTAGGCGCTGACACCATTGCAGGTGATAAAATTGAAACCGTTCTGACCCATGCGCCGGGTAACAATGCCGCTATCGGTGGTATCAAGGTCACCACCGCAAACGGTTGGTTTGCCGCGAGACCTTCAGGCACTGAAGCGCTATTTAAAATCTATGCCGAAAGCTTTATCAGTGAACAGCATCTGGACCGGTTAATGAGTGACGCGCAACAGGTGATAAAACAAGCCTTGAAAGGCTAACACTGAGTTATCACTGCAGCCCAAAAACGCACTCAATGATTAGAGTGCGTTTTTATGTGCCGTCTCAATTAATATTCAATGTGGCAACTGGGCAAATCATTCTTACGGATATAATCCTGATGGTATTCTTCTGCTTTGTGGAAGGTTTGCGCGGGGACAATTTCGGTGACAATTTGCCGTAAGCCCCATTTACCACTGCGCATCAATGCCAGTTTTGATGCTTCTGCCTGTTGTTTCTGCTCTTTATCGTGGAAAAACACCACACTGCGGTACTGGGTTCCCATGTCAGCCCCTTGCTGGTTGAGGCTGGTAGGGTTGTGGTTTTTCCAAAATACCTGCAGCAAATCATCATAACTGACTTGCGACGCGTCATATTCAACCTGTACCACTTCCGCATGCCCGGTGGTGCCTTTTTTGACTTGCTCATAGGTTACCGCATTATCGCCACCGCCCATATAACCACTGGTGGCGTTAATCACCCCAGGCACTTGTCGGAAAAAATACTCGACGCCCCAAAAACAACCGGCGCCAAAGGTTGCAATCGCCATAATATAACCCTTATTAGATGTCTAGATGGCTAAAATTATCTTCGAAGCTGCGCGAGCTTGCAATAGCGGGGAAATAATAAGTCATAACGACTTGCCATTAACCACTGTGATAGCATGCAGTAGTAAGGCATCATTGATTTAAGGAGTAAACCGTGCTGCAGCCAATACTGCAACAGGCGAATTTTCTAGCACTGACCCTTGCCAATCCCCTGTTTATGGCGGCCGAACAAGGCGTTATTGCGGATCACACGCAAGTCGAGATCTGGGATAGCGGCGTCTTGGTTTTTACACCACTGACCGCTGAACCAACGAGCGACATCGTTTTGTCAAGTGGTATTCATGGCAATGAAACCGCCCCCATAGAACTCTGCAACCAACTAATCCGCGCCATTCTTCAGCAGCATTTACTGTTGCGACAAAGAGTGATGTTTATCTTCGGTAATCCAATGGCGATGATTAACGGTACACGTTTTGTGACGGAAAACCTCAATCGTTTGTTCAATGGTGAACATGCTAACCCGAATGTTCTGACAAATGGTGAGCGTGCGCGTGCGGCCAAATTAGAGAGTTATATGCAGCAGTTCTTTACCGCAACTGGCCGAAAACGATTTCATTACGATCTGCATACGGCTATCCGTGGTTCGCGTCATGAGCGCTTTGCTGTGTGTCCTTATCGGCCGGGAAAACCCCATTTGAAACAACAAATTGCATTTTTAAGTGCCGCCGGGATTGAAGCGTTTCTGATGCATCATGAACCTACCACCACTTTCAGTTATGCCTCGTCAGCCAATTATCAGGCAGAAGCCTTCACCGTAGAGTTGGGGAAAGTTATGCCCTTTGGCCAAAATGATTTAACCCGACTGGCAGCACTGCGCGCCATGCTGATGGCGTTGCTTGCTGAAACAGCAACTCCAACGCCAGATTTTGCCGCCGATAAGCAAGTGCTTTATCGGGTGTGTCGCTCCATTACCAAACACTTTGCCGACTTCGCTTTTACCTTTGATAAAGATCTGCCCAACTTCACGCAATTTGCCCAAGGTGAAGTACTAGCCCATGAAAATGGTCAGGCTATTGTAGCGGAACAAGAAGGTGAGGCGATTGTGTTTCCTAACGCGCAGATCCCCATTGGTCAACGTGCCGCGCTGTGTGTGGTGGCCGATCCTGGTATTCCGTTAGCCTAATGTAAAGCTAGATATACGCGTTATAGCAATCAAAGTTGATGATAGCCAGATCACAGAGATTGCCAGCCGCTTAAAGTTAACCTAGTGTGCTGGACGAGTATAAGAACCAATAGCAGAACGATTCTGCCTAAACAGAATGAAAGAGCACATCATGAGCAACACTACGTTTACCCAACAGGTTGTCCATCGTGCAACGTTTCTGGAACGGAATTCGCTGAATATTCCGATCCTGAAATTGTTGCAAGCAGATGGCACCACCTTCGAAAACGCTGTGCTTCCACAGGTTGATGAAGCGCTGTCGCGAAAAATTTTTGATACCTGTGTTTTTATCAGAACGCTGGATGAACGCATGTTGGCAGCACAGCGTCAAGGACGCATCAGCTTCTATATGACCTGCACAGGTGAAGAAGCTGCTGTCATCGGCAGCGCTGCGGCACTGGAGCCTGAAGATATCATCTTAGCGCAATATCGTGAGCATGCGGCACTGCGTTATCGCGGGTTCACCACCGAGCAGTTCATGCATCAGATGTTCAGTAATGAAAAAGATCTGGGCAAAGGGCGACAGATGCCGATCCACTACGGTTGCCAGCAACTGCACTTTCAGACAATTTCTTCCCCGCTAGCAACGCAGATCCCGCAGGCATCTGGTGTCGGCTACTCCTTAAAAATGCAGGGTAAGCGCAATGTTGCCATCTGTTATTTTGGTGAAGGTGCGGCATCTGAAGGTGACTTTCATGCGGGCCTGAATATGGCGGCGGTTCATAAAGTTCCGGTAATTTTCTTCTGTCGCAACAATGGTTACGCGATTTCTACGCCCACTGACGAACAATATGCCGGCAACGGTATTGCCAGTCGCGGCTTGGGTTATGGCATGCACACCATTCGTGTCGATGGTAACGATATGTTGGCCGTCCTGGCTGCCACACAGCAGGCCAGAGCTTGGGCCATAGAACATAGTGCTCCGGTGTTGATTGAAGCCATGACCTACCGTTTGGGGGCTCATTCATCTTCAGATGATCCGTCTGGATATCGCTCAAAAGATGAAGAAGCACGCTGGCAGCAGCACGATCCGGTCAAACGCTTTAAATTGTGGCTGATCAATAAAGGCTGGCTCACAGAAGATGATGATGCCGAACTGCAAAGCCGTTACCGCCAAGAGGTGCTGGATGCGTTGAAGGTCGCAGAAAAAGTGCCCGCGCCCAAGCTTGACGAAATAATTGAGGATGTTTACGACGTGCCAACCGCAAACCTGAAAAAGCAGCTTGAGGAATTAAAAGCGCATGTAGCTAAATATCCCAAGGCTTATCCGAAGTCATCAGGGAGGTTATAAGCATGGCTAAGATGAATATGCTGCAAGCCATCAATAACGCACTGACGCTGGCGATGACGGCCGATGACAAGATGCTGGTATTTGGTGAGGATGTTGGCCATTTTGGTGGAGTGTTCCGCGCAACTTCTGGGTTGCAGGATAAATTTGGCAAAGAGCGTTGCTTCAACACACCGTTGACAGAGCAGGGCATTGCCGGGTTTGCTAATGGTCTGGCGTCCAACGGCATGACGCCTGTCGCGGAAATCCAGTTTGCCGATTATATATTCCCGGCATTTGATCAGATAGTGAATGAATCGGCGAAGTTCCGCTATCGTAGTGGCAACCAGTTCAATGTTGGCGGGCTGACGTTCCGTACACCTTACGGTGGTGGTATTGCCGGCGGTCATTACCATTCGCAATCACCAGAAGCCTATTTTACCCAGGTAGCGGGGCTTAAAGTGGTAGTGCCGCGCAATGCTTACCAAGCCAAAGGTCTGTTGTTATCAGCCATTCATGATCCCAACCCGGTGATATTCTTCGAACCCAAACGGCTATACCGTGCCTCAGTGAATGATGTGCCGGAAGCGGCCTACGAGTTGCCGCTCGGGAAAGCAGAAGTCGTGCGCGAGGGCGCCAATATTACGTTGTTAGCTTGGGGCGCACAGGTGGAAGTTATCGAAAAAGCGGCCGAAATGGCGCAGGAAGTTAACATCGATTGCGAAGTGATCGATTTGAGAACGCTCACACCGTGGGATGTCGAAACCGTTGCAGCCTCCGTGCGTAAGACCGGTCGGTTGCTGATCAACCATGAAGCACCGTTAACCGGAGGCTTTGCCGGTGAGATTGCTGCAACAATCCAGCAGGAATGCTTTTTGTATCTGGAGTCCCCCATTGCCCGCGTGTGTGGGCTGGATACTCCATACCCATTGATCCATGAGAAGGAATATATGCCGGATGCGCTGAAAACCTTCGAAGCTATCAAAGCCTCGGTGAACTTCTAGGAGTGGCGCATGATTAAGGATTTTATTTTGCCGGATATAGGCGAAGGTGTTGTTGAATGTGAGCTGATGGAGTGGTTGGTAGCCGAAGGCGAACGGGTTGAAGAAGATCAACCGGTATGTGAAGTCATGACCGACAAAGCCTTGGTACAAATTCCAGCACCATTTCCAGGTGTGATAGCCAAACTCTATTATGCCAAGGGCGAAATAGCCAAAGTGCATTCGCCTTTATATGCCGTCACCATGGACGAAACCGGTTTTACCGAGCCTGCCACGCCAGTTCCAGCGGCCGAGCAGGTAAAACCTGCGACTGCCGGTAAACAGGTAGAAGATTTTCTGTTGCCTGATATTGGTGAAGGCATCGTGGAATGTGAGCTGGTAGATTGGCTCGTCGCTGAGGGCGATCTGATTGAAGAAGATCAACCGATCTGCGATGTGATGACTGACAAAGCTCTAGTGCAGATCCCCGCGATGAAGCCTGGCAAAGTGGTCAAGTTGTACTACGAAAAAGGGCAGGTAGCTAAGGTACACGCGCCTCTGTTTGCCATCGAAACTGACGCAGAGTTCGAGACCTCGGCCCTGGATACTGGAGAGCCAACGGCAGCGGTTATCAGTAACACGCCCACAGCGCCAGTGGCGCAGGGTAAAGCACTTGCCAGCCCGGCGGTGCGTCGTTTGGCGCGCTCTCTTGATGTCAACCTCGCGGAGGTTCCTGGTAGTGGCAAACACGGACGGGTTTATAAAGAAGATATTGAACGCTATGTAAAGGGCGCTTCATCTCAGCCACAACCGGTTGCGATGACGGATACTCCACCAACAGTTGCAGCGCCGACAATAACCGACCCAGTAACCGCCGATAAAGTGGTGCCCATTAAAGGGGTTCAGGCGGTCATGGCGCGGCAGATGATGGATTCAGTATCCACTATTCCTCATTTTACCTATTGTGAGGAGCTGGATATTACTGAGTTGGTGGCTTTAAGAGAGCAACTTAAGCAGAAGTACGCCTCGGATAGTCTGAAGCTGACTATGATGCCATTCTTCATGAAAGCGTTGTCCCTGGCGTTGCTGCAATTTCCTGTTGTTAATAGCCGGGTCAATGCTGAATGTACTGAACTGACTTATTTGTCGCGCCATAACATTGGCATGGCGGTGGATTCAAAAGTGGGCTTGCTGGTACCGAACATTAAGGATGTACAGGCGAAGTCCATTTTGGACATCGCGGCCGAGATTACGCGGCTGACAGAGGCCGCCCGCAGTGGTCGAGTCACCCCGGCAGATCTGAAAGACGGCACTATCTCTATTTCCAATATCGGTGCACTTGGCGGGACAGTGGCAACGCCGCTTATCAACAAACCGGAAGTGGCCATTGTGGCCTTAGGGAAATTGCAGGTGTTGCCACGGTTTAGTGCTAAGGGTGACGTGGAAGCCCGTAAGATCATGCAGGTTAGTTGGTCTGGTGATCACCGAGTGATTGATGGTGGCACTATTGCGCGTTTCTGTAATTTGTGGAAACAGTATCTTGAACAGCCGCAAGAAATGTTACTGGCAATGAAATAACCAATAGAAGCCCCGAAAGGGGCTTTTCTCTTTTAGTTAGCGACATACCACTTTGGTCTGAGTAAAGCTGGTTGAGTCACAAAATGGTTACCGAATAATGACGTTTTCCGTATAATAACCGGACAAATTGTCGTCCAGTTGTACATTATGCAAAGGTTAGCCATAAACAATTCATATCACTATCCTTTCCCACCGAAACCGGTGTCATTGAGCGATGTTGAAAAACACCGTTATCGAGAACAGATAAAACAACTGTTAAAGCAGGAAAACGCCGTGTTGGTTGCCCACTACTACACCGATCCTGAGATCCAGGCGTTGGCTGAAGCAACTGGCGGCTGTGTTTCTGATTCCCTAGAAATGGCCCGTTTTGGCAAGGAACATCCCGCAACCACCTTAATTGTGGCGGGGGTTAAGTTTATGGGAGAAACCGCAAAGATTCTCAGTCCTGAAAAAACAGTATTGATGCCAACACTAGAGGCGACCTGTTCATTGGATGTGGGATGTCCTGTCGATGACTTTAGCGCCTTTTGTGATGCGCACCCAGATTATACGGTGGTGGTCTATGCTAATACCTCGGCAGCGGTTAAAGCCCGAGCTGACTGGGTGGTTACTTCGAGTATTGCGCTAGAAGTGGTTGAACATTTAGACAGTCTTGGGGAAAAAGTCATCTGGGGGCCGGATCGTCATCTTGGTGGCTATATCCAGAAGCAAACAGGCGCCGACATGCTCCTGTGGCAAGGTGAATGTGTCGTGCATGATGAATTTAAGGCAAATGCCCTACGGCAATTGAAAATACAATATCCCGATGCTGCCATTCTGGTGCATCCAGAATCTCCCGCCAGCGTTGTGGAAATGGCTGATGCAGTTGGCTCTACCAGCCAGCTTATCAGCGCCTCGCAAACCTTACCCAATCCTCAATTCATTGTGGCCACAGACAAAGGCATTTTCTACAAGATGCAACAGGCGGTACCAGGCAAACAGTTGATCGAGGCACCGACAGGTGGGCAGGGCGCGACATGCCGCAGTTGTGCCCACTGTCCTTGGATGGCCATGAATGGACTTCAGGCAATAGCTGATGCGCTGACAACCACTCAACCACATAACCACGAGGTTTTCGTTGAAGAAGCTCAGCGGCAACAGGCGTTACTGCCACTGACACGAATGCTAAATTTTGCCGCAGAACTAAAATTGCAGCTTAAAGGTAATGCCTGATCTAAATTTATGCGTTAACTGCCCGGTTTATCCGGGTTTTTTGTCGCAAAATTTCAAAACCCTGGTGCTTAAAGCTGTCTATACTGAATGCAATAAAAATACTCACTCGATAGCAAGACCAGAGGAGCTATTATGTCTTGGCAATGGATTGGCAATCTTCCACTTCGGTTTAAATTTCTGTTAGTTATCGTCCCTTCGTATCTGTTTGCCATCATTTTTGGTTGTGTACTGGTATTTCAGTTTTTGTCACAAGCAAATAGTGCTAACCACATTCTCGCGCTGAGTGAATTGGCAAAGGTGAATAGCTACTTAGTGCATGAATTACAAAAAGAACGAGGAATGAGTGCAGGTTTTATTGGCTCGAAAGGTAAGGCTTTTGTCGATAAATTACCCGCACAGCGGCGGTCTACCGACAAAACGCTTGAAGCGTTCCGAACATTTATCAGTAGCCATAAATTACCTAAGAGCTTTGCTGACGATTTAAACGAAGTGAACAGTCAACTTAGCAAGTTACAAACCATACGCAGCCAGGTTTCAGCGCTGACGATAAGCGTTGCGGATGAAGTCGCGTATTATACCCACCTCAATGAGTTGTTGTTATCTATCGTGGACGACACCGTTAAAGCTGACAGTGACAAAGCCATTGCGGTGCAAGCCGCCGCCTTTTCTGTATATCTACAGATGAAAGAACGAGCCGGTATTGAACGCGCCATTCTCAGTTCCACATTTGGGCAGCAGGGTTTTAAAGACGATGTATACACACACTTTGTCACCTTGGTAGCCGAACAAGGCAGTTTTCAGCAAAGATTTATGGCGCTGACCAATAGCGCTATGTTGGCACGTTACAAGACTTTGCTGCAGCAACCCGCCATTGCGGAGGTAGAACGTTACCGCACGGTCGCCTTCAATCAGCAAGCCACAGAGATAGCAAAAGAATCACCGGAAGCTTGGTTTGCTGCATCGACTAAACGTATCGAACTAATGCACGAATTTGAAATCACACTTTCCGATAATCTCATAAGCAAAACCGAATCACTGCACCGTGAACTTCTAATCGAAGGCTGGGTGTTGAGCGGTTTGATTCTGGCCGGCGTAGTGTTAGCCGGAGTGTTATCGTTTCTTGTGCAACGTTTTATCAGTCGGAGTCTCAATAAAATTCATCAAGGGATGACTACTGCCCGCAAAGAGTTTGATCTGCGCCAACGAATAGAGCTTCACAGCACTGATGAACTGGGTTCTGTTGCCACGGCATTCAACGAGATGATGGTGGATTTTGAGCGGATCATTACCAATGTCCGGGCCAGCAGTAAAACACTGCTACATGTGGTCGATACGCTCAAAGCTCACTCATTACAAATCAATAATGATGTAGCTGTGGGCTCAAGTGAAACCGAGCAAGTGGCGTCAGCGATGACAGAGATGAGCTCCACAGTACAGGAAATTGCCAATAATGCGGTGCAAGTATCCGATGCCTCGCGCCTAGCATCACAGGAAGCGCAAAAAGGCAACGATGAAGTATTGAAAACGGCTGATGCGATGTCGGAGTTGGCGCAAGAAATTGAAATTGCCGCCACCGCTTTTAGACAGTTGGATGGCGATATTCATGGCATTGTCAACGTCCTGGAAGTTATTAATGGTATAGCAGAACAAACTAACTTATTGGCGCTTAATGCGGCTATCGAAGCCGCCCGTGCAGGCGATATGGGACGAGGTTTTGCAGTCGTTGCAGATGAAGTACGCAATCTGGCCCAGCGTTCACAATCATCTACCGAAGATATCCGCAATATGATCGAACGGTTAAAGCGCGGGGCGGTTAAAGCGCTAGAAGCGATATCCAAAGGGCAGTCCATGGCCAACAACAGTGTGACGGAAGCAAAACAGGCCGGCCTAGAGTTACATAAAATTGTGTCTCATGTGGCATTGATCGAAAGCATGAATGAACAGATTGCGGCGGCCACCCATCAGCAGTCAGTGGTTGCAGAAGAGGTCAATCGCAATGCGATGAAGATCAGCGACATCTATCGCAACACGCAACAGATAGCGACAGAGTTCCAAGAGCTTAATGTATTGCTGGTAAAAGAAGCTGACAAAATGGGGAAAGAAGTGAGTCGATTTAAGGTGTCATAGGATTAAAATCAGCAACTTGTTCAGCAAATACCCAAATGGCAAGGTGACTGAGATTTTCGCTTGACCCTCGAAATGCTTTTGCGTAAAGTACCGCTCCGTTGGCCGTTTAGTCGGTAAAAGACTCGCGTCAACAGATGTTGGATGAGCATCAAAAAAACATCATGTGGTGAGGTGTCCGAGTGGCCGAAGGAGCACGCCTGGAAAGTGTGTATACGGAAACGTATCGAGGGTTCGACTCCCTCCCTCACCGCCATAATTAAAAGACGGGGATCAGTAACTTACTGGTTCCCGTTTTGCTTTCGGGGCAAAATCTGGGCAATTTTTAAGCTAAACGCCCAATTTTTCTCTTCTTCTTTTCTATCCTTGCCGATCCCACACATTATAGATGGCGCTCCGTATGCACCTCGGGTATCCATAGACAACTACCAGTGATAAATTTCATAAAAATAGCTCCTGTCATCGTTTTTCTGATGTATTTTTAATAAAAAATGAATATTGATATAATTAATTCGGTTTTTATGATAATTTTTTGAGAAATGTTTATTTGTTAGACAGATTGCTCACATAATTTATTGATAGAGCTGTTTCGGGATCGCTGCCAGTGGTATAAATACAGCGATTTCCGCCCTACAATAATTCCAGTCATAAGCAGGTATAAAACATGATTTTCCAGCAGATAAGTCAAGCGCCAGCCGATCCGATATTAGGTTTGACCGAAGCCTTTAAGAAAGATCCGCGCCAGGAAAAAGTCAACTTAGGCGTAGGTGTGTATAAAGATGAGTCTGGTCTAACACCCGTGCTGAAGTCAGTGAAACTCGCTGAAGCGAAATTGTTGGATACCGAAACATCAAAAACCTATTTAGGTATTGATGGGGTGCAGCTATACAACAAAGTAGTGCAGGAACTACTTTTTGGTGCCGACAATAAAATTGTCAAAGAAGGATTAGCGGTAACAGCTCAAGCTCCCGGTGGTACCGGCTCGCTGAGAATAGCGGCTGAATTTGTGGTTAATAACACTAACAGCAAGACAATTTGGGTCAGTAAACCAACTTGGGCCAATCATCAAAACATCTTTGCAGCGGCAGGCCTTTCAATTAAAGAATATGGTTATTACGATGCTGCCAATCAGTCGCTGAACTTCGAGGCGATGGTTGCAGATCTACAACAGGCTACTACCGGAGATTTAGTATTGCTGCATGGCTGCTGTCATAATCCCAGCGGTATTGATCTGTCGGCAGCGCAATGGACTCAAATTGCACAGTTATGTTTTGCTAAACAACTAGTGCCATTGTTTGATTTCGCCTATCAAGGTTTTGGTGATGGCGTTGAAGAAGATGCATTGGGGCTGCGCACGGTTGCAGCAGTAGTGCCTGAGTTGTTGGTCGCAAACTCATTTTCAAAAAACTTTGGACTTTACAATGAACGTATTGGTGCAGTCACGCTAGTTGCGCAGGACGCAGCTACCGCGCAAAAAGCGTTCAGTCAAGTAAAGCGTACAATTCGCGCCAACTATTCAAATCCACCCGCACATGGTGGCTTAATCGTCAGCACAGTGTTGACAGATCCAGAGTTAAAAGCCTTGTGGTTAGAAGAAGTTACCACCATGCGGCAGCGCATTGCTGAAATGCGACAACTGTTTGTTGATACTCTGAAAGCCGAAGGGGTTGAGAAAGATTTTAGCTTTATCTGTCAGCAGAAAGGCATGTTCAGCTTTTCGGGTCTAAATAAATCTCAGGTAGAAAGACTGCGTGACGAGTTTGCTATCTATATTGTTGGTTCTGGTCGTATCAGTGTCGCGGGGATGACCAAAACCAATATTCCGGTTATTTGTAAAGCAATTGCCAAAGTACTGTAGCGAGCATAGAACATTCCTGTAAAAGGACGGTATAAACCGTCCTTTTTTTATGTACCAACGGTCTCTGGAACATCGCAAATTTTGTGAAACCGTATGCCTGATTTATAATCAACTCCGTTTATTAGTCATTTTCAAAGGAGGCTGTTTGAGAACAGGTCGCTTAGGCTCATCTATTCTGGCTATGGCCGTGGTCATTCTTGCGGTATTGACACTACGGGTCATCTTCATTCCTGTGGCTGAGCAAAATGACATAGGGGCACCCCTAGTAAAGAAAAACCGGTTGGGTGTTAACCTGATCCCTGACTTCAGTGCATTTGATGATGTGAGTGCCAAGAAGCAGGCATTTTTTGATTTCCTGCGCCCGGCGGTAAAAAAACAAAACCGCATTATTACAGAGGAAAGGCGCTTTCTGCTGCAGGTGCAGAATCATCTGAAAAATCACAATGTACTTGATGACGCGGAAGTGTATCGGGTACATAAGCTGGCGGATAAATATGAATATGCTATCCGCAATATTGATGCTGCAAGTCTACGGAGTTTGCTGCGACGGGTTGATGTCATTCCTGAGTCCATGGTGTTAATCCAGGCGGCTAACGAGTCAGGTTGGGGCGCATCGCGTTTTGCCAAAGAAGGTTTCAACTTTTTTGGTCAGTGGTGCTTTAAAGAGGGCTGTGGTCTGGTGCCACAGTCACGTGGGCAAGGTCAGGTTCATGAAGTTGCGGTGTTCAATAGTGTTGAAGACTCGGTGGCTTCCTACATGCGCAATTTGAACTCTAACGCTGCATATGGCTTATTCCGCTCAATTCGTGCTGATTTGCGGGCTCAAAAGGAACCTCTCAGTGCTGAAAAGCTGGTTTATGGTCTGGTAAATTATTCGGAGCGGCAGGACGCCTACATTGATGAATTGCTGGATATGCTACGTCATAATCAGGAATATTTGGACGACAATAACGGCGTTAGCAGTGCTGTATAACGGGTCTCCGAGCACAAAAAAACCGGCGTTAGTTTGCCGGTTTTTTCTTGCCTGATGGCTTATTTCTGAGCATCTAGATAGCGTTCAGCATCCAGTGCAGCCATACAGCCGGTGCCAGCAGAAGTAATCGCTTGACGATAATACTGATCCATGACATCGCCTGCAGCAAAAACCCCAGGAATACTGGTCTGTGTGGCATTGCCATTGATACCGCTGTTAACTTTCAGATAGCCATGATTCATTTCCAGCTGTCCTTCGAAAATAGCCGTATTGGGGCTATGACCGATAGCAACAAATACACCTGCAACGTCAAGATTACTTATCGAACCATCTTTGACATTTTGCAGCTTGATACCGGTAACGCCCATATCATCACCAAGCACTTCATCTAACGTACTGTCGAGATGTAATACAATGTTGCCGTTTGCCACTTTATCCATCAGTCGATCAATCAAGATCTTTTCTGAGCGGAAACTGTCACGACGGTGGATAACGTGAACTTCTGCGGCAATATTGGACAGGTAAAGCGCTTCTTCAACGGCGGTGTTACCACCACCGATCACGGCAACTTTTTGGTTACGATAAAAGAAGCCATCACATGTGGCACAAGCTGAAACCCCTCTGCCTTTGAAGGCGTCTTCTGACGGTAATCCTAGATAGCGAGCAGAAGCTCCGGTCGCAATAATCAACGCATCACAAGTGTATTCCGCATTGTCACCGACCAGTCGGAAAGGACGCTGCTGTAGATCAACGTTATTGATATGATCAAAAATAATTTCAGTATTAAACTTCTCTGCATGTTTCTGCATGCGTTCCATCAATAACGGCCCAGTCAGATCGTCAGGATCGCCAGGCCAGTTCTCGACTTCAGTCGTGGTGGTTAACTGACCACCTTGTTGCATACCGGTGATCATCACTGGCTTCAGGTTGGCACGAGCAGCGTAAACCGCGGCGGTGTATCCGGCTGGGCCGGACCCCAGAATAAGCAGATGACAATGTTTAGCTTGGCTCATAAAGTTCTCCATGCCTTCAAAAATTGTCCGCGATTGTAGGTAATTTGACGCGGGTGGTAAAGCGCCATTCCCTGAATAATCAAGATTGCCTCAATCGATAAAAAAGGAGCCAGCAGGCTCCTTCGATTTCATTAAGACTGCCAGATTATTGTAACAGGCTAGTAGGTGCTGTGTACGCCAAACCGTGCGATTCAGCCACTTCCTTGCAGGTCAATTTACCGTGCATTACGTTAAGGCCTGCTAACAGATGTTTGTCATCCAACAACGCTTCCTTGTACCCCATACGAGCCAATTTTAAAATGTAGGGCAGGGTGGCATTGTTCAATGCAAAGGTGGATGTTCTGGCAACGGCGCCGGGCATATTAGCAACGCAATAATGCACCACATCGTCCACAATATAGGTGGGATCTTGGTGAGTAGTCGCGTGGGACGTTTCGACACATCCACCCTGATCAATTGCCACGTCAACAATAGCACTGCCAGGTTTCATCCGTTTGACCATCTCTTTGGTAACCAGTTTTGGTGTCTGAGCGCCAGGGATCAACACCCCACCGATGACCAAGTCGGCTTCCAGAACATGGCGTTCGATGGCATCAGCAGTGGAATAGACCGCTTTAACCGCTGAACCAAACTGCATGTTAAGACGTCGCAATGCATCAACAGAGCGATCCAATACCGTCACATCCGCGCCCATGCCAATCGCAATTTGCGCGGCATTGGTGCCCACCATACCGCCGCCAATAATCACTACTTTAGCGGGCTCCACGCCAGGTACTCCACCGAGCAACATGCCACGGCCGCCGTGAGATTTTTCAAGTGCCATAGCACCCGCCTGAATTGACATGCGGCCAGCAACTTCTGACATAGGTGCCAATAACGGTAAGCCACCTTTGGCATCAGTCACGGTTTCATAAGCAATACATACAGCACCGCTCTTGAGCAAATCTTCGGTTTGTGCCAAATCTGGCGCAAGATGCAAGTAGGTAAACAGGATCTGATCGTGTCGTAACATCGCACGTTCAATAGCAAGCGGTTCTTTTACTTTTACCACCATTTCAGCAATGGCGAACACTTCCGCAGCGGTATCTAGGATAGAAGCACCCGCTGCAGTATAGTCGTCGTCAGTAAATCCAATGCCAAGACCCGCATTCTTTTCTATATATACCTCATGGCCTTGCATCGTCAGTTCTCGTACGGATGACGGCACCATGCCAACCCGGTATTCATGGTTTTTTATCTCTTTTGGAATACCAATCTTCATTTTTGAGCCTCAACATAAATTTTCCCAGATACGGGAGTAGGATATTTGTTATAATTGCGTACCTGACACTAAACAGTCAGGAACGTCTAGTATAGTCTGGCTTATGCAGTTTATGCTGCTAAACTTTTAACATACGCAACATAAAAAACCGTTTTAGAAATAAAACAAGGTTAAAAACATGGCTGATAATAAAAAAAATTCCATTAAAGATCTCGATCGTATTGATCGCAACATACTTATAGAACTTCAGAACGACGGCCGCATTTCCAATGTTGAATTATCCAAGCGCGTAGGGTTGAGTCCAACCCCTTGCCTTGAAAGGGTAAAAAGACTTGAGAAACAGGGCTTTATTAGTGGTTATACGGCATTGGTTAATCCGCACTATGTGGATGCGTCACTGTTGATATTTGTAGAGATTACGCTAACGCGCGACACTCCGGAAGTGTTCGACAAATTTAACCGCGCAGTACAGTTATTGGACGATATTCAGGAATGCCATCTGGTCTCTGGTGATTTTGACTATTTGTTAAAAACTCGCGTGTCAGATATGTCGGCTTACCGCAAGTTGTTGGGGGAAACCTTATTGAAATTGCCATCTGTGTCAGATACCAGAACTTATGTGGTAATGGAAGAAGTTAAGCAAACCAACCGTATCGCCATTTCTGCCTGATATTAATGATAAAACAGCCGGGATTTGACCCGGCTGTTTTAGTTTATGACGCGACTAAAATGGCTGGCTTAACCGCAGCTGTACCAGTGAATTAACTGTTGATGCATATCTTGTTGATGGCACTGCACATTCAAACAGATTCTGGTATCTTAAGTGCCATTCGTATTTGTTCAGATGGAAGTTTCATTTGTCTCAGGGAAAAAGCGTCAGAACCCTCAGTGGGTTGCAGCGTCTCCAAGAAGGCGGACTTATCCTTTGCTGCATGTTGGCAGTCTACGTATTGCTGGCACTTAGCAGTTTCAATCCGAGTGATCCTGGCTGGAGCCAAACTAATTTTCAGGGCACAGTGAGCAACCTGACAGGGAAGGTTGGCGCTTGGATCGCTGATGTGCTGTTCTATTTTTTTGGCTATACCGCCTTTGTACTGCCGATCGTTATTGCCGCAACGGGCTGGTTGCTGTTTAAGCGCTCACACCAACTGAGTGACATCGACTATTTTTCCGTTGGTCTGCGGTTGGTGGGTTTTTTGCTGATGATGCTGAGTCTTGCCGCCATTGCCAGCATGAATGCCGATGACATCTATGAATTCTCTGCCGGAGGCGTTGCTGGTGACGTTATTTGGCAAGGGATGTTACCGTACTTTAATCAGTTAGGTACTACCTTATTATTGCTGTGTTTTGTTGGTGCGGGCTTTACGTTGATGACGGGCATCAGTTGGATAACCATTGCTGAAATGCTGGGACTTTCAACCTTGTGGTGCCTGAAAAAACTATGGCATTTCCCTCAATGGTTCCAGCGCCGTGGCGATAGCGATGACACACAGGGTTTTATGTCGGTTGTAGATAAATACCGACAGCGCCGAGACAACGAAGCAGACACTACTGACGTTGCTGAAAATGACGATGATGAAGATGACAGTGAGCCGTACACCCAACCACGTAAACTACTAGCACGATTTCGTAAAAAGGCGGCTATTGATAACACCGAAGAAGAACATGGCAGAGTGGAGCCACTGATCCATTTTGCTGAACATTCACAAGATGAACTTAGTGATGATGACATTTTCGCAGTCTCTCCAGTTAACGATAATGTCTCAGCGGCAAAGGCCAAGCGGCAACAGCTGCAATCACAAAAAGCCCGAGTGGAAAATGGCATTATCGTGTTGCCAGGACAGGCGCCTGACACCCCTAAAAAAGCGATGGAGCCGTTGCCAAGCGTTGATTTGCTAAACGTGCCTGATCGTAAGAAAAATCCGATTTCAGAGGAGGAGTTACAGCAGGTAGCGCGATTAGTAGAACTGAAACTGGCTGACTTTAATATTGAAGCCAAAGTCGTTGGTGTTTATCCTGGCCCCGTGATCACCCGTTTTGAGTTAGAGCTGGCTCCAGGGATAAAAGCTTCAAAAATTTCAAACCTATCCAAAGACTTAGCACGGTCATTGTTAGCTGAAAGCGTACGTGTGGTCGAGGTTATTCCGGGGAAAGCATATGTTGGACTGGAGTTGCCAAATAAGTTCCGTGAAACCGTATTCCTGCGTGATGTTCTCGATTGTCAGGCGTTCAAAGACAACAAATCGACCCTAACGATGGTGCTTGGGCAGGATATCGCCGGTGAACCTGTCGTCGTAGATTTGGCTAGAATGCCCCATTTGCTCGTTGCGGGCACCACTGGCTCCGGTAAGTCTGTTGGGGTAAACGTCATGATCACCAGTTTGCTGTATAAGTCTGGGCCTGACGATGTACGCTTTATTATGATCGACCCCAAAATGCTGGAACTTTCTGTTTATGAAGGGATCCCGCATCTATTATGTGAAGTCGTTACCGATATGAAGGAAGCCGCCAATGCTCTGCGTTGGTGTGTCGGCGAAATGGAGCGCCGCTACAAGCTAATGTCTGCTGTTGGTGTGCGTAACCTCAAGGGTTATAACGCTAAAGTCGCAGAAGCAAAAGCCGCGGGAGAACCTTTACTCGATCCTTTATGGCGAGAAGGGCAGAGCATGCAGGAAGCCCCAGATGAGCTGGATAAACTGCCATCAATTGTGGTGGTGGTTGATGAATTTGCCGATATGATGATGATTGTCGGCAAAAAAGTGGAAGAATTGATCGCCCGTATCGCGCAAAAGGCCCGAGCGGCAGGCATCCACCTGATTTTGGCGACACAAAGGCCATCGGTTGATGTGATAACCGGCCTGATTAAAGCGAACATTCCAACCCGCATCGCCTTCCAAGTGTCTTCGCGTATTGACTCTCGGACCATTCTCGATCAGCAAGGCGCGGAAACGCTGTTGGGGATGGGGGATATGTTATATCTGCCACCAGGAACAGGTGTGCCTATTCGTGTTCATGGTGCTTTTATCGGTGATGACGAAGTACACAACGTTGTCGCGGATTGGCATGCCCGCGGTAAGCCACAGTATATTGAAGAGATTTTACAAGGCTCCAGCGACGGTGAACAGGTCTTGTTGCCTGGTGAGGCGGCTGAGGCTGGTGATGAAGAATTTGATGAGCTTTATGATGAAGCTGTGGCTTTTGTAACCGAAACCCGTCGTGGTTCCATCTCCAGCGTGCAACGAAAATTCAAAATTGGTTACAACCGTGCTGCCCGGATCATTGAGCAAATGGAGATGCAGGGCGTTGTTAGCGCGCAGGGCCACAATGGCAACCGTGAAGTTCTCGCGCCGCCACCAAGATAAGCAATTATAGAGGTATTGATGAAAAAATTGTTGTTGTCTGCCTTGCTGTTGACCTGCATGCAGGCGCAGGCACAAACCGCGGAGCAGACGCTTAAAGTCAAACTGGATGCTAATCCGGCGTTAAAAGCCAGTTTTACCCAGACGGTCACCGATATAAATGGTAAGCAAATTCAGTCGGGTAGCGGAACCTTAGCGTTGTCTCAGCCCAATCGTTTTTACTGGCATCTCACACAGCCAGACGAGTCATTGATTGTCGCAGATGGCAAAGATGTATGGATTTATAATCCCTTTGCCGAAGAAGTCAGTGTCCTGGGGCTGCGAGATGCGATTGCGGCGTCGCCAATCACCTTATTGGTACATCGCGATAAAAGCACCTGGGCCAAATTTACTATACGCGCTAAAGGTAAATGCTTTGATATTCTGCCCAAGGCTGCCGATACCGGCATACAACAGGTTGAAGTGTGTTTTGATGGCAACACTTTGACGCGGCTCAGTCTCGATGATACTCAAGGCAATAACAGTGTCTTTGAACTGTCCAACCAGCAGTCATTAACCAATGAAGACAACACATTGTTTTCATTCACGCCTCCTGAAGGGGTGTCTGTGGATGATCAACGTCCACATAATGGCCAGTAACCCATGCCAAGTATGAGTTTTGATTTTGCGCCGGACTTCCGCCCGTTGGCCGCGAGAATGCGGCCAACGGCATTGGCAGATTATATCGGCCAAAAGCATTTATTAGGTGAAGGTCAACCGCTACGTAAGGCGTTGGAAGCTGGCAAAGCCCATTCGATGATGTTGTGGGGGCCACCAGGAACTGGCAAAACCACACTGGCAGAGCTGATAGCGCAGTACACCAACGCCCATGTTGAAAGAATTTCAGCGGTCACATCTGGCGTGAAAGAAATCCGAGCAGCAATTGAACACGCACAGAATGTGGCGCAATCGCGTGGGCAACGCACCTTGTTGTTTGTGGATGAAGTACATCGTTTCAATAAAAGTCAGCAAGACGCTTTTCTGCCGTTTATTGAAGATGGCACCGTGATTTTTATTGGTGCAACCACCGAAAATCCATCGTTTGAAATCAATAATGCGTTATTGTCCAGAGTCAGGGTTTATCTGATCAATAAACTGGCTGATACAGAAATTGCCGAGCTGGTGCAGCGAGCGCTAACCGATAACGAACGTGGTCTGGGAAAACGTCAACTCACCATACCCGCAAGTGTGTTATCCCAACTGGCGAATGTCGCCGATGGTGATGGCCGTAAGGCGCTGAACCTACTGGAGCTGATGAGTGATATGTTGCCTGATGGCGGCGAATTCTCAGAGGAATTGTTGGTACAGGTATCGGGGCAACAGCTGGCACGTTTTGATAAAAATGGCGATCAGTATTACGACCTGATCTCCGCGGTACATAAATCTATCCGCGGTTCTGCACCTGACGCAGCGCTTTACTGGTATTGCAGAATGCTGGAAGGTGGTTGTGATCCGCTATATGTTGGACGGAGGTTATTGGCGATTGCTTCAGAAGATGTTGGTAACGCCGATCCTACAGCGATGACTGTCGCCTTAAATGCTTGGGATTGCTTCCACCGTGTTGGACCAGCTGAGGGCGAACGTGCCATAGCTCAGGCCATCGTTTATCTGGCGCTAGCCCCTAAAAGCAATGCAGTATACACCGCATTTAAAGCGGCTCGGCAATTAGCCAGAGAAAGCGGTAATGAAGCAGTGCCGATGCATCTGAGAAATGCCCCGACAAAATTGTTGGAAGAGTTGGGCGCAGGGAAAGAGTACCGCTATGCCCACGACGAACCCAATGCTTACGCCGCTGGTGAAAACTATTTTCCGGAAGCGTTGAAAAACACTCGCTTTTATCACCCAAGCGAGCGTGGTTTTGAAAAACGCATGGCCGACAAATTACAACAATTACAGCTACTCGATTTGCACAGCGAGCGCAAACGTTATGAATAATCTATTGTGGGTCGCACTTGGCGGCGCAACTGGCGCTGTTTTACGCAATCTTATTTCGTTATTTATGATCCAGCTATTTGGCAGTGCATTTCCTTTTGGTACACTGGCAGTTAATGTACTTGGCTCTTTTCTGATGGGAGTCGTCTTCGCACTGGGGCAGTTGAGCCACGTCAGTCCGGAGATAAAAGCGCTGATCGGTGTTGGTTTTCTCGGAGCACTGACCACCTTTTCCACGTTCTCTAATGAAACCTTGCTGCTGATCCAGGGCGGTGAATGGCTCAAGGCATTTTTAAATGTGGTGTTGAATCTGGGGATCTGTCTGTTGATGGTATTCCTAGGGCAGCAACTGATTTTTTCACGCGTTTAATAACTAAAGACAAAAAAGATGTTAGATCCTAAATATCTGCGTAATGAACTTGCCACCACCGCTGAGCGGCTGGCGACCCGTGGTTTTATTCTCGATGTTGACCGGCTAACCCGGCTGGAAGAAAAACGTAAGGCTCTGCAAGTAGAAACTGAAGAGCTGCAGGCCAGTCGCAATGCCATGTCGAAATCGATTGGTCAGGCGAAAGCGAAGGGTGAAGATGTCTCCGAAATCATGACGCAGGTCAATGATCTCGGTAGTAAGCTCGACACCAAAAAGCAGGAATTGTCGCAGTTATTGGATGAATTGAACGCAATCGCCATGAGCATGCCCAACCTGCCGGATGAATCCGTTCCCGTAGGTACTGATGAATCACAGAACGTTGAAGTGCGCCGTTGGGGTACACCAAGAACTTTTGATTTTCCGATCAAAGATCATGTCGATCTTGGAGAACAGGCCAAAGGCTTGGACTTCAAGAGTGCCGTTAAACTCACTGGGGCCCGTTTTGTGATCATGCAAGGGCAAATCGCCCGACTGCACCGTGCGCTGGCGCAGTTCATGTTGGATCTGCACACCCAGGAACATGGCTATACCGAAACTTATGTGCCGCTGTTGGTTAATGATGCCAGCTTGTTAGGAACAGGTCAGTTACCTAAATTTGCTGATGATCTATTTCACACCAAACCAGCGACCGAAGAAGGTCAGAGCCTGCACTTGATCCCAACGGCTGAAGTACCGCTGACAAACCTAGTACGCGATAGTATTGTTGAGGAAGACGAACTGCCGATTAAACTGACGGCAGAAACCGCGTGTTTCCGTAGTGAAGCTGGATCTTATGGTAAAGATACTCGTGGTTTGATCCGTCAGCACCAGTTCGACAAAGTGGAATTGGTCAAGCTGGTAAAACCAGAAACCTCTATGGATGAACTGGAAAGTCTCACCAAAGATGCAGAAACTGTGCTGCAAAAATTGGGATTACCGTATCGAGTGATAGTACTTTGTACTGGTGACATGGGCTTTGGCTCATCCAAAACCTATGATATTGAAGTTTGGTTGCCAGCGCAGAATACCTATCGTGAGATCTCTTCCTGCTCCAATATGAAGGATTTCCAGGCGCGACGCATGCAAGCGCGTTATCGCAGTAAAGACGATAAAAAACCAAAGTTGTTGCATACGTTAAACGGCTCAGGTCTCGCCGTTGGCCGGACGCTGGTTGCAGTTCTAGAAAATTACCAGAATGCCGATGGTAGTGTAACCGTACCTGACGTACTGCGGCCATATATGGGTGGGTTGGAAAAAATCGGTTAGTTTTCAGGGTCATATATGAATAATAGCGGGCGCTATCTGCGCTGGCTGACTTATGTGGCCGTGATAGCCGTTTTTACGGTGTTGGCACTGGCAACGATAGGGAAAGCCGCCATTTTGGTTTATCAACATCTTGTGTAAAAAAGCCCCTGCTACAGGGGCTTTTTGTCATTTGATTGTTAGATACACTTGGCTGGTTTTGGCAGACCTGCAATCTTGGTGGCCTGTTTGGCTGGTCCGATAGGAAAGAGGGTATAGAGGTATTTTGAATTACCTTTATCAGGCCCAAGCTTTTGTCCTATCGCCTTAACGAGCACTCGGATCGCCGGACTGGTCTTATACTCAAGATAAAACTCTCTAACAAAATTAATCACTTCCCAGTGCGCATCAGTAAGCAATATCTGTTCGCCATCGGCAATGATAGGTGCTAACGCCGGTTCCCAGTCATTGATATCCAATAAATACCCCTGGGTATCAGTCGCTATCTGTTTTCCGTTAAATTCGATCATAATTACCACGATATTACTTTATGATGTGCTAATGTCAGCACCACAAATTCCGCATAATCAATTTGCCGAAAACGCGTTAACTGAGTTGTTAATCCTCTGGCTTCCACATCAGCCTTCATCAAACAAAGATCATATCCATCCATCGCATTAAGCCAATGCGGCAGCAACGCAGCGGTAACCGCATTCCCTGCCAGCAACAGCGTATCCTTGGGTCCAACAAATCTCAACGCGCAGGCGAGGGCATTGCTTTCTGACGGCGAGCTGCAGATATGATGTAAGATTTTCAAAATACCAGTACCTCATCTACCTGCTCTAATAGTTGACGGATTTGGCCATCATCAGCCACTGTAGCGGGGTAGACCAATGCCGTTTTATCCAGCCCGAAGCCACAGAGCGACACTTCACTGACGATCACCGATGCGACTTCGTACAAATCCAGTGCTTTAAACGTGGCAATATAATCTTTACAGCCAATTAGTTCCGGTTGTTGATTACCCAAAAGATTGAGTACGCCTTCGTTAATAAATATCAGGTGAACCTGCTGTTCATAAGTAGCGGCCATCAGCGCGAGATCCAGCGCTTCACGTCCAGCAGCATTACCGTGCGGACCTTGACGGAATATGATTGCAATCGCTTTCATTAGAAACTCACCACCCGGTCTGCCTGCTCGATGCCCGTTACCAACTCTCCTAGTCCGCCCATAATAAATGGTTCAGCTAGATTATGGCTTGTTCTACCGTTCTCTTTAGCATCGTCTGCCGACATAATGCCTCTACGCCAAGCGGCCGAAACACAGTTAATCAATGGCACGTGGTATTGATCTGCTATTTTTTGCCACTCTCGCAGCAGGTCGGTCTCGTCTGAAGCGGGGCAAACTAACGCGTTGGATTGCGTTACGCCATTTCTGAAAAAAAATACGCAATGAATTTGTTCGCCAGCGGCTAATGCCGCTTGGGTAAATTGCAATGCGTGCCAACCACTGGCCGGGCCGTAAACCTGACCAGTAACTAAGATGATTAGTTTACTCATAAAATAAAAATGACCCTGGTTAACAGGGCCATTCTACCTAAAACTATTACCTTTGGCGCGGACTAATCATCACTACCTGCGCCAAGCAAATGCAGCAGGCTAACGAACAGGTTAAGAAAATCCAGATACAAGGAAATCGTAGCGCGGATATAATTGGTCTCACCACCGTTGACGATCCGGCTGGTATCAAACAGGATAAACCCGGTCATCAGTAAGGCAACCCCCGCATTTAACGCCATAAATACCGCGCTATTACCGAGGAAAATATTCACAATGCCAGCCACCAGTACCACAACAAGCCCGGCGATCAGGAAACCACGCATAAAGGAAAAATCTTTCTTGGTGGTTAATGCATAACCAGACAAGGCCACAAAAATCGCCGCCGTTAATCCTAATGCCTGCATGATGAGCATTGGGCCATTCGCCATTCCAGCATAATGGTTAAGGATGTAACCCAACGATGCACCTTCCATCCCGGTGAAGGCAAACACCCATAGCAACCCCGCTGCTGATTCTGCTTTACGCAGCGTTACGAACAACAAAATCAGACCACCGATGGATAATCCAAGGGACATTAATGGTGAAATCTGCAACGCCATGGCAATACCAGCACAGACCGCAGAAAACGCCAATGTCATAGCCAGTAACATATAGGTGTTACGTATCATCTTATTGACGACGACACCAGATGCGCGTGAGGGATAAAGGATTTCCTGATTCATATACTTCTCCAAAATTCTGTAATCATGCCAGGATATGAACTTTAGACGTTGCTGCTAACCAGCAAGTTCCGCCTGACATATCAACTTGCGCCATTTTATCACATAGTTTCATGAATCTATGCTGAATGTTCATCTATCCAGTAATGACGCAGTTGCTGTTCATCCCCTAAATACTGCAATAGCCATTGCATGGCAGGAGACTGGCAGCGGTTATTCCACACCAATGCACAATCACTGTCCGGTAACGGATTGACGACAGTTTTCTCAATCAAACTACCGGATTTGATAAATCCTTGAGCCAGATGCCGCGGAAGCCAACCGATGCCGAGCCCGGCACGAAATAGATTAATTGCCTGCACCCAATCAGGAACTTGAATTCTTCTTTGTTGTGGTAACACTGAAAATTCACGAGCAACAAATTGCCAGCTAGTGTCCGTCAAACACACTGCAGGATAGGGGAGTAATGCCTCATCGACCAGCGGCACATCGAAGGCGGCTAAGGGATGGTCAGCGGCAACCACAAAACACCAATGCAGTTTCCCCATCGATTTAGTCAAGAATGGGCCACCCACTGGAATACTAGCGGTAGCGCCTAAGGCCATATCACAGCGACCGCTGATTAAAGACTCCCAGACACCATTAAAATTTTCCTTGCGAATGACCAATTCGACATCAGAAAAGTGAGCATAAAAATCCCGGATCAGATAAGCCATCCGGTCTGCGCGAACCACACTATCAAATGCTATTGACAGTGTTGGACGCCAACCGTTGGCCACTTTAACAGTGTCCTGTTTCAACACCGCCATTGCCTTCAAAACCTGGCGCGCTTCTTCAACAAAATAGCGCCCTGCAGGCGTTAGAGAAACACTGCGATGATGCCGCTCAAACAGCACTACATCAATTTCGTCTTCAATTTGTTTGATAGCATAACTCACCGCCGAAGGAACTTTGTTCAAATGGTTAGCTGCTGCTGTAAAGCTGCCTAGTTGCGCTACCAGATCGATCAATTCCAAAGATTGTTCCGAGAGCATAGTAGACCGGTCCTTTGAGTCTTTTTGAAGACACAAAGGTAAAATAATAGTGGTAGGTGACACAAGTCATATGGTTAATTTTTGTTATCACTGCAAAATTAATATGCAGCTTGTGCACTGAATGAACAAACGGTATGGACTTATCACAAATTATATTTACAGCCATCCGGGTTGACGCTAATATTTCGGCCGTTCGGAGGGGTGGCAGAGTGGTTTAATGCACCGGTCTTGAAAACCGGCGTGGGTTTACCCCCACCCAGGGTTCAAATCCCTGCTCCTCCGCCAAATTTCTGGGAGCCCGCTGTATCATCTGCAGCGGGCTTTTTTCATTTTTAGCCCTAAAACCCAACCGGTGGTTTTCATTGATAAAGGGCTTTATCTCTATGCCAAATAAGTAGGATGAATCCGCTTTCCTAGGATTACTTGAGTAAAAGTGATCGCTACATGAGCTTCTAACACACTCTGAAACTTAAGCGACCCATTTTTTGACTGTGACCTTATATGATCTCGAAACTAAATTTTATTACCATAGACGCGTTTTCTATGAGGTAGGAGTGGAAGGACATGAGCACAGTGGCGGCAATTTTTGATATGGATGGTCTTCTGATTGATTCTGAACCATTTTGGGCGAAAGCGGAGAGAAAGGTGTTTTCATCCATGGGGGTTGAACTGTCAGACTCATTATGTCGTGAAACCGCCACCATGACGACTCGAGACGTTACCGAGTTTTGGTATCAGCGTTTCCCATGGAAACGAAAATCTATTGAAGATGTTGAAAATGATGTCATTGATTGCGTAGATGAATTGATAAGAAAACACGGTGTGCCTATGCCGGGTGCTAAACAGATAATCGATTCCTTTTGTAGCAGAAATTATAAGGTAGGATTATCGACAAACTCTCCCTACCGTTTGATTAACACAGTTTTAGAAAAACTTGATATTACTCAGTGTTTTGATGGTATTTCGTCATCGGAACATATGAAACATGGTAAGCCACATCCCGCTGTCTATCTCTCAACGTTGCAAAAACTTGGAGTGACAGCAAAACACTGTATTGCTTTTGAAGACTCAGTATCTGGAATGAAAGCAGCAAAAGCCGCCGGCATCAAAACCATTGTTGTACCGCCAACATACGATTTTGATAATCCAGACTATTCCTTGGCTGATAAAAAATGGCGATCTTTGTGCGAGTTCATGAAGGAAACCTTATAATATGGAGCGCTCCTCAGTTGGGAGCAACGAGTCTAATGGCCTCATGTGTCAACAGTTTACTCAAATCCTGAGCCGCGGGAGACGCATTTGAAGAGACAAGCAGCTTGAGCGCAATTGCTGGAAGTTGTGGAAGATCCAATGTCTTATCAACGCACCGAATGTCATGGGGCTTGCCATGTTCCGTGCGTATAGCAATTCCGAGGTGTGAACGCAAAGCGGCCCAAATTCCCGGCAAACTTGGGGTTGTAACCGCCACTCGCCATCGTTTATTTGCTTGTTCGAGTGCAGTAAGTGCCGATTGTCGAAACAAACAAAGGTGGTCAAACAGCACCAAAGGTAATCGAGCATCTGAGCAATCTAATACAAAGTTTTCGTGTGCCATCCAGTGCATAGGTAGCTTGCCGAGTAGATAACCTTCACGTCCTGAAGCGTTTTCTGGATAGAATGTCATAGCAACATCCAGACGTCCCGCTCTAATTTCCTCAGCAAGAATATGATTCGGACCAGCCTGAACCTCAACATGAACCCCTGGATGCGTGCGAGAGTATTCAATTAAGGTTGCCGGCATTACATCTTCAAAAAAATCCTGAGGCAGTCCAAGCCGGACGCTAGCCGTAGTGGATGTTGCGCCAAGCGCAAGTGCAGCTTCATCATTGAGTGCGATGATACGTCGTGCATAAGCAACCAATGTCTCGCCTGCAGCGGTGAGAACTAGGGTTCTGCCTTTGCGAACTAACAGTTGACTGCCAGCTTGTTGCTCTAGTTTTTTCAACTGCATGCTGATCGCCGATTGAGAACGCCCGAGTTGTGTAGCTGCACGGGCAAAACTACGGAGCTCTATGCCGGCCACAATAGCGCGCAGCGCATTAATATCGAAATCTGTATTCACTTCATAATTCCAAAACTATAACTTCAAATTTATTCGATTTTAAAAAGTATAAACGGCTGCTAGCATTTCCACACTGGTCAATTGTTCAAAGTAGTGCTGGCGATGGCTGCAGTTTTCTTCATCGGTAGCTTTGGTCCTACAACGTTGAGCCACAGGTATTGTGTTCCGAATACAGTTATCTGGTTCCGTCGGCCCAACATTTATTAACCAACTCATTTATGATGAGGAAGGAAAATGAAAGAGATGTCTGCTTTATTCATCGTTGGTGGAGGAGCCATTGGGTTTTCTCTCGCTGCTCACCTTAATGCGTCTGGTAAGTTGGCTGAGGTGCTCCGAATACATACTTCTGCGGAAGGTGTTACTCAAAAGATAACCGTAAAGTCCAGTGATGGTTGTGTTCTTGAACAAAGCATAATATCTAAGCCGCTGTCTTCAATGAGATCGATTAAAGGACTTCTGCTCATAACGGCGAAAGCCAATGCTAATGAATATTTAGCTGACGTTTTATCCAAGAATGCAAGTGCAATAGATATAGTGCTTATGCAAAATGGAATTGGTATCGAACGTCCGTTCCTGAATAAAGGTTTTCGTAGTGTATCGCGCTGTGTTGTGTATATCACTGCAGAAAAAATACAAGAGGGCACCTATACAGCTCGCATGGTTAAACCATCGCCGATTGGTTTACTTGAAGGTATTGATGAGAAAACAACTAACATTGCAGACGTAATCAATACTAAAGCGCTGTGTTTTTACAATGCGTCTGATATTCAATATCAAGTTTGGAAAAAGGGCATAATCAATGCGGTGTTCAATTCTATTTGTCCACTGCTAGACACGGATAATGGTATTTTCGATCGTGATGAAGCAATTATGGCGTTAGCGGCAAATGTTGTAAAAGAATGTGTACCCGTTGCAAATCAAGCAGGTATTGAAATTAATCAGGAAGAAATTATTGAGGGAATACATGCTATTAGTAAAATATCAGCTGGACAGTTGATTTCGACGCTTCAGGATATCAAAGCACATCGGGAGACTGAGATGAATTATTTCAATATGGAAATCTGCAGACTTGCAGAAGAGTTGAAGATGAAAACCGATCTTTCTTTAACTCGTGTGTTAGGAGTTTTGACGATAAAAAAAGCAGCGATCGCAATTAACGATTTAAGCGTTGAAAAGTGATTAGGTAGCGCATCAGGGCGGGATCGTACTTTTTAGCCCGTGTTGAGTTGTAGCTCTATGCTGTGATCTAATGGCTGCCCATTTCGCAATTAGCAGCCCTGATGGACTTACTCGAACACTTGACGGTTGTTGAAGAAACC